>JAYTOT010000015.1:0-71927 GCA_043747645.1 Pseudomonadota bacterium | reverse complement strand
ATTCGTCACAATTAATTCGCCCGAATCACTGGATTTATGCGGGATGTATTTTGGCGGAAAAATACTTATATTCCGCTCTTAATAACTGGGGAAACGAGTGATATTGAATTGGCATTGTTAGAAGGAGCATTAGAAATTGGACAATGCAAAGATGCTAAATTATTGAGTCCAATTTTATCTTGGATTTATATGCACGGTGAGCTCGTAAATATGGAGCGGCTCAGAAAATTGAAATTAAAAAAAGAAATTGATGGGGATTTGGTCTGGATTTCTGCATTTGCATTTTTTGGAATCTCTTGCGGCCAAAGTCGTTGGAAAATTTTAGCAATAAATCAAACTCAACTGCATGCGACAGTGGACTTAGAATTTGCACAATTGATAGTAAAGCAAAAAGGAATAGAATCTTGGGCAAATGGAACAGGATTTATTGTTCCAACAGGCAGTGAATCAATTGCCGAAAAACACGCATTATCGCCATCTCAGATTGCTGAAAATTGCCGGCAATACCGGAATAGGCTGATTTATGGCACTTCTTGGCGGGCAGATATTATTACCGCCCTCGAAAACGGTGCAAAAAACGCAACAGAAGCAGCAAAAATGTGCAGATCTGCCTATGAACCAGCTCAACGAGTCTGTGCAGAATTAAAACTTGCGTCGTTTAAAATAAGATTGTGAATTCTTGATTTCATTTAAAATCGATTCAATAAAGATGTGGGCAGAATGACTGAAATTATAGTGTGTCCAGAATTTCCGGAACTGATTGTGCATTGGGATGAATATTACAAATGCGAGTTTCAACATAATCTAATCGCGCTTTTGAAGTTGCTTTGAGAACAGGAAGTCGCGCAGGAAACGCTGCGCGGCCAGAATTGCCATCCGTAGCTCCTACATAATAATTGTCTTCAGCTAAATTAACTTTGCCACCATCGGCAGTTAGCAGCATGCTATAACCTCTGTGCTACAAGTTTATCAAGCAAAAGAATGTTCTCGATTTTCAAACGTAGCGAGTCTGCGCGCAAATCATAATTTTCATTTGTGCTGCAGGCGGATGGAAATTGAAAGTATAAGTTTTCTCTTCAGTCAAATATAAATGGCGCCCAATTGTCAGGAACTGATGACTGTTTGTTGGTAAAACAAAAATAAGTGAGTTTTTGTAGTGATAATTTGTATGCTGTAAAAAAATATAAATGTTGAATAATGTTTGAAGAATTAGTTCTGCTTTTTTTTAAATAAAAATGACTAAAAATAACCATCGTAACGTCTTTTTTTGTGCATTCCGTTCAATTTCCGAACACAAAATTTAATCCGCTGGATAAAAGAGCTCGTCCTGCTTTTATGTAACGGGCTAGGTTCTGTAAACAAAATAGGAACACTTTGCGGACCCATTGCGCAAGGTATTTTTACATGGAGAAATTTTTTTCATTGAATATAAAATGATTTTGTGTCAATGTACAAATTCTTGGGAGCATTTCACATGCGAGATTGGATGGCAGATTTAGTTAGTATTTCTAAAGAAGCTGTGAAAATTGAACATGTTCCGCCAACAGAGCGTTACTTAGTGCGTGCCAGCCGCGCGCTATTGCAAGTTTTGAAGCAAGGGCGAGCAATTGGTTCCTTGGAGTTAGGTGAAACATTTTCCGGACATCAGTCCTTCGAAGTTGTTGTTTGGGTGGACCCTCTCAACAGTGGCAGTTTTGGATGGTATGCCGTCTTTCGAGTGGTTTAAAGTTGCAAAAATCAACTTTTTGTCCCCGTAAAAGCAATACTTTTTTGTTTTTACGATGGCACCGGTCAAGGCGCCTCAACCGAAAAAAAAGGCTTTAAATCTCGTTTTGCTGCAGTTCAATTTATGAAAAATAATCATCCCGAATACAGAGAGGTTAAAATTGACTGAATTACTTAAAATTTACGAAAATCATCCCGTACATATAGCAGGGCGTGTTTGGGTGTTTTCTAAAGTAACATATTCAATTGAAGATAATCAGAGTATTTCTTTAAGTTTGGCAGAGCTGACTCGTTTACAAAATGCAGTGGCAAATAAAATTTGTGCTGAAGAATCAAACCTTACAAAAGTCGAATACGATTTTTTATGTGAAATGACCTGGATTTCAAATAAAGAAGTACTCGATATTATCTCTTGTTCTGCTCCGGGAATAGCTAAATGGCGAAAAAATGGCTTTCCATCACTCGAAAGTAGAGTGCTTAAAGAGTATTTTTGGTTGAAGCTTTTCGCCGACAAAGACGAAATTAAAAACAATCCGGAAATTTTAAACGCCTTGACGCAGATTGGAGTCAAAAAACTTTCTACGTTAGGTTTGCTTGCGGTTAAAGCACGAGTTGTCGATGCTATTGATGGCAAAGCAGCGTAAATTGTAATGAGTGAGCTGAAATGTGACGGGTCAGATGTAGATTGTGATTATTGAGTTGTCCCTCGTGAACACGCTTTGTGCCCTTCAGTCTTTCATTGATGCAGGAAAGCGGGCCCCGAAAATCGATTAGTTTTTTCGGTCAGAAAATAAAATGTCCATTGGCAAAAAATTTAGAATTGGAGCATCAATGATCCGCATTCCGCATACCCGTTCGCCATACCTCGTATTTAAAAAAGATATAAAATTTCTAAATTAGCATTTTTGAGGAGTATCTGTCGACATATTGAGAGCCAAGAAGAGCGAGTACTTGATTTGCAAATTTTCCGAGTCGTACAAATTTATATTTTCTGACGCCTTTATAACTTTGTGAAATGAGATCAATTCCTTTAAAAGTCTGACTCACTCAAGCCATTGTTGGCCGTTTTGTTGGCTTGCCTTTTTGATCTGGAATAGGTTCATTCTTTTCCTCTATAGGACCTCTGATTTTACATTGCGGTAAAGAATAAACTAATAACGAAATTGTCATCAAGTTTAAGAGTGCGACTATTTTCGTCGTATTTTTGAAGAAAAATGCATCTGCGAAAAACATAGGACTATTTAAAAACTGAAACGCTCTCTCCACGCCTTGTTGATCTTTTCTGTAAGTTTCAATAATTTTTTCAGCTCGATCGGTTAAATCACTTGATCCAACTACAAAACGCGTTCTATTCCAGACTATTTTATTTATTAAATCTTCATTCAATTTAGAGAAAAGAAAACTAGCTGAATAAGTATCTATTGCTGCATCGGTAACAGAAGGTCTTCCTTTTTTGAAATATTTTTGATGCAATTAAAGGTAAAATGAATCGATTTTATGGTATATTAATGACTTTGATATTTGATTTATATATTCTTCTGCTTCTAGCTTTGAAAAAAATTTCTTTTTTACCAGATTTTTTTCTTTTTTCAATAAAGTTTATTGCCATTTTTATGATTGCGTCTGAAAATTTTTCTTAGCTCGAATCAACCAATATTCTGTTACTGCAACAATAAAACGATACTCTTAGGCTTTTCGGGTCACAACAGATGCACTGAATTTGTTTTTATCAGCACAATTCGCCGATCCAAGAGTATTTCAATTATTTCTCTCAAATGCATTTTCTATAGCAGCTTTTGCTTAAATAATATTATCTGGGACTCTTGTAATCCAGTGAGGGCTATTCGTTTGGTCTTTGCAGAACTGAACATTTTTTTTGTTGTAGAATTTAGAGTCAGCGACAATATACTCAGGCATGAGATTGGTGGCTTCAGCAAATTGTTGCTTTAAATCTTCAATCCGTTCCTGAATAATTTTCACATCTGACGCATTGCCAGAATGAATTTTTGCCATAAGCGGAACATTTCCATCGCTTGACACAAGCAATTCTTGTAATAATTGTTTGCAGTCTGAAATATGATCTTTTGAAAATCAGTAGGTTATAATTGCATGACAGGGTTCTTTAGGAAATTCACCACTCTTCGCCCCAGTTGATGCTTCGCTCGTATAATCGCCATAAAATGAAAAAGATGTGGTGTCGTTGTGCAAAGTTGGGACCGTTAATTTTTCTTTTCTGGCTGCCGCAAATGCAATAGATTGGAAAAGCATGTCAGGGCCCAAATCATAGATTTCGTCTAGCACTCGACCAAGTGCCATAACAACCGTAGCTGCAGCTGCCAAATCTGCAAATTTTCAAGGTCGACAAGCTGCTGGTCAAAATCAAGATACACTTGTTGCGGAGGATCGGATTAGAATGACTCATTCTGTTATTTGTAGTTGCCGGAGCCGGGCACATGGAAGGAACGCCTTGGTGCATATAAAATTGTTCAGTAGCTTATCTATAATAAGTTGCGCGATCGCACTAGCATTTGTGGGCGCTGCAGCATGCAAGACTCGGACTTTCGACAAATCCTCCGATTTAAAGTCTGCCTTCCTGCCGGCACATTACGGAAATAATTCGTTTCTCAAGAATGTGGAATCGAAAGGAAAAGTGGTAGTTGATCTCTATTATCTCGGGAATCCACCGCCGTCGAAAGATGAAATTGAACATGTAAAAACGGTCCTGACTTCGCATCTTCAAGCTTGGCTTTCCCTCATGGATGATCATCCGGAATGGCGCTTAAAAAGTAAGGAAGTATTGGTAGAGTTCGAGCCAGTGCAATTCGAACTCCCTCCGAATTTCAAAATGAATGCCACTAGTTCTACTGGCAAAGAAAATCTTAAGTTTATTTATACACGTGATCCTGAGGTGTTTTTCTCAAAAGTCTGCTCTTTATATAGTGGCACAAGTCCCAAGCCAGCCGACCGCTCACTTTGCTATTCCACTGCCAGTCCACTCGATGTCATAATTGTGAGTGGTCCATTAAATCGTGGACATGAATCAACTCTCAAGCGACAGCATTGGGCAATTCTCCACGAAGTTGGTCACCTGTTTGGCCTCGGAGACGTCTATAACACGAGCGAAGTTCCTGAAATCAAAGGACGACCTACGAAATTCAAAAGTGTCATGTACGGAGACAGCGAAGAACTTACTGACGACGACAAGCTCGGGCTATGGGCGCAATATAATTTTCTTAAGACAGGTAAACGAGATTGCTCCGGCTTTGGGAACCGTGTGACCCTACAAAAACCATTATTTGCGATCCTGGCTATGAGCCGCGTTTGTGGATTCAAGCGCACACTCAGGAGCTCCGCGACCGGAGCGAGTAAAACGCAAATGCTGGTGGCTGGATTCCTATCTCATGCTAAAGTAACAAAAAATGCAATCCCCTCAAATCCCCTCAAATTCAGAGGGATTTTTTCTGTGGCAAATTCAGCCAGGGTGAACTAGTGTGCCCCTGAGTGAGTTTCAATCAAAAGTGAGACTTTTGAGCCACACCTTAAAGGGGATTTTTAGAATGAAAAAAGTAATTTGGTCGTTAGCGGCATTGTCTGTCTTGGGTTGTGGTGGTTTTTGGGGCACTAAAAAAAGCAAATCAAATCAGCCTGTAGTTGCAGCTTCGCCTGTACCCACAGTAAACGCATTGCCAGTGACCGACGCGAGCCCGGCACCTATGCCAGAACCCACAGTTGTTGGAACAACGGGCCCCAATCCCGAAGTGACAGTGGCACCAACGCCCGAAGTCACCGTTGCGCCCACAGCAGCACCTGTACCAACAGTGGTAGGGCCTGATTTGCCTGTGCCAGCGGGGCCGAAATATGCAGATTTTGAAGGAATTTTAAGTTCTAAATGTTTTGGTTGTCATGTTAGGAAAAATATAGATATCATTGATTTTGAGAGTGTTAAACTCGACAAAGAAAGACTTATTATTAGAATAGAAGCTGGTACAATGCCCCCACCTCCTCAGCGAGGTATTCCTGACTTCACTTTCAAGAACTCTGAAGACGGCCAAAAACTCATCAACTGGCTCAAAACTGGTTCAGACTTACAATAATTGTGCAAACTTATTTAAAGTCGGGAGCAATGCCCACTTTTAGTTTTTGACGCTTTGCAATTTTGTGAAAGAATTCACAGCTTTTGCCTCCCCACCAGAACATTGTTGCGTTACACTCTGGGTCGCCTTCATGCAGATGGCGTTAGTGGGGGAGTTTCTGGAAATGTCGCAACCATCGCTCCAATCATTTTTTGAACCTCGCGAAAAACTCAACCTGACCCAAATTATGGTTGCTGGCTTTGGTGCCGTGCGTTACATGCGCAAAAGTGGCCCCAAGGGGTTCGAAGAAATTGTGGTTTTAATGGAATCTGACGCAGAATTTTGCGCTCAAATTCGCGAACGTTTTGCCTATTTATTCAGTCATGCCTCTGGTTTGTTACTTTTGACTGAAGCGGGTATTCCTGGAGACCGCGGTTTTTTAGGCGATATTATAAATTGTTTGATGGAAAAATTGTTGCCAAAACCCCGCACACCAGAAGACTTAGCCGATGTGTTAAGTGGATGCATGCCCAGTTGGCAAGAGGCCAAGTGGCTTGCGAGTCAGCCAAAATCTCTTTTAGAAAGATTTGTAGTTGCCGTTGGAAAGAGCGAAAAAGATCGGCGCGATATCTGGCGGCCATTGCGTTCCGAAATCTGCGATGCTGTAGAGTTGTTAGCCTTGAGAGTTTCAACGGTGGGGCTTTCGCATGATATTCGCAAACATGCCAAGTCGCGCCATATACAAGATTCACCTTTTTACAGGCTATATTTGATTTGCAAAGAACTTGTGACCTCGTTGCGAGAAGGCCAAACTCACGTTACAGACGACAGACTCAACGCTTGTATTCAAGAAGCACAAGCTTGTCGCACAACATTAAAGCGCGTTACAGAGAGTCTCGATAACACTGGTGTGAGTGTCGACGTAGTTTTTAGGGTTGAGTTAATTAGTAAAAGCCTCGATAGAATGGGAGATTTACTCACTTTATTGCGACTTTCGCGCGATGGCAGAGCGGCTGTTCCTGCTTTTACCTTTACGGCTTCGTTGGTGTTAAGGCGTTTGCAAGACAAATCGCTCAGTTTTTTGCTCAAAAATAATTTAAATATGTTGGCGCGCAAAATTACCGAACACGCGAGTAGCACCGGCGAACACTATATTACAAGCGGCTGGGGTGAATACCGGCAAATGCTTCTCACAGCTATGGGCGCCGGAGTGCTTACGGCTGGCACTTGTTTTATGAAGTTTAAAATTGGACATTTAGGTGCCGCTCCCCTTGTGGAAGGCGTGCTCATTGGCACAAATTACGCGCTAAGTTTTTTACTTTTGCAGATTTTGGGATTCACTTTAGCCACAAAGCAGCCTTCTATGACAGCCGCATCGTTGGCTCATGCCTTAAGCAGTGACTCACCTCCAAAAGTAACACAGCGCATGGTAGAGTTGGTAGCAAAAATTTCGAGGTCGCAATTTGTTGCGGCAGTTGGTAATGTTTCTGCTGTGGTTCCGGCGGCAATTTTACTCGATTTGGTAATTTTAAAACGCACCGGTGCCCACATGATTGACGCCGACAAAGCCCATTATATTATGCAAACCACCGATGTGTTCGCTCCCACAACATTTTTATTTGCGGCCATGACTGCGGTGTTGCTTTGGATTTCGAGCTTGTGTTCTGGCTGGCTCGAAAATTGGTCTATTTACCGACGTATTCCCCGTGCCATTGAAGAACATCAGGTGGGTGATTATTTGGGTCACGGTTTGATGAAGTGGATTGCAGGCGTGTGGAAGCGTAACGTATTGGGAATTGGGGCAAGTATTTCATTGGGATATTTACTTGTGTTACCAATGACTTTAGGAAAGCTTATTGGAATTTCAATGGACGTGCGGCACGTAACGTTGGGTGCTGGCACTTTGGCTATAGCGCTCACAACTCTGGCTCCTGTCGAAGACATTTGGCACAATCCCTTTGTTTACCGTTCTATTGCAGGAATCGTACTCATTGGTCTGAGCAATGTTTTGGTCAGCTTTGTATTGGCACTTATGCTTGCTCTGCGTGCACGGGACGCCGAAATTAAAAGTGCTTGGAATGTGCTCGCGCGTATTTTGCAACAGGCTTTGCGCTACCCCCGGTTTTTTCTTTTTCCGGCTAAATCAAAAAGCAGGCCCTAAATTCCTACATTTTCTCAAGTTTGTTTTAAATCCAGGTTTTTTGTTCAATTTTTGTGCAAAAGAAAAATAGACTGTTGCGTCGGTTTTGCTTTTGTTTTACCAATGGCCAACAAGCTGCTTTGCAGATCTCCCGAGTTCGAGGGCTGTAAGTGTCTTGAGTGTGAATCATTTTCATCATTTTTGTTCTAATTTTTGAGGAGAGACTCATGATGTCTACTGTATTGAAATCTCTTGCTGTAGCTAGTGCTTTTGCAAGCGTTAACGCTTTTGCTTACGACTTTACAGCTGCCGACGCTCTTTACGCTAAACGCGGCGACAGCGCTGCGGCAATTGATGCTGCTCGCGCTGCTTACCGCTCTGCGCTTCCAACTGTTACTGGCGCAGAAAAAGTAAAAGCATACGAATTTTTGGCTCGCCTCGACTATTACGAAGGCGCAGTTAAAGCGAGCGACAACGGCGCGCAAAAAGAAATTTTCGACCGCTGCCTTAACGATATTAAAAATATCGAAGGCGAAACACGCAATGGCAAAACAGTTGTTGAATATTACTACTGGAAAGGCACATGCCTAGCTTCTTGGGCTAAAGCAAATGGCGTAGTTGCTTCGCTTTTCCGTTTAGGTGAATTGCTCGACACGCTCAAAAAAGGCCGCGAAATTGCTCCTTTGTACGAAGGAAGCGGTTTCGACCGTATTGCTGCTCCTGTTTACGCTAAAATTCCTGCAATAGCTGGCGGAAGCCTCGAGACTGCTTTGAAATACATCGAAAGCACAATCAACTCGCCATCTTACTCTGGCGTTGAAACTGACAAAGGCAAATATTTCTTTGTTTCTTACCAATACAAAGCAGAAATTCTTGCTGCTCAGGGCAAAAAAGCTGAAGCCATTGCTGCATTAACAGAAGCTTCTGAACGCATTGCAGATGGAGATGTACCTCCCGACCGCGTTCCCGAAACCGTTGAGCAAGGCAAGTCAATTGACGCCCTTAAAGCTGAATTGTCTAAGTAATAGCCACAGCACGAGCTGCTTATTTTAACAGTGAGTCGTCCGCCATTCTTTTTAAAGGAGGCGGACACTTTTGTGTAGAGGACTTTTTTATGTCGAAATCCGTTCGCGTTTTAGTTGCTGCAAGCGCATTTGCGGGGCTTTTGTCCCATTCTGCCTTTGCATTTGAAGACTCTCGCGTCATGCCCAAGGGCGTGCGCCGCCTTTCGTTCCGATTTGTAAACACAAATATCACTCAAAAAACCGATGGCAACGGCTATGGTTTAGAGCTCGAAAAACCGCTCGAAAAACCGTTAACGTTTAAAGACATTATTAAGAGCGAAAAAGACCCTGTTAAAAAACAGCTTACAACTGGGTATTTAACATCTGAAAATTTTGCCCAATCCGATTCCGTTGGCGATTTTAAGGCCGATATTACAAGTAAAGTAAATGTATATGCGCCTATTTTAACTTATGGCTTAACCGATGCCATTACTTTAGCAGCAGCAATGCCCATTTACGATATGCAAATGAGCGTTGCCACTGGCTTTCGTACAAGTGATACAGGGCAACGATTTTTGGAATCTTTAGCAACTCCCTACAACAATCAAACGGCTTCTGCGCGCGATGCAGGCGATAAAATTAACAATGCAGTGGGCCGCCTCAACACAAAACTCACCGATAACGGCTATAGCACATTGCAAGATTGGCATGGCAAAGGCATCGGCGACACACAAATGTTGGCCAAATACCGCTACTTAAACAACGAATTCACAAAAAGCGCTGTAACCACAGGTTTTGTTGCACCTACCGGGCGTCTCGATAACCCCGATAATCTTATCGACAAAGGCTTTGGCGATGGCCAATGGGATATTTTTGGGCAAGTTGCACTTGATGAACCTTTGTTAGACACGGGTATTACGTTCAATCAGTCCGTAAAATACACCAACCAATTGCCTGGCAAAAAAACAATAAGAATGGTCACCCGTGACGAAGCCATTGAAGTGCCAAAGCAAGAAGTGAAATTCAAATTAGGCGACAAAATTGAAGCTGCTGTGGCTGCGCAAATTGAAACGGAAATGGGCTTTGGCGGCGGTGTAGGGTACAACTTTTACACCAAGCAAAAAGACATTTATAAAGTTCCACAAGCCACCAAAGAAAAGCTAGAAGACAGCACATTTGAACGTTCGCACCAAGCAGAATTCGAATTGGTTTATAGCGGCGTGCCTGCTTTTAAACGCAAAGAAATTCCCGTTCCGTTTGAAACCAAGTTGTCTTACAAGCGTCAGCTTGCAAGCCGCAACATGCCTATTACCCACTTCGTGCAGTTCGACTGCGGCGTATTCTTTTAATCTGCGCAGCAAAGGAAATTGAATTATGAAATTAGTATTTACCAAATCACTAGCGCTTTCCGGCTTAGTTTTGCTTGCCGTTTCGTGTGGCAAACCTAAAGTAGTCACGCCCGAATCTACAAAGTTGAATTTGCCCGAATTTAACAATGGCACAAATTTTCGGTTGGCAGACAATGCCGAAGAACAAGAATTCAACGGTGCATTGGTACTATGGGACAAAAAATTAACTTCAGATAAAATAGTTCCATTGCTTCAAGCAACACGTGCATACAATGAAAGCTTTACCGAATACGCAAAATCACTTGCAGATGTTATAGACAATCAGGTGAGTCCTTCAGAAAAAGCAATGCTCGAAAAAAAATCTGTGCTCGAAAAATTGACCGCAGAAAATTCGAAGAAACAATTAGATGTTTCAATGATGGCTGCAGCAAATTGGTTTGATAATGAACTCAAAGTAAAGGCCGAAAATTCTCCCACCTTAGACGTGGCAAAAGCCAAAGCAGTGTTTGCTCGCTACTGTGATGCAAAAGTAGTGGAATATGCTTCGACTAAATCCTTGGCTCGTGAGTCTTATTCTCGTCGTCCCAGCCCTGCGGCATTGTGCGAAAATTATTATGTAGGTCGGCTTTTTGATGTGAACAGTGCTGAATGTGCGCCCGCCGCTGAAGGCCAAACGAAAAATTATTTGTCGTGTTTTTGGAACGAAGGAGTTTTAAAGACTAGTTATTTTGGCGGTGCAAATCGGCTTTTTGATGATAAACAGATAGAAGATATTAAAGTGCTAGTAAATGAAGAGTCATTCAAACAATCTCTGAAAATGCCAGGAGACGCTGATACAGTTTCATGTAGGAGATTAAGCTATCTTAATAATCCTACAGGAGCTGTACCTGCAAGAGAAATGAGTCGCAATATATTCGCCCAATTTCTCGGATTTACTCAAGGGACAACGCAAATAATTAGCGGCGCAACAAACTATTTGAAACATTATAAATTGCAATGTGGGAGCACTTTAGCCACGTTTTACTTTGCACCAACGTCTTTGATACCAATGTATGCAACTACTCCGAATAACTTAATTTCTAAAGTTGAACTCATGAGTTCGGATGATTCAGATGATATGCGAATTATTGGAAGTAAGGCATCTGACGGATCTGCTCAACTGCCCGATTTGATTGAGTTTAGAAATAAATTAAAAATTCAAATTGCCGGATTATCCCAACTAAATCAATCGTGCGCATATCCGCTTGAAATAGGTTCTGGCAAGCTTGTAACAGAAATGGCTTCTGTGAATGAATTGCGCTTCAATGGACCTTTACGTGCACAAGCAATATCGTGCCCCGATGCAGACAAAGCTTTAGTGCCAGACGTCTTTGGTTCAGCGAATACGGAATTAGACGCTGCAAAAGTCGAATTTAGTTCTGCAACGCAAGTTTTCGAGAAAGCACGTGAAGCAGTTTGCTTCACGCACGAGCAGACTTGTGATGAAAGTCGATTGAGTTTACTTCAATACAAAGATTGCAAGGCAAATACTGAATTGTTTGCGAAAAAAGTAGCTGCGGTTCAAGCACCGAATGTAGCGGCATCAGTGAGCAAGATGACTTTAAATGTTAAACAAATGGGCGATGACGGGGTTCAATTTCTTTTAAAAATTGGCGAGAGACCATACGGAGCAGCGTGTATAGACTCTTTTTCATCTGGGAAAAATATTGCCTGTGCTTCTGAAGTCAAAGTCAGTTATTTTAATGAGTTAAATTTTAATTACAATCCAACTAATTCAAATATTAGTATTTCAACTGAATTGAATAACGTTGATTTTTTAAAGAAGAGCCCAACAATTTCACATGTCGTTAATTTAATGGACGACGCTGCGAGTGAAATTTTAGGAAAGACTCTCAAAATTGAACTTTACCCCAATAGTTTTGATGGTGTTGTGCCTTATTTGTCTGGAAAAGCATTAATATTAGATGGTGATAAAGAAATATATCAGGGTGCCGGATCATATTTAATCGCTGATTCAATGTTTGCTAAAAAACAGTCACAAAGTTGTAAATAGTTTTAGCTGCGGAAATAAAGCCATCAGGGTGCAGTAAATGACTTCACCCTGATATTTTTTTTCATTTTCCTCAAAATGAATCCTATTTTAGTAATTATGTAAAAAATCGAAGTTGAAAAATTGAAAAGATATTTATTAAGAATAATAAGTGTTTTTTTATGATATTTTAAATAATGCTGAGGAGGACGCAGTAATTATTTGTTTGCGAGGAGGTAAATTACTGCTGCGCTGTCTGCAAAACTGAATGAGCGGCTCAGTCCAATTTATGTGGCAGATTTAAAAATGGCAAACGTTTGTTTCAGCAGAAACTCAAATTCACTATTTTCTCGGTGAAATATTCAACGGCATACTTGCGAAGCTATTCACACAGAAATCAGCGCTTTTAAATCTCCGTTGCGGTTCATTTCTGTCACAATATCGCAGCCGCCCACAAATTCACCTTTGATGTAAATTTGCGGCGATGTGGGCCAATTGTTGAGTGCAGTGAGTGTTTGCCAAAGTTCGGGGTCTGCATCCATGTCTTCAGTTTTGTAAGTAACGCCTAAATCGTTGAACATTTTAATCACGCGCGACGAAAAACCGCAGCGTGGGCTTTCGCGATTGCCGCGCATGTAAATAACTACGGGATTTTCGGCAGTGTCTTTTTCGATTTTATCTTTCCACATTTGATTCATAATACCCTCTTATTAAAAGAAACGAGTGACGGTTTTTTCTACTTCCCACTGAGCGGGAGTGTAAGCCTTTATAGATAACGCATGAACTTCGCCAGTGCCAATTTCGGCCTGAAAAAGGTCTAGCACCATACGGTGGCGTTTGAGCAGCGCCTGGCCTTCGAATGCAGGGCTCACAACCACAACGGCGTAGTGGTCGGTGCCGCCAGAAAATTCGTTGACTTGCACTTGAGTTTCGGGAATTCCCGATTCAATACGGGCTTTTATCTCGTGAGGAAGCATGGCTCTCCTTTGTACATCTACACCGGCACGGGCTCTTTGTGGCCCTGCAGTTTCATAAAAATTGTATCCCACGGAAACCACATGGATTCAATCACCCTTAAGAGACGAGTTCAAAATTCCGAATGAGTATTAGTGTGAAATTAACAAAATAGCACCAGTTGAGTGGTTACCCATGGGGCACTTTGAATGAAACAGAGCCGCAATGCACAAATATTAGTGGCAATGTCCGCTCTGACCATAATCATGGCACTCCCTTTAGCGCTTATTTTTAAATATGACGAAGTTAAATTATCTGCAAAAAATGACCCGGGTATTCCTACTCTCAAAGAACAACGTGAAAATATAAGGGCGT
This sequence comes from Pseudomonadota bacterium, assembly GCA_043747645.1. Taxonomy (GTDB): domain Bacteria; phylum Bdellovibrionota_B; class Oligoflexia; order Silvanigrellales; family Silvanigrellaceae; genus JAYTOT01. Next base: position 58,278 of record JAYTOT010000015.1, on the reverse strand, counting down.
GGGCACTCAGTTGCATGGGGGTGGCGGCCAAAGAAAACTGCGATGTGGGCGACGGCCTGTTATTCAACGGCATTTTATGCTTGAGTGGCGAATTATTTGCCTGCGCAGCGGTTAAAAATTCACAAAGCCCCGATGGTCGCGTTTGGCGTGCCCCCATTCGCGTGGGTTACGAAAACCCCGACAGTTTTTCGCGCGATATGGCGTTGGGCGCCCTGGCTTACATTGTGGCTACGGGCGATGGGGTGTTTGCGCAAAATTGGCTCCAATGGATTCAAACGCACAATGGGCGGTTATGCCTTCTGGCCTCCGATAACCGCTGCGATTTTACCCCTGGCCTTTGGGATTTGTTTGGGCAAGTCTGGAGCCACATTGGTCTCACGCCTTCGCCAGAAATGTCAGCCGATTTGTTTGACGACTCCATTGTTCAAGTGCTGCAAGCACGAGTTGCGCCAGTGGGGTATTCTCTCCATTTAGTTGCGGTCGATTTGCTCATTCGAAAATCGTTTTTTGGTGTTGAAAAAAACAAGCACTATAAAGGTAATTCTGGTGTATTACTGCATAATAACAAAGATTCTTTCGAATATATGGCTGCAGATATTCTTGCAGAACGTCAGCCGATGAATCCCTTTTACTTGTTTTTACGAGATGGCCCCACGCCACAAGTGCGCGCCCTGACTCACGCTCTTTGCCCCACGCAAGCGCCTGAATTGCGAAAACAGTGGTTTTTAGAGCGCGATACTAGCGAACAAGCATGGAAAGAAGCTATGGGATGGGACTGTGTGGCACTGCTGAATTTAGTTTTAAAAATCGAACATCATTAGATTTTAAATAATAGGGTGATACTATTTTTTAAAATTTAGTTTAAAAAATAGATGGAAAACGGTTTGGAAAACGCTCGCGCATCATGCCATAAACAGTTTCGACCACATGCTCAATGCCAGGCTTGCAGAAATGATCTGCATCAGAACCATAACCGGAGCGGTTGTCTGTGGCAGATAAAGTACGGGGTCTGCTGTCGAGCCAGTCGTAGGCGTTTTGGTTTTCAAGGGTTTTTTGCATCATATATGCCGATGCACCACCGGGAACGTCTTCGTCAAAAAACAAAACACTGTTGGTTTTTTGAATCGACTGCAATATTTTTGAAGAAATATCGAAGGGTATCAATGTTTGCACATCGATGATTTCAATTTCAATTCCAAGTTTTTGCAATTCAATTGCGGCATCTTGGGCTACTTTGACGCAGGCGCCATAGGTAACAACGGTTAAATCTGTGCCTTCGCGCAGTGTTTCTGGCATGCCAAGTGGCACAGTAAATGAGTCAACGTTATTGGGAACGCGCTCTTTAATGCGATAAGCGTTAAGAACTTCTATTACTAATGCAGGATTGTCTCCTTGCAAAAGCAAATTATACATACCAGCTGCTTGAGTCATATTGCGGGGAACGCACACGTATATTCCGCGCACTGCATTGAGAATCATTCCAATGGGTGAGCCCGTGTGCCAAATTCCTTCGAGGCGGTGACCCTTGGTGCGCACTATTACAGGTGCCTTTTGCCCCCCAGCAGTACGAAAATGCAATGTGGCTAAATCGTCGCTCATCACTTGCAATGCGTAGAGTAAGTAGTCGAGATATTGAATGTCTACGAGTGGACGCAAACCCCGCAGGGCCGCACCAATTCCTTGGCCTAAAATAGTTGCTTCGCGAATTCCCGTATCTGTGTTGCGCAGGTCGCCGTATTTGGCACTGAGACCTTCAAAAACAAGATTAACATCGCCAAGTTTGCCAACGTCTTCGCCGATAGAAAACACCCGTGGGTCGCGAGCAAACATGGCATCAAAACAACGTAACAAAACTACTCTAGCGTCTGCAGATTCAGAATTTTCGCTGTATTGTGGTTTAATTTCGGGAATTAAAAGGGGCGATTCTGCCGATTCACTGTAGAGATGAGAATTGTACCGGGTTAAATTTTGCGCACGGTATTTGCTGTAAAATTGGCAAAGGTTTTGAGCTGCGGGCGATTTTTCGCCACGGAGAACGACCAATGCTTTAAATAACGCAGCATCAATTGCTTTACGGTTCATGCTAAGAGCTGTGCGTAAATCTTTTGCAATGGAATATAAAGATTCTGCAAAAGCAGGCAACTGAGCAGACGTTTGTTCTATGATTTGGAGGGCCGAGGTTCTCTCGTTTTTAATGGGAGTTAAATAGGCTTCCCATGCAGTAGTTCTGGCAGATTCTACAATAATGCGGTCTTCTGCCTCCCATGCTTCAAAGTCAGATTCTTTTGCAAATCCGAAGTCGAGCATCCAAGTACGCATTTTTTTAATGCAGCAGTATTCTTCTTCCCAAGCTAAGCGTTCTTTAGATTTATAACGTTCATGACTCCCACTTGTGGAGTGGCCTTGGGGTTGAGTGATTTCGACAATGTGAAATAATGCCGGAACGTGTTCTTTTCGAACTTGATCGATTCCTGTTAAATATCCGTTGATGAGTGAGGGGTAGTCCCAGCCGTTGAGTACGTGAATTTCGAATCCTTTAGGATGGGATTCGGTGCGTTGAAACCCTTTGAGCGCTTCAGAAATGGAACCTTTTGTGGTTTGCAATTCACGTGGAACAGAAATTCCGTAGCCATCGTCCCACACAGACATAGCTAAAGGAACTTGTAAAACGCCCGCAGCGTTCATGGTTTCCCAAAAAATGCCTTCGCTAGTGCTGGCATCGCCAATTGTTCCGAATGCAACTTCGTTACCCTGGCGCGAAAAAAGTCCGCCTTTGTCTTTTAATGCAGGCTCATTGCGGTATATTTTTGATGCATAAGCAAGGCCTAAGAGGCGCGCCATTTGGCCGCCCGTAGGAGAAATATCCGAAGAAGTGTTTTTAGAGTCTATTTGGCTGCGCCATTGCCCCCAAGTATCGAGCAAACGTGAGCCATAATGGCTGTTCATTTGGCGTCCGCCAGAATGAGGTTCGTTTTCGATGTTGGTGTCCGAAAACAACTGCGCAAAATATTGCGTGATGGTTGCAATGCCCGTTGCAAACATAAAAGTTTGGTCGCGGTAATAACCTGAGCGAATGTCGCCATTTTGAAAGGCTTTGGCTGCTGCAATTTGAGCTAACTCTTTGCCGTCGCCGAAAATTCCAAATTTTGCTTTGCCAGTGAGAACTTCTTTGCGTCCAATAATACTTGCAACGCGGCTTTGAAATGCAAGGCGATAGTCTGCAATAATTTCGTCGCGTGATAGAATTCTACCACCGGTCAGTTTAAAAGTTGCGGCTGAGCTATTTGCAGATTTCTTCATGAGTGCGCCTCAATTAGGGGTTGCGGTTGCGTCGGCGCAAGATAGCTGCGGACTTGCAGGATTTCAACGGGACTTTCATTTTCCTTGAGTTCAAGATTCCGAAGCAAAATGCCGATAGGGGGACTTGGGCGGGATCAGACGGCTTTCAGAGGCAAAAGTCTGATTTTTGTAAAAAGGGCTTTTATGAATAAACGTAGTTTTTTTGCCAAATCGGCAAGTTGCAGGAATTCCCTTCCTGTTGGCGGGATAGGTTTGGTTCTGTTAACTTATGGATATGTGGCGGCCTGTGCACGCACAGAGTTTAACAGTAACGACAAATCTAGAACTCAAAGTCCTCCCAGTAGTGCACCCGTAACATCTTCGGCAGCAGATGCGGTGATTGATAATTCTGAGCCCACGGCCGACGATTTGCTGGTGCCATGCGGTGCTAACGGCAATCGCGTCGACAAAGAAGGTGGCGGTAGAGCGCAGCGCATTTTTGTTCCCATCACTTGTTTGCAACCGCGCACCGAAAAGCCAGACCCCAATAGAGGCATGGATGTGGCTGTGGTGCTTGATGTTACGGGTACAATGAAACCGCAAATTGAAGCAATTAGAACAAATTTTTTAGATTTGATTTCTGAACTCAAGTTGCAAGGTTGGAATCCACGTTTGGGTGCGGTGGGGTTCTCTGATAAAATAGAAGATGTTATTGCTGTTACAACAGATGTTCAAAGTGTTTTAGATGCAACTGCCCCAACTAAAACCGCCTGGAACGCCGAAAGTGGCAAGGGTGGAGCCGACCCTGTAGAAAGCGGTATGGTTGGTATTGAATGTGGATTGGCAATACTATCGGGCGCAAGCAATTGTGCGAGCGTGAATTCTACAGGTAAATACTCACTAGACAACCGCGACAAAACACTCATTTATGTTTCGGATGCGCCAGCACGCAATAGTAAATCGAATTTTGAAGTGAGCGGCACGGCACGAAATATGCGCAGCTTTGCAGATGAAGCCATTAAAAATTCGGCTACATTTAGAGTTTTTTATTCGAGCACAATGGAACGAAAAAATTTGCCCGACGAAATTCCGGGGTACGAATTTAACATTCCAACTCCTCTGGTACAGATCACTAATTTAGTAGAAACTTCGGGTGTTCTTGGTGTGAAATTAAAATACCCTATTTCGCCTGCGGGATTTAAAGCTGCCGTTACAGATAAATTAAAAGAAGGAAAAATTGTTCAAGACAAATGCCTTCTCACAAGCGTAGAAATTTTGAGTGCCGACGGAACCCCTGCTGTGCCGAAAGTAAAAATTACCAATACCGGTACGGGCCAATGGGTGCATCCGTTGCAGAAACTTTCTGGTGGCATCTATTCGGTGCAATTAAATCGCATTTGTGCAACAGGCGGTGCTCAAACTTCTAAAGTATCTGTAGAGCTTTGAGAGCGATTTTGACTTTGTGGATTTTTTTGAATTTGAGAAAAGCCCGAAGCTCCATGTACTAAAAATCGACCAAGGTGGTCTTTTGCAACTAATTCTGGCGTGACTCGTGCTTTGCTTTCGTTGGAAAGCCAAATAATTTCGTCTTCGTTAGAAATGTGAGCATCAAAATCCGTGACATCGATGGCGCGTTCGTTAAATGCTTGAATATGAACAATTCGAATGCGAATGCGAGCGCCTTCATGAGAAATAACGAGTTTATCTTTGCCACGCAATAACATGAGTCCCGGGCGAGGGTGCCCCAATTTGAAGACTCTAAAACAGGCTTCGGGGCGTTCATGTTTAATAAGGTCGTTAAAATAGCTCGAATAATCGGCCATTAAAGCACAGAGTTCGTCTAAAAAGATTTGAGCGGCCATCTGTACTGCTTGTGGAGTGCTGGGGTCAGGTATTTTTTTTCCTGTTACTTTGCGAGCAAGGCTTTGAATCCAAGTTATATCTGCATGCTTCATGGCTGCCTCCTCTTCAATTTTGATTGTGCATTGAGAAAGACTAGCACACTTTAAAAATGAAAACGCAATGATCCATAATACTTTGTCGTATTTTCGGCACCTTTGTCAATCAGAGCAGAATAGGGCAGGCCGTTAATGGATGAGATTTTACTTTCAATGTAACGAGTGGCCTTACGAGTGAGCACGAATCCTGTGCTTAAATCCATCAAAAATACATTTGAATTTAAAAATGAACTCTTTAAAAAATTCCAATTTGCTTCCAATGTTAAATCCGAACTCACGCTTTCAAATTCGGCGCTGGGTCTGAATGTACGATACGACCCTGTTTTTTGTGCGGCATCGCGCACTGCTGTAGTGGTTTTGGCCGAAACATAACTGCGATTTGTTCCCGACACGTAGCGGTACCAGGTCATAAAACTGAGCGACTCGCCAACATTAACACGGGGTGCTATGTTCATTTCCCAAAAATACCCTTCGTGCATTTCGTATAAAATTATAGACGAAGACGCTTTGGCCGCAGACTCTACTGGCTGACTTTTTGTGTAACGAAACAAGCTGTATCCTGGCGGAGCAAAAAAACTAAAAAAGGAGAGTCGCGATACGGCTAAATCAAAAGAGTATTGCGCATTGTAACCCGCAGTCAGATTGTCTTTGCCATTTTCTTTTTCCACGCGGTAGGCACCTTTGATTTCGTATTCATCAAAGTTTAATTTAGCTCCTAAATCAAGGCGTAAAACCGACTGCGCATCTGAGAGTGCCGGCGTATAAATGCCATAACCAGCTTTAGAAAGCAGGCTGAAATTATGGTTTAAAGCCAAATCAAGATTTATATTTGAGAGGGCACCCCATCCTTTGCTTGCCTGTCGGGCAGATTCAGAAGCACGAGGATTTTCATCTAGAGGGATGTAAAATGAACTGTAATTTTTAGATTGTGTTGCCGCTACTCCCAAATCTAAAGCAATTTTAGTCTGAATTCCTTTGTCAGATGCGCTGGTAAGGTAACCCACTTGTTCTGCAATTTTTACATCTGCAAAAAGATCGTCTACAGAAACAACAACAGACTTTACTGCAGGCGAAGCACTTGCAAAAGTACCGCCTGGTTTATTCAGTTCTGTTTCGTAGTCTAATTGCTCGTTGGGGCCTATATTAATGGCTCTGCCGCGTGCAATGGCGATGCCAATTTCGCCACCACCTAAAGTGAGTGCAAACCAACCGGGGGATATTAAATTGTGATCGCGCTGCGTAGCAGGCTTGTTAACGGGGGTGCGGCGAGATGTTTTTTGCGAAGAAGAAGCTGTTTCATCAAGATTTTTAAATGGTAGTTGTTGTGGAAGTATCGGTAATGGTTGCGTCGATTGAGACGGTTGAGCTTGTGGAGGCGCCGCAGCACGAGTAATATCGCGAATACGCCCTAATTTAAATTGTCGATCTTTCTCGAGGCGTTCAGGCAGCAAAGCAATATTTGAAAGTAATTTTTCTGCTCTTGGATAATCGCCGCGAGAATAAAAGTACCAACCGAGCCAGTAATTTGCAGAGTCTCTGTTGTTGTCCGAAGCACTGTTTTTTTGTAAAAAATTGAGAGCCCAGGGGCTAAAACTGGAAAGACTTGCGCATTCTCCCACAATATTCATGTCGTCTGAAATTATATTTGCAATTGGGGCGTCGCTCATTAATTTGAGGCAATCACCTGCCTTGCGAAGTTCTTTCGCAGATTTTGCAGCAATGCGCCTTGCGTCGGAATTTTGCGGATTTCCGGCAAGTGTTTCGGTGGCATATCTCAATGCAAATGTGTAATCGAATCGGGCAAAAGCTTGTTGCGCTAAATTCCATTTATCGCCAGCTTCAGTTTTTTTGGTTTGACCGCTTTGGGCATGAGCCACAAATGTTTGTGTCATACAAAAGGGCACCAACGAAGGTAACGAGTAGATTATAAATGATTTTAAGAAACGACCGTTGGTCAACACTTCTTGCGATCCTTTTTTTGTGCGTTTGAGTCTGAGCACAGAATAATTAAATTTTATTATGGCATGTTTGGTGGTTAAGGAGGTAGCGCTTCGGCATTCCTAGGGCAGTCAATTTTTCTGATGCTGATTTTGCTACGGCATTGAAGTAAATGTTTTCAGGTAAATTATTGATAGAATTTATGGAAAAATCAATTTTCAATCGTCGCAGCAGTTCTTCTGCAACATGCCCTGAATTCACTTCAAAGCAGATGTTGCGCTTTTCGCCCATCAAAGAAAAGGGCAGCGCTTCATTTTTTAGAGTGAGTTTGTAAAGTGGAACACATTGAGCAGACGAAAAATATTGAGGCTTTGATTTAAAAAAACGTGCGAGAAGAGTAGAACTCACGCCATCTTGTGAAGTAAAAATACAAAGTGATGAGTTTTGACCCATTTTCTTTTTTACAATAGATTCCAAAACCGGTGATAGCCCAACTTGATTGTCTGCGGGCGTGTTTATGATTAGATTTACATCTGAATTAAAAGACAATTCTTGATTGAGTTTAAGCTCTAATATTTTTGCTGTCGATGCGCCAACGGCCCACAATTGAATTAAATCTGTTGTGGCGTTTTTTCTAAATGAGTTTTTGTTTTGAGCCAAAAACTCCTTGATGAAAGGATTTTCATCTAATAAAAATTCAACCGCAAATTTACTGGTAAAAATAAAAGTGAGAGGGGTTTTGAGCATTGGAATTTGATTCGGAATTGCCACGGCTTCAAAAAGTGGCCAGGTTAAAATTTGATCTGTCGAACCTAGGGTTTTGGAATGAGGCTTTGCGTCGGAATTTAAATATGACACTACAGTACAGCGAATATAGAGCCCATTAAAATTAGAGTGGTTCATTGGTGACGTCGTTAAATTTTTCGTCTTTAAGGCTTAATCTGAGGCGTTGAGTGAGGCCAGAATTCCAAATAAACTGATAAAATGATTCGTAAGAAAAATCGGCAAATTCTGATGTGAATTTTTGAATTTCTTGGTTTTCGTTTTCGGTTATTTTAAAATCAAGAGTGCGGCATAAATTATGATTAGAACACATGATTTTCAATGTTGATTGAAAGTGATGTGAAGCAATTGCCATATGGCAATCTCCGCCTAACAACTGGAGAACGGTTCTTTCAAGGGCAGCCGATACGAGAGAATCCTTGTGAGATATTTGACTCAATAAACTCTTGAGTTCTGTTGAATCTGTCCGGCATTCCATTGCAACTACTCCCTGAGCTGGAGCTGGAATAAATAAATTGGTGTCAAGAGATATCATGTGACTGGGGTCGAATAGTCCTAATCTCCTGAGGCCTGCTTCGGCCAAAATAATTGCAGAAAACTCATTTTCTTTCACTCTTTTTAAACGGGAATCGACATTTCCGCGCAAAATTTGCAAATTTAATTTTGAACCAAAGTGCTCTCGCATAAAGTGCTGACGACGCGCGCTCGTAGTGCCAATGGCACCGGTTTCAAAAAAAACATTTGATTTTATTTTAGAAATATCTAAACCGCATTGCGAAAATACATGGGGTGATAATATGAGCACGTCATTTGCTGGTGCGCGCGGAAGTATGCCGCACACGCTTAAACCATCTGTATTAGTGACGGGAAGATCTTTCATACTATGAACAGCAATGTCGGCTTTATTTGCAAGCATTTCTTCTTGGATTTCTTTGACAAACAATCCTTTTCCCGTGGTGAGGTGGGCTGGAACGTTTTCTGATTCTGAAATTTGGTGTTGTGCTAAAGCGCCTTTTTGCATTTTATCGCCAGTGGTCACAATTAAATTAAGATTCACTTCGTAGCCATGATTCTCTAAAATTGCCTTAAATGTATTTGCTTGCCAAAGTGCAAGTGGGCTGCGTCTTGTTGCAATAATAAGTGGTTTTTTCATTTAGCAGCCTCTGAATTGTTAAGATTAAAAAGAAAAGAAAGCAAAGCACCGCTGTCAAGTGCGCCTTCGGGGCGCGCGTCTGTGCGGGCCAAATGTGCTGGATGTGCGATTATTTTTTTTGCAATTGCTGCGGCAATGGATTTAAATTCATTATTTGATTGCGGTTGAATAGAAGAGGTTTCTATAGAGTTTCGCGTGTTTGAAATTTTTTGATTTCGTATTAATTCAGACTCTACAATTTCCGAAATAAATTGATGAAATTGACCAACATTTACTAAATTTTGACGCAATCGCAGATTTTGCAAAAATATTGCCAAATCCGATTCTATTATGGTCTCAGCAAGTAGCGCTGCAGAGCGCCTTGCGATGCGATTTGACTCCATAATTTGATCGAGATCGTCGATGTCAAACACAAAAACATTGTCGCCTTTTGATACTTGCGGGTCTACATTGCGCGGCACGCAAATATCCACAATCACCAGGGGGCCAGAGCCTTTTTTGCGCTTTTTTAAATTTAAAATATGTTGGGTTTGCACAAGCGGAGTGGGGCTCGACGTGGCTACAACTACAACGTCGAAAGCCGTTAATTCTTGCAATCCTTGATCAAGTGTTAAAGCGTTTGCACGATTGCATTGTTTTGCAAGTTGCTCTGCTTTTGCAAATGTTCTGTTGGCAATAGAAAGAGTTTTAACTCCACAAGATTCAAAATGTTGCGCTACAATGCGCGCCATTTCGCCAGAACCTAATACTAAAGCAGCGCAACTCGAAAGGTCGGAATAAATGCGCCTCGTGACATCAACTGCAGCATGACCCACAGAGATTCCGTTACGACCCAAATCTGTTTCGGTGCGAACGCGCTTGGCAACTTGAAAACAATGATTGAAAAGCGTTTGAGCTTGAGTGGCCGAAGTCTGGCATTTTTGGCTTTCAGCAAAGGCATCTTTAATTTGCCCTAAAATATGTGGCTCGCCCAATACTAACGAATCGAGGCTTGATGCCACACGAAAAAGTTGTTTTATTGCTGCTTCGTCGATAAAAAAACGCATCAATTTTTGCAATTGCAGGGGCTCTGTGACTTGCTTTTTGAGTTCTAAAGGTAACAAGGATTCATCTGCCGCCAGTGCGTTGCGGGCCATTGCTGCAAAAGTAAATAAAATACGCTCTGGGGGAACGTCGGCAAAAATACACAAATCGAATCGGTTGCAAGTAGATATGAGTACCAATTCTAAATGAGTCTGATTTAACGATTCTCTAAAATTTTGATGAAGTGCATTGAGTCCTTCTTTACCCTGACAAATGCGTGCCCAAAATTCGCGCACCGATACGGGGCAGCTCTGATAATGGAGGCCGCAATACACTACAGACTGCATTTTCATGTCGTATATTGCTCCTGTGGTTCGGTTAAAACCTCAGAGGCCAATGGTGTTACCATAAATTGCGCGGTGTTTTGGTAACTGATTCCCCGCCCTAAACAGACCATAAGTTTTACAACAGCACATTCATAACTCATATCTCGCACAGAAATAGCACCTAAATTACGTAGTGTTCTTCCATTTTCATAGGCAGATAAATCTACAGAACCTTTGACGCAAAGCGATGACATCACAAAGGGTACGTGTGCATCGGCTGCTTCTTGCGCAAGTTGAACCCAGCTTCTTGTGCCGTTGATTGGCAAATTACCGACGCCAAAACCACGAATGACTAAGCCTTTAGTACGAGTTAAAAGTGCTGCTCTAATGTCGGGGTGAAGTTCAATGCCTGGTGCCACATCGAGGCATAAAATTCTAGAGTCGAGGCGGGCATCGAGCAGAGGCGCTGCCCGTAATAGTGGTGAAATAGGTTTGCGTGTGCGGCGTTTATCGATCTTAAAATGTACTCCGAAATTACCTAAACTCTGTGTATTTGTAGCCTTAAATGCTTCCATGTGTTCGCTGCTAAATTTTGTAACGCGCGTTCCACGGTGAACGCGTGAGTCGAAACAGACCATTATTTCTGGAATACCTGTGGAGGCCAGCTGCACTGCATCTATAATATTTGCACGTGCGTCGTTGCGCAATTCTTTCAGAGGGCGCTGTGAGCCGGTAAAAACAATTGGTTTTGTAATGTGCGAAAACATAAAGGAGAGTGCTGCTGCAGTAAATGCAAGGGTATCGGTGCCGTGAATCACAACGCATCCATCGAATGTGTCCCATTCTTGGCGGATGAGATTAGCAAGCTCAACCCAATGAGTTGGGCCAATGTCGCTGGAATCAAGATTGCAAAGCATTTTCAATCGCATATTTGCGATAGAGCAGAGTTCTGGCACATGATTTGTTAAAGTTGAAAGGAGTTCGTGCGGAGAAATGGTCGAAGCCTGATTGGCATCAACGGCCATTCCAAAAGTACCACCCGTGTGAATAATTAGTACTTTTGCCATTGCAGTTATTGGTTTGTTAGAATTTATATTTGTCACCTGACGTCGACCTTTGACCATAGAGTACCAAATAAAGTGGCAATCATGAGGGCTGTTCCCCAGAGAGACAATTGAGCACCTTTGCGCCCACGCCATCCCCAAAATCCTCGTCCAAAGATAGATAAAACGTACCATCCCCAAACAGCAAATGCCCACAAAACTTTGAGTGTAGAAACGCTTTGGCCTTCACCCCATAAAACAAGTCCTACGCCCGTAACTAAACTAGTAGAGATTAAAAACAATCCAATAACAGTTGTGCGTTCTACCAAAGTATCGAGGGTGTCAAGAGATGGAATAAAAGGCCGCCGCGCGAGATGCTTACTTTTGAGGCGTTTGTAATCCCACAAATAAAGCAGCGATGCACAGAAACTGATCATGCACAGCGCTTCGCCGCCAATTGCTGTAACGATGTGGATTCCAGTGAGGCCCCAAAACGATTGAAGGCCAGAATCGGCATGTGGAAACACAAAAGGCTGCGCAACGGTGAGGAGCCATATAAGTGCGCCGGTTAAAAAACTGAGTGCCGGCATGCCCTGGGGGCCGCGGTCTAAAAATAACGTGACAAATGCTAAGGCTAAATTAATGCCTAAAAGCACGATTTGAGGAGTAGATGGTGAAGGAGAAATAAATGCCAGTGTGCCGCCAGCAACTGCCATAAAGGTGCCAAAAAGAAAACTGAGGCGTGCAAAACGCAATGCTTGGTCGGTGCGTGCATCGGTTTTTGTGCGGTCTTGCAGCACAATGCCGAATAAAAAGAACGACAAACCGAAGGCCACGGCCTGACCAATGCGCAACGATTGCTCTGCGGCTAATATATTTCGAACGGTTTCGAGTGCGAGAGTTTGATTCTCCATAGGGGGATCCAGTAGGACTAAAAGTGAGATTGGAGGCGGCGCCGCACAGGCGCACTTTGCCACAATACCACAATTCAAGGGAGCGCCTAAACAATGAGTGTTGACAGTTTGCGTGAAAATTTGTGTCGGCTCCTAGAAGATTTTTTGAAAGCTCCCGAAAAAACAGTTTCGGAATCGTTTGAAGCATCTGAATTTGCTTCTGTGCAGCGATTTTTCCAAATTTTAGAAATTTCATCTGGAGATCGCGGCAGGCGCTTGAACGACGAGTTGAAGGCGATAGTCCAAAATTGGGGCGGAAATACTCCTCCCAAAAAAGTTGGTGCCTGGAGCGCAGCTAAAAAAATAATTCAAGAAAAACCACAGACAGAAAATGAAATTGACGCGGGCCTCGCTGCGAAAGTTCAAAAACGAGGAATATCGAGTTTTGCTAAAGGCTCTGCAGCCACTGCAAAAGCCCAACAAAAAATGGAAAGAAGGCAAACCAAAGCAGATATTTTGCGAGATTTAAAAAATACGGTGCAAAATTTGAAAGAGGAAGATTTGCAAAATAAAAACAATGAAAATTTTTCATTTGTTGACGTTCTGGCTCGCGCGCGGCAGCATTCTCGTGGCTCAGAAATTTGGGCTCGTGCCATTTTGGGTGTTGGCGATACTGTAACATTGGGACAAGCCAGGCGTGCCTTTTTAGTACGTGCGCGTGAATGGCACCCCGATTTATTAGGCATTGCATCAGAAGACGCTATGGCGTGCCTAAATGAATCGTGGAGTATTATAAAAATTTCTTTAGGCAATAAGGATGCTCATCCATGTTAGAAAAAAATCATATTCACAATTCTTCATGCGGCTGTAAAAACTCTAAGGGTGAACTTCTTTATGTTCCTGTAGCTGATGCTAAAACACAAAAAGCATTAGATTACTGCGAAAAAAACATTCAAAAATCTGTCGATGAACTTATAAGATTGGTTAAAATACCAAGTGTGAGTTTGGCAAGTTTTGATAGCAATCAGATGAAATTATCTGCTGAGGCTGTGGCTGAGTCACTTCAAAATTCGGGCCTTGAAAAAGTTCAAGTGATACAATTTGGCGATGTGCATCCGTATGTTTATGGTGAATGGTTGCACAAGCCCGATGCTCCCACTTTGTTACTTTACGCTCACCACGATGTTCAGCCGCCAGGTGTGAGTTCTAAGTGGAAATCTGATCCATTTATTCCAACCGAATCGCAAGGGCGATTGTATGGCAGAGGTTGTGGCGACGATAAAGCTGGAATTATTGCACATGTGGCAGCCATAGCTGCCTATTTAAATACCGTTGGCGAGTTACCGGTTAACGTAAAAGTTCTCATTGAAGGCGAAGAAGAAATTGGCAGCGAACACTTGGGTCAATTTGTAAAAGGTTACAAAAATTTGCTTCAAGCCGATGCTATGATTCTCACCGATTGTGCAAATATTGAAAGCGGAGTGCCTTCTATTACCACTGCATTGCGCGGTTTAGTTGCCATTGATTTGGAGCTAGAGTCGGCGGCGCACAGCGTGCATTCTGGGCTTTGGGGTGGAATATTACCAGACCCCGTTGCTGCATTGGCCCATATTATTGCACAAATAATGGAACCCAATGGCCGTATGAAAATTCCGGGAATTTACGACGATGTACGTCCGCTTTCAGATGCGAATCGGCTGCGACTAGAAGAACTTCGCATGGGTAATATAGCGCGAAAGGCCACAAGCCTTCATGCGGAATTGCCTTTTACCACAGACGAAAAAAACTTTGCATCGCGCCTGTGGCATGAGCCTGCCATGAGCATTAATGCGATTCAAAGTGGTTCGCGCTCTATGGTAAGTAACATTATTCAAGATGGTGCATGGGCGCGAGTCTCAATTCGCATTGTTCCCAATATGAAGCCTGAAAAGATACTCCAACAACTCACCCAATATATACAAGCTTGTTGCCCCCCTGGTTTCCGGTTGAAAATAACCACCGAAGCCGCAGCGGGCTGGTGGAGTTTGGCGGACCCAAGCGCCGAAATTTATCAAATTGCCGCTCGCTCCCTTGAAAAAGGATATGGACGACGTGCTGAATTCATAGGTTGTGGTGCAAGTATTCCTTTTGTGCAGCCATTATCTGAAGAATTGGGTGGCATTCCTGCTATTTTGGTGGGAGTTGAAGACCCCTATACCAATGCCCATTCCGAGAACGAAAGTTTGTTACTTTCGGATTTTCGTAAAACTCTTTTAGGGCAAATTCACATGTTTGCCGACTTGGCTCGTTATAAAAGAAAGTAATAATTTAGTAGGTTTTCTCCAAAAAATTGGCAGGGCAGCAATTGTTCGCTAATGTACTAATTCAAAAATTCAAATGAGCAAAATTGTTATATAAATAAATTCTCTCGCGCAATGCGAGAGAATGTCGCTTTGAAAAGTTCTACCTTTCGAAGGGAAAAAATGTTTTTATATAAAATATTGATTTTAGTGAGCAGAATATTTCAATGGGAATTTAAGGGTATTGCATTGCTTCGCATACCGTTTTTAACAGCACTCTATTTTCTATTTGCTAGGCTCTCGCAGCTCATTGCAATTTCTCCCGACGGTATTGTTGCCGTGTGGCCGCCCAGTGGGGTATTTTTGGGCTCGTATTTTTTGAGTGCAAAAAAAGATCGGCCTTATTATGCCGCTTCAATTTTTGTTGGTGAAATATTTTTTGCGCACCTTGTCGGAGGATTTTCTTGGAGCACTGCGCTGGTTTTTGCTGTTTCTTTAGTGCTGGAAGGAGTGCTTACCGCACACCTATTTTTAAATTGGAATCAAAACTCTTTTCAAATTTCTAATATAAAACATTTGTTTAAGTTTTTGGCAATTGGGCCCCTGTTAATTATTCCGCTCCTGGCATTTGTGCCTTCGCTCTATTTAAGTGGGTCTGTAAATGCGCAGTTTTGGTTTGACTGGCGTCTGTGGTGGATTTCCGATGCCACAGGAATGCTTCTTATGACGCCGCTATTGCTTTCTTGGTCGGAATTCAAATGGAAAAATATATCTTCAATTCATTTCATTAAAAAAATAGAAGTAACGTTTATTATTTCAAGTGTTGCTGGAATGTCTTATTTGGTTTTTTGCGGACCGCAAATCAATCAATTTTTGCAATTTCCATATATTGTCTACCCATTCCTGATAGTAGCTGCGTTGCGCTGTGGAAAAATGGGGGTTTCTTTTTGTTTGTTTTTTTTGACCTTTATATCTGTTTGGGGAACAAACTCTGGCATTGGATATTTTGGACAGATCACTCAAAATTCTACCGACAACGTTATAATGATGCAAATTTTTTTAAGTGTGACAATGGTATCTATTTTTATTTTAAATACTTTGATTCAGGAACGTGAAATTATAAATGCAGAATTGAGTAAAAATAAAGCTTTTCTTACTGGCATAACAGAAAATTCGAACGCAATGATTTACGTGAAAGATCTTTCGAAAAGATATGTTCATATGAATCGAGAATTTTTAGATGTTATGAATTTAAAATATGACGAGGTCATAGGAAAAAATGACTCAGAGATATTGTTACGTAAAGCAATTTTAGAAACTGACTCTTATGAGACAAATTTTAATAATTTGGGTGAAGCTAAAATAGTAGAGGAATCGTTTAAAACTAATGGTTTAACAAAATATTTTTTAACTGTAAAATCTCCACTTTTTAATGCAGCTGGGAAAAGAATAGCATATTGTGGAATTTCTACAGACATTACAGACCGGAAAATTCTGCAAAAAGAAAAGGAAGTGTTGTTTGAAAATGAAATTCAGGCAAAACAGAAACTGGAACAAATGTATTTAGAATTGAAACGATTGAGTTTGTTAAAAGACGAATTTTTGCAGACAGTAACCCATGAATTACGGACTCCCCTCACTGCTATTTTGGGTTGGGCCGAATTATTGTCACTTAAAGAGGTATCGGGTGAAATTGCAGAGCAAGGATTAAATTCTATTTTGCGAAGTGCTCAAGTTCAGTCAGGCTTGATTGATGATTTATTAGATATTTCTGATTTATTATCTGGAACATCTAAGAATAAATTCGAAGTAATTTGTTTCAATGATGTTGTTAATGATGTGATTCAGGCTTTGTCTTCTCTGGCAACATCTAAAAATATTTCAGTAAATTATGAAAATAAAATACCTGGATTTCTTTTGGACGGTGATTTAAAGCGAATACAACATTGCATACAAAATGTATTGGGAAATAGTTTAAAATTTACACCTGAAAATGGCAGCGTCAATATTTGCATAAAGCAAGTCAATACAACTATCGTTTTCGAAATTTCTGACAATGGTATTGGAATTGCCCCAGAAGTTTTGCCTCATATTTTCGAGCGTTTTCACCAAGCAGACAGCAAGCTCACAAGGAAATTTGGAGGCCTGGGATTGGGTTTGTCCATTGCGAAGGAAATCGTTCAACTTCACGGTGGAGAAATAGAAGCTCAAAGTGAAGGATTGAATCGGGGAGCTTGTTTTAAAATGACATTTCCCGTAAATCAGCAAGCAGCAAAACTGCAGCAAAAAGATGACACAGAAATCGTATTTAAATTTGAAATTGGGCAACAAAATCTTGGTTTAAATGAGTAATAGTTAATTACTTAACTTAAAATCAGAAGCGACTCATTAGTGTAATTTTTATTGAATTCTACCGCAGATAAATGAATTCGGAATCGCATTTAAAAGGGCTTTTGAGTTTTCGGGTGAGACAATAAACACATAGCCAAGACCCATGTTCCAGACCGTAAAAGCTTCGTCATCTGAAACATCACCTTGAGATTTAATATAAGAAATGACTGGCGATGTTGGTATTGATTTTCTGTCGATATTGTATTTTAAATTTGGTGGTAAAATGCGGCCAATGTTTGTAAGCCCACCACCTGTGATGTGTGCCATTCCTAATATAGGTAGGCAATTGAGCGCCAATTGAACGGTTTTTACGTATAAATTTGTAGGTACGGTGAGAGCTTCGCCCAAGGTTTGTGTCGAGCCAGGGAACGATTCATTTAAATTAAGATTTTGATCTTTAATGATTTTGCGCACAAGTGAATACCCATTGGCATGGAATCCGCTGGAAGGAAGGCCAATTATAATATCTCCTTTTTTTATTTGAGTTCCATCCACTATTTTTTGATTGTTGACTTCGCCCACAGCAAAGCCCGCGAGGTCGAATTTTCCATTTTCATAAAACCCCGGCATTTCGGCAGTTTCGCCGCCGAGCAACAAGCAGCCTGTGGCTGCGCATGCTTTTTGAATTCCTTGAATCACACGGTGTGCGACATCAACATTTAATTTTCCTGTGGCGTAGTAGTCGAGAAAGAAGAGCGGCCTTGCACCGCACACCACTAAATCGTTCACACTCATGGCTACTAAATCTTGGCCCAATTCTTCGTATTTTTCTAGGGCAATTCCCAGTTCTAATTTAGTGCCCACGCCGTCGGTGCAGGCCACAAGGGAGCGTTCATCGTCGAGTTTGTAGAGGCCCGCGAAGCCGCCAATGTTGCTGTTGCCTTTTTTAATGAGTTCGACAAGGTTTTCGCCTGCTGCGATACTCACGCCAGATTGTTCGTAAAGTTTTGCTGTCATGGATTGAACTCCGTTGAAATGAAATGAGTTAAAGTGGAAGAAGTTTTCGGAAGATTTTGCAAAATACTGTTGAGAGAACATATAAGTAAATTGTGTTCTAAAGGCTGAACTCTTAGTTGCAACATTTGCTCGGTTTCATAAGGAAACAAAGGAACGGTGCACGATTTAATTTCTTGTCCAGAATCGAGCTCAGACGAAACGTGATGAACTGTAATTCCCCAAAAAGGTAATTTAGAATTCACGGCGGCCATATAACCTTTTGCGCCCTTGTATTGATCAAGCAATGCTGGATGCAAATTTATAATGGGGGCATTGGGCCAAGCACAATTGAGTTTTGAAATAAATGATGCGCTTAAAATGCGCATATAGCCAGCTAAAACAAATGTGAAATAGGAATTTGCCGCGTGATTTTCGAGGGCATCAATAATTGCATTTTCGTGGTCGACTCTATTTTTATAATTAGAATGTGGAATGAGATAAAAGGGAATGTGCAATTTTTCAGCTTTTTTTAAAACGAGTGCGTTAGGTTCGTTGCAAATTAAGACAATTGAATACCGCTCTTTAAATGCGCGACATATTGCTTCAAAATTTGTTCCATTACCACTTGCAAAAATGACTATCATTGCAATTCCGAGGCAATGTCGTTGCGAAAATGCGGTTTAATAATTTCGTTATTATTCTCAAGAGAAATGAAGTGACAGTGGCTCATTGCCGCATAAGCTAAATTTCGAGCTTCTTGAAAATGCTGAGCCTGCGCTAAAATGCCAAAGGCACGTCCACCAATGGTGGTTTCGTTGGCATTGATTGCTGTGGGCACTAAGGTAACAGAAGG
The DNA here is from genome assembly GCA_043747645.1 of Pseudomonadota bacterium. Classification (GTDB taxonomy): domain Bacteria; phylum Bdellovibrionota_B; class Oligoflexia; order Silvanigrellales; family Silvanigrellaceae; genus JAYTOT01. The sequence goes on along the minus strand of JAYTOT010000015.1, from coordinate 39,423 downwards.
CTTATTTTGAAAATATTTTTTATCGCTTTCAAATAGGCGCCTGGGTGGATTTTGATCGGGATATTCAGGAGCTGCACCTACAACATAAACTCTTTTAAGGCCGTCGTGTTCAAAAAAAGTTCCACTCCGCTGGCTCCATGAAAAATTCTCTCCTCGGGCAGTGCAGAGTATTTCAGTCGCACATTCTCTAGAAAGTCCTGGTAAAATGACTTGAGTTTCGGGGTCACCTAAGCGGCAATTGAATTCTAAAAGCCATGCTTTGGAGTTTGCATCAATCATAAATCCTGCAAATAAAAATCCGTGGAAAGGAGTTTTTTGTTTGTTCATGTGATTTAAAATGCGCTCAAAACACAAACTAGCTTGTGCAAGCAATTCGTTTTGAGGTTCCACAGGGCACACGGTGCCCATGCCGCCAGTGTTGGGGCCTTGTTGAAAATCGTTGCGTCGTTTGTAGTCTCTTGCAAAGGGAAACAGCCGAAATGCAGTGCCGTTGCAAAGTGCAATGACCGATATTTCTTCGCCAGAAATGCACTCTTCAATTAAAAAAGAAGGCTCGTTTACATCTTTGCTATAGCTTGGCGCTAATAAGAGAGAGTCTTGTGCCCACCATTGCTCAATATTTTGAGTGTAATGATTCAAAGCATTGCACAAGTCTGAAGTGTTTTGCGCAACAACAACGCCTTTGCCAGCTGCTAGACCGTCGTATTTTATAACACAGGGTATTGATAAACCCAAAGTTGTTAGATCGCAATTTGGGTTTTGAACAATAAAATTGAGTTTTTGTTTGAGTTGGGTCCAGGTTAAAATTTGAGAGTTTGGTGTCGGAATATCTGCAGCGAGTAATGCTTTTTTGCAAAGTATTTTACTGGTTTCGAGAGCTGCACATTCTGTACTGGGGGCCAACACGGGAATACCAAGCGCTTTGCAATGATTTTGTATGCCCTGAGCAATGTAATTTTCTGGGCCTACGACCACCAATCCAATTTCGTTCGCTGCCGCAAATTGAGCTATTTCTAGCGCATTCGTTTTTTCGCAGAAACGAATTTTTTCCGAAATCCAGTGCCTATCGGCTGGTGCAATATAAACAGCATTCACTTCTGGAAACTGCTCAAAGTAACAAGCTAAGGCAAATTCTCTGCCACCATTGCCGCAAATCAGAATGCGTTTTGGCATTTCGAGATTTTCTTCTTTTTGTGCTAAATAAGCAGGGGGTAGGGGCCATGGTACTAAATAAGGCAGCGACAATTGATGCGTCGATTTTAAACCTGTGAGTTTTTCAAACATTTCCGCATAGCGATCGGCAATTTTCTTTGCCAAGGCTTTGCAAAATTCAGGATTTTGAAATTTGGGATGCTCAGCCAATCGAGAGCCTAACCATGAGTGGTCGTCGACAAAGTTTAATATTTCTTCACGCAAAAATTCTTTTGAAAGTTGTCTAGGGTTTTCCGAAAGATCGTCCGAAGCAATCCAATACCGAGACGAATCGGGTGTGTGAATTTCATCGACTAAAATGAGTTCATTTTGCACCCATCCCCATTCGTATTTGGTGTCGACGAGTATGAGTTCACGCTCTTGAGCAAGAGTTTCACCGCATTTAAATAAAGTTAAACTGAGATCGGCGATTTTTTGCCAAATTTCATCGGAAGACATTAAAGTAACATTATTTGATGCATTGGAATTTGTGTCGAGGGATTTTAAATTCCATTTTTCGAGCGCCTTTGAAATGATTTGCGAACATTGATTTAAAGTAACAGGCTCGTCGTGTCCCGCATCGGCTTTCGAAGTGGGAGTGATAATGGGTTCTGGCAAGCGGGCATTTTTATGCAGTCCTGATGGCAAAAGAACGCCATAAGTTTTTTGAATTTCAGCAGCACCTTTGCTTTCGTACAAGCGCCAGAGGCTTCCCGTAAGGTAACGCCTCACCACAACTTCCAGCGGAAACACCTTGGCATTTTTAACTAATAAATGGTTTCCATTGAGGCATCCAATAAGATGATTGGGTGCAATGTGTGCTGTATGATTGAAAAAGTACAAACTTAAAGCCTGTAAAATTTCTGCTTTACCCGGTACTGTAAAAGGTAAAATGCAATCGAATGCAGAAATGCGATTTGTGGTGTGTAAAATACGAGTGCCATCGGAGAGCACTGCGCTGTTCCGTACTTTTCCAAAATGTAAATTTGTTATGGTTGTTGTCATTTGTATTCTACTTTTTGATTTAAATTTGCCGGTGATTGACTTGAATTTAAAAATGATTCAAAAGATTCGAAATTTTTAAGGGCTTTTTCAAATGAATTGAGCCCTCCGGCAAAGACTCCTCTGCTGAGCGGAAATAAAATTTCGTTTGGTGAATCACGCATCTCTTTCATGATGCTCTCAGAAGCTCCTTGGGCGCCGATGCCTGGAGATAAAATCGAAAGCTGCGAAGATTGAATTTCAGAGTTTTTCAAGACCTCTGTGCGGTTGGCTCCAACTACAACACCCATGCATTTTGAATATTTGTGCGAGGTGTTTACTGAAGAATTTAAAACTGTATTTCTGGCTTCGACGCATGCAGTGAGAATGTTTTTCCAGTTCTCAGACAAAAAAGAAAGGGAGCCTTGGCCCCCTTCACTTGTTGCGCACAGAATGTAAATTCTGGCTCTAGAATCGGCATGTTTAATTGCCATTTCGAGGCCCTGAATGAGGGTTTTTTCACCTAAAAAAGGATTTAATGTCAGGCTCTGAACCTGTAATATTTTGAATGCAAAATCGAGATAGGCGTGCAGTGTGTTTGAAATTTCACCAAATTTTGCGTCAAGGGTCACATTGTGGGTTGACTTAAATTCATCGACAAAACTTTCAAGCGCCCCTAGACCTTTTGAGCCGTGGCGGATAAAAAATGCTAAATTAGGTTTGAGGTGTTTCACTCTTGGCCCTAAGTGGCGCACTAAATTGGTATGTAATTTAACAGAATTTTCGAATTCTGACCAATTTGAATTCTCTGGCGTAGCAGAAACGGGATCGATTCCAAGGCAAAGGTGTGCAGTCATCGAGAATCTCCTCATGGCACATTGGGCTTGTGTCTTTGGAAAACTAAAGTCTCTATATCGGGTGGCTGTGCTTGAGGCAAGGGGGACGTGAAGAAAGGCTGCGGTGCATAGCAATGGGGATTTGGTGCATGGAATGGGGGTTGCTGTGAAGGTGGAATTTTGAACTCCTAATTGCCCAGTGGTGCCAAAAAAACCTGACTTATTAATCTTGAAGTTGAAAGATTTGATAAATTAATGCGCATGAGTTAATTCAGGGAGCGCATATGACTCGATTAAATAAAAAATTAGGATTTGTTTGTTTTTTTGTGTTTGCATCGTGCCAAAAAGAGCAAAGTAGCGAAATTTTAAGTAAGACTGCAAATACCCAACCCACGGTTCAAAAGTTAGATCTCAACGATGTTACTGTTCTGTTACCTTTAGGAAAGGGAGACGAAATTGGTAAAATGATTTCACTTTCTGGCAAAGATTCGGCACAGAAATCATATACATTTTTAAGCAATGATCTGTTTTCGAAAATTCAAAAAGCTGCATTAAGTCAAGAAATATCTTTTAATGGCAGAGAAGCGCTTAGTTACAATGCATGGAAAATAGTTGGCTTTCGGTTCGATCCCTGTTTTCCGGTTGCCAGATTGGAATCACCTCAAGACTGTGATTCGGCTGAATTGCGACTCGTTGCCCAACCCATAAAAATAGTACAAGTGGCTGTGGATCAAGAATCTCTTGGTATTAAAAAACCGAGTCCGCCTCCCGGTGAAAAAAAACAAACTGAGGCTCCTGTTGAAGATTTGCCGCAGGATAAAAACGTCAAATTAGAAACTTTGACGTTGACAGAAGACAATAGCATGCATTTAATTTTCAAAGTTTCAATGGAAAATCGGCAGAAAATTGCAAGAGAATTGAGTGTATTGGCCGCACATTCACCGGTTTCTACAGCAGGAAAACCTTTAGGAGTGCATCCTGGACTTGCAAAAAGTGGAGTTGGCGGAAATTATTACAACGAATTTTTGAGTTTTTTAACTCAGAACTTAACCTCTGCAAATTTAAAACAAGTTGCATTTATGGGCACGAAAAATGGAATTGAACCTTGGGTCTTCTTTTTTGTAACAGTGAATGGAAATTCAATTTCTGCTCCCAAAGATATGAGCAGTATGGGAAATTTTTCATCAAATAAAAGTCCAGATGCAAAAGCACCCAGGTCGAATCGCTTTACCATTCAACCAGCCCCCAAAGCAAAAGATAATGCATTAAAAGTAATGGATTCTGAAGCTGGACCCCTATCAGATTTGGATATTGAAGTGACTTCTCGCATCGACAATCCCCTTATCAATAGTCAAGGGTCTACCGATTGTTCTAGTTGTCATACATCAACAACTTCACGAATTAATTGGGAGAAATCTAACCCGGTTAAGCTGAGTCCTTTGCAATCTGCTTCTTCGTTTTTGAATAATTCAATTGCAAAAGAATTTGGAAATGCGAATATTGACGTTAATTTCCAATTTTCAACATCATGGAGTTTGAGGAATTTTGGATATATGGAAATGTCTCCTTTTATCGCCACTCGCACCTTAAATGAAACTATTTTACATGCCGCATTTATAAATAAACATTTTATGAAATAATTTAGTTAGACAAGAATGATCGCAAAACAAGAAAACGCAGACCTATTTAAGGGCCTGCGTTTTTTAAAATCTTTATAGATTTGTATCGAAACCTGAAAATATTCAGATTCTTATTTCTTTAGTTTCGCATAGAATGCTTCTACATGTGCGGTTGCATTGGTACGACCTTTTTCGTCGATATGGGCAGTTTCAATGAGCTTGAGTAGCGCATCTTTGCGGGTTAATAAATCTTCAACAAGTGCTTTATCTTCTGCTGTTACTTGAAGATCTATTTTTTCGGAGCGTGCTAAGTTACCTGTGACGAATGAAGACAAATCGAAGTCTGCGGGCACAGGTACCAACTCGCCGCTCGCTCGAGCATAAACTTCTGTGTTCCAAAGGCGAATGGTGCTCGATTTTTTCTCACTTTTAGTTTCAATGGCCCAGTCCCAGTTGCCTAAAAGTGCATGGAAATATTTAATGCGTTGCGCAGCGACGAAGTCGAATTTCCCAACTTCAAATTGTGTGGTTGTTTCGGCATCAACACTTGTGCCTGCCTTGCGTTTGCTGAATTCGTCCATGTGTTCCAAAATAAAACCTTGGCGCGTAATTGTTTGGGGCTCTGTGCCTAATATTTTATATGTCACATTTACTTTGCGGGCGCGCAGTGTTTCAATACCACAGCTTCGCGCTAAATCGTAGGCTAAGGCTTCGCGCCAAGCTGCAGTTTCGTTACGAAGACGGCCAATTGTGCCTCGTTGATTTGCATCGTGTTCACCGCAGTGTGTGCCTAGTTTGAATTTTTTAGGTAATTGTGTTTCTTGTGCAAGCATCGGAATTTTTGATTTAATTGTTAACTTAGGAAAAGAACACTCTTGCAAGCTGCTGTAGCCTCGGAGTTTCATTTATACTTGTGTGCCATTTAAAAGACCAGAAATTGGATCTTTTACACGAGATGGCGGAAAAATGCCGTCGGGGTTTCCGGCGCTAGCAGCGCGAAATGGGGTTTCGAAGTCTGCTTCAAGAGTGAATGCCAAGGGTTCTTCGCTGCTAAAGGCATCACTGGAAGATACGGTTTGAGCGGTGTTAGTAGATTGCTTAGCATGTGATTGTGCAGATTTTTGTGTGCATGCGGTAAAGCTTAAGCTCAAAAGAACAGATGTGAAAAAACAGCTTTTTGCGATGATTTTCATAGGAGCTTCCTTTGCAAATAAAATCGAAGTTCAAGGATGCATCGTGCACCGCTTGAACCGAGTACCGCAAAAAGCTTGCCAAGAATTTATGTAATGTAATAGAGTAGTTGTGATTTGCTGGCGTGTCTAAAAAGATTGCAAGTGTCTTAAAAATTGACAATCTAAACGTCCATTGCGGGCGGCTGGGATTGTTAATTGAGATTGACTACAGGAAAGGAAATAAAAAACTTACAGGTTCGAAAACGGCGAGCACCAAATTGAAAATGACCCTATGGTGAGTGGGGTGTTAATTCAGGAGGGCAATTTAATGTCGGTGCTAAATAAGAACGACTGCTATCAAGCATTGCTTGCGCGCGATGTTCGCTTTGATGGATGTTTTTTTACTTGCGTAACCACGACCAAAATTTACTGCCGTCCCCTTTGCACGGCTAAAACTCCTCAAGCGGAAAATTGTTTTTTTGTTACTTTAGCTGCAGAGGCTGAGGCCAAAGGATTTCGACCTTGTTTGCGCTGCAGGCCAGAACTTGCACCCGGAATGTCGAGCATTGAAGCAACATACCGCCTGGCTCGGCATGTGAAACAATTGCTAGACGACGGTTTTTTAAGTGACAGCGATGAAGTTGAACTTGCCATGCATCTGAATGTTTCTGCGCGACATGTGCGTCGTGTCTTTAAAGATGAATTTGGAATATCGCTGGTTTCGTACCTTCAGACCAAAAGACTCCTGATAGCAAAGCAACTGCTCACTGAAACTCATTTGCCAATTACGGAAATTGCATTTGCAAGTGGTTTTTCGAGTCTTCGAAGATTTAATGCTCTTTTTAAAGAAAACTATCGCATGGCACCCTCGACGTTGCAAAAAAGCAAAACTCGCGAGAACCAAGCCAAGCATCTCGACATTTTAATTCCATACCGACCACCATTTTCATGGACGACACACCTTGAGTTTTTAAAAATGCGTGCCGTGGGCGGTGTCGAATCTATTTACGATGATTCCTATTTCCGCAGTGTGAAAATAAATCATGGAAAAAAGGTAGTCTGTGGATGGATTGCCGTGACCTGCGACCAAAAACGGAATGCACTGAAGCTTCGCGTTGACCCTATATTGACACAATATTTTCCTGCAATACTGGTGCGAGTCAAGCATCTTTTTGATGTGAATTGTCGACCTGATTTAATTGAAGCAGTCCTTGGCGAAAATCTTGTTCAGCAAAAAGGACTTCGTTTGCCAGGGTCTTTCGACGGATTTGAAATGGCAATTCGAGCAATTATGGGTCAACAAGTGACAGTTAAAGATGCTTCAACTCTAACAAGTCGGCTTGTTGCAAAATTTGGAACTGAATTTGATTCGCCCTTTAAAGGGGTCACACATATTTTTCCTCAAGCTCAAATGATTGCTGCTGTGCCTGCGGAATCAATCAGACAAATTGGAATTCCATTGCCCCGAGCAAAGGCTATTGTGGCCTTAGCTCTAGCTGTGGCCAGTGGTGAATTGAGACTCGAACCCGGTGAAAATGTAGAGGAGCAAATGAGGCGATTGAATTCATTACCAGGAATTGGGCTTTGGACAGCGCAATACATTGCCATGCGCGCATTGGCGTGGCCTGACGCCTTTTTGCCCACAGATTTGGGTGTTTTAAAATCGCTTCAAACGCGGAACGCAAAAGAAGCAGAAATTATTTCTGAAGCTTGGAAACCATGGAGATCATATGCTGTAATGCATTTGTGGCACAGGATTTCTCAACCAAAAAAGCTTGAAAAAAGAAAATAAGTAAATAAATAGAGAAATAACATGAATATGATTTTTACAAAAATTTTGACTACGCCCATAGGCGAAATGATTGCAATGGCCACCGAAAACGGACTCTGCGCATTGGAGCATTGCCAAGAGATAAGGCAGGATTTATGGAAAAAAAGGCGAAAAACTTATTTTCCGAATTGCAAAGATTTGAATTCTTCAAACCGATATATCGATGACACTGAACAATGGATTGGGGCATTTTTTGATAAAAAATGGCAAATGATGCCAACTGTTAAATTAGATATGCGAGGTTCTGCGTTTGAAATCTTAGTGTGGACTTCACTTTTAGAAATTCCGTTAGGAGTGACTCAATCTTATAAATCTTTGGCCTCTAAAATAGGCTCCCCATCCGGTGCCAGGGCCGTTGGAAACGCATGCAGAAGGAATCCTATTTCTTTAATCATTCCTTGTCACCGCGTGATTGGTGCGGCGGCACAACTCACTGGTTATGCCGGTGGCTTAGGAGCGAAAGAAAGTCTGTTGAATCATGAGAAAAATTCCGGATAAGGGACCCTCAGTTTTAGGACTCTGCCGAAAATATGGAATTCTAATTCCAATGGCGTATGAAAAGACTTTAATAAAGCATACGCTAACGTGTACTTTTGGTGCTCAATTCTTAATTAGAATTGAGAGTTAATTTTAAAATTCCATTGAGAATTGTCACTTCCCAAGAGTCGTTTTTGACATTTTTCATGGTTTGTTCCCTTGCAAGCCAGAGTTGCATGTTTCTCAATTGGAACCCTGGGACTGATTCATCAAATATGAGCGAAAATTCTAGCTCTGTTGCATCTCGATCGCGGATAAAAAGTGTTCCAGTTTTGTTGTCATGGTTCAATGAAAACCTTCCAGGCAACCAAAATTCTTGGGCTTGAATGAGTTCAATCATGGAGGGGTGGCATGCTATTTCGACACGGCATGTAGAATCAATCAAACGCGGTCTCGCCTTATTTTCAAAAATAAAATGCCTGGGATAATAGTGCATGAGCCAAGGATAAAATCTTTTTTCCTTTTCATTTTTTTCATAAGGTAACCAAAGTGCATCAAACCAAGGTGCTTCTTTTTCTGAAATTCTATGAAGCAATTTCCAGGGTAGATGAGGATATTCATCACGAATTGACGTTGGATTAAATAAATGCGCTTGAGTAGCAGATACAGCCAGTGAAAAATTTTCGAGGTTTCTTTCGCGCGAAAATTCGATGTACGAGCCTATGCGAGTGTACACATAAATGCCTTCCCAGCTGTCTTCGCCCGATTTCACAACTGAATGCTCAACTCCATTGAGCGAGGCAAAAATAATTTTTAGATCCTGAAATTCTTTTTCTTTCAAGCCAAAATAAAAATGATCTAGGACTAATCCATTGACTATAGACATTGTGTTGCCTTGTACTAAGTTTCGTTTTGCGGTTTTTATGGTCCGAAAATTTTGATCAAGCTGGCATTATAGCGCTGAGCAAAATCGGACGGAAAATTAATATCATAAGTGGGAATTTAAAATGAGTTTCAATATTTGATTTTCACTTATCACCTCCCAAGTGTCATTTTTGGTATTTTTTATAGTTTGCCCCCTTGCAAGCCGGAGTTGCATATTTTGGAATTTAAATCCGGTTACGGATTCATCAAAAAGAATTGAAAATTCAATTTCTGTGGCGTCTTTGTCGCGAATTAATAGTAGGCCGCCTTTGCTGTCATTGTTCAATGAAAACCTTCCAGGCAGCCAAAATTCTTGGGCTTGAATGAGTTCAATCATGGAGGGATGGGAAGCGATTTCGACACGGCATGTAGAATCAATGAGGCGTCTTGCAGGAGGTTTATCGCTTATAATATGACTACTGTGATATTTCATTATCCAAGTATAAAAATAGTGAATTGTTTCTGCAGAGGTATCTACTTGCGAAAGCCAATCAAACCACGGAGTGCCGTTTTCCCAAAATCGTTCGCCAGTTTGCCAAGGATATGTAGGAAATTCTTCGCGAATTAACATGGGATTTATATATTGCGATTTAAATCCTGAAATTGCGAGCCCAAAAGAATCAATACGACTGTCGCGCAGAAATTCGATGTACGAGCCAATTCGGGTCCTAAAATACAAGCCTTCCCATGTGTCATCTCCCGATTTTTTAACGGAATGATCAATTCCGTTGAGCGGGGTAAAAATAGTTTTGAGGTCCTGAAATTGTTTTTCGGTGAGCCCGAAATAAAAGTGATCTAAAGCGAGGCCGTTGACTATAGACATTGTGTGACCTTTTTATGGAGTGTTAATTTTTAAAGAGATTATTTCTTGAATTCAATTTGCCATTGGCTATTAAAAACTGTCCTTGGTTTCAGGGTCTAAAAGGTCCCACCGCATGGTGTGTTTGTCCTTAAAATATTCAAATAAATAATTTTTTTTCCCTACCGCCAGAGCACCAAATAAGGAGAAACTTCCATTTTTTTGGGGATTAATGAGTCTCATAAGCATGTTTTTATTTACCCAAGTGTGAGGTGCGACAAAGTAAAATCGGAATCAAATTCATAGCCAATTACGCTCACATATTCAATTTTTGTCTCTTGGTCTATCCATGTGGTTCCGCCACTCACACTGCGCGTTGGAGATTCTTCAGCGTGACCTCCTGAATTTGCTTCAATCCATCGGCCTCGAAGTCGCAAGCAAACTTGAACTTTGGGTTGGAATCGTTATGAGGTGAGCCATTTCTATATTTCAAAGTAAAAAGGGTTCAAAGGGACAAAAATTTTTAATTCACCAATCTTTATGATTCTGACTTGATTGGTTGAATTGATATGAATTTAATCTGTAAAGATTATAAAATGATCGGAATAAAATGAGAAAAATTTATGATGTGTCGCAACTACCAATGCGCTTACTGAGAAAGCAATGTCAATTTTAAAAGACCATCTTCAGATTGAATTTCCCAGGAATCATTTTTCACATCTGCAATGGTAATTCCTCGCGAGAGACAGACTTGCATGGATCTAAATTTAAAACCCGTGACTGATTCATCAAAAATGAAAGAGAATTTGACTTCTGCTCCATCTCTATCTCGAATAAAAAGTGTTCCACCTTTATTATCATCAGTAAAAGTCTGGCTTCCTGGTAACCAAAATTCTTGTAATTTAATAGACTCTGCCATGAAGGCATTTTTTACACCATTGTATTTATAATTTTTAGCAATCGGTTTTTTATTTTTTGTTTGCCTAACACTTGAAGGCATTGCAATAAATCAGGTGTTTTAGGTTTTCCAGACACTGCAACTCTAATAATCATACACACATCGCCCGAGTGTCCGGCAAAGGAATCTTTTTGCGCTTTAAATGCTTTGGCATCGGCGGCAAATCCCAAAGTAACAGCCATAGCTTTGATTTTATCGAACCATTGTTCGTTGGAATCGGAGGCATCAAAAATTTCGGAGTATTCTTTGAGGCAACGCACAATAATTGATTTATCGATGGGTTTGCTAAAGATTGATTTTGAATTTTCGCTCGTTTGAGACGGGCACAAAATTTCGCAAATTTCGTTTACGTTTTTATCGAAAAGACTGTCATAAAAAAAGCCGAGGTAGGCCGGCAAATCGCGCCATTTTTCGATGTCTTTACGAGGTTTTTCGTTGCCACGTTCAATAGATAAAATTTGAGTTAAATATTCTTTGGGGTCGCTGGGAGATCCACTTTGATCTGAATTTAAAATTCTGTAAAATTCTGGATTGTATTTTTGTGCCCAATTTAAACTGTTTTCAGTGGCTTCCGAACGTGTATATTTTGAAATGATTTCTTTGCTAATATCGTCTAGTTTAACAATATCAAACAAAGCGCCACTGCCATTCATTTTTTGCAAATCGATGTGAAACTCAGAATTCAATGCCGACGGATTCGCCTTGCGCCAATCTTCAAACCCAGAATTGATTAAATTGATAAGATACTCAATGACAGCTTGGTCGGGGTATCCTTGTTCGTGGTAAAAAGAAACGGCTGCTTCGGGGTCTTTGCGTTTGCTCAATTTGCGTTTTGATGTGCCATCCATTTTTAAAATGGGCGAAATATGTGCAATATAAGGTAACGGCCAATTAAAATAGGAAAACAGTTGTAAGTGGAGGGGGGCCGATGAGAGCCATTCGTCGCCCCTAATAACGTGAGTGGTGCGCATGAAATGATCGTCGACGACGTGTGCGAAGTGATATGTGGGAATTCCATCCGATTTTAACAAGACAATGTCGTGGTCGTTTTCAGGCATTTCGATGTGACCCTTAATAAGGTCGTTTAAAGCAACTTTAACTCCAGTGTTTTCTGGTGCTTTGAGTCTGATAACATAAGCTTTACCGCTTTTAATAAAACTTTCGATTTGCTCTAAGCTTAAATTGCGGTGTGCTGCCCATTGGCCATAATAACCGGGAGTGAGCTTGTCTTTTTCTTGGCTTTCACGAATTTTTGAAAGCTCTTCTTCGGTGCAAAAACAAGGGTACGCTAGGCCATTTGCAACAAGATGCGCTGCCGCTGCTTGATATATGTCTGCTCTTTGACTTTGTTTGTAAGGGCCGTAGCTGCCTTTTTCAGAAGTTTCTGAAGTAGAACCTTCGTCGAAACAAATATTCATTTGAGCAAGGCTATTTACAATTTCCGATACACCGTCGTCGATTTCGCGTTTTTTATCGGTGTCTTCGATTCGTAAAAAAAACACACCTTGGCTTTGGTGCGCCAAGCGTTCTGATACTAAGGAGGCATAGACGCTTCCAATGTGCACAAACCCCGTGGGGCTAGGGGCAAATCGGGTGACCACGGCACCTTCGGGCAACGAGCGTTTGGGGAATTTTGATTCTAAGTCTTGTAAAGTGTATTTTGGCTGAGGATAAAGGAATTTTGCAATGAGTTGTGATTGTTTCATGGGTTTGAGGCGCCTTTATTTTGTGGTAATTATAAGCCAGTCAAACATTGTTTGAATGTCTTAATTTGAGCCAATGCTTGTTCGTGGGAGTCTGCTTGCAAATTGAAATGTCCCATTTTGCGACCTGCACGAGTGCTGGTTTTGCCATAAAAAATGACTTCATTCAAATTTTCAAATTGACTCATATTTTCGAAATGCAGCTGCCCATTTTCGGTGGGCCACAAATCGCCCATTAAATTGCCCATGGCGTGAATTTTACTATTTACAATTTTAGGTTTGAATAGGGGCAAATTGAGCAATATGCGTGCCTGGGCATCGAATTGACTGCCATTGCAGCTTGTACGGGTAATATGCCCAGAATTGTGCGCTCTGGGAGCCAATTCGTTGATGTATAAAAATAAATTATTACTTTGAACTGCAACAGAATTTGGAGCGGGAGACTCGCTCAAAAAGAATTCAACGGTGAGCAAACCAATCACATTTAATTGAGAGGCACACCGGGTTGCTATGTCTTGCATTAATCTTTGAGTTTCAGTTGGAATGCGGGCAGGGCATAGAGTGGCCGCCAATATGTGATGCTCGTGAATATTTTCAAAAATGGGGAATGTTTCGCATTGCCCCTGATCGTTTCGTGCCACAATACAACTGGCTTCGCGCCACAGTGGCACCATTTGTTCTAGGACACACAACGGAAAATTTTGTTGAGATTGATTGAGATTTTGTAAGCACAATTGCAAATCGGTTTGGTTGCGGAGCATCCATTGGCCTTTACCGTCGTATCCGCCTCGGGCGGTTTTTAAAATGCGCGGCAATAGTTGGCTGAGTCGTGAGTTCAACAGGGGGTTGAATTGAGATTCAAGTTTTTCTCTGGAATCAATGATATCAAAGCCTGCATGGGGCAAATTATTTTTTTGAAAAAAAAGCTTTTCTTCGATTCTGTTTTGAGTTGTGGCTAAAAGTTGAGCGCCGGGCCACAAGGGCACTCCTGTTTTTGCCGAAACAGATTCTAACAATTCAACCGAAACATTTTCAAATTCGTACGTGACAACGTCGCAAGAGCTAAAAAAATCTGTGAGTTTTTGCTCGTCGTTCCATGCTGAGTTGGTAAAAAATGGACTTCTGTTTTTACCAGGGGCATTGGCATCGGGGTCGAAAAATTCTACCGTTGCTCCCCACTTAAATAGGCTTTCGGCGAGCATGCAGCCCAGTTGGCCAGCACCTAAAATTCCAATTGTTTTCATGTGGAATGCTCGCGTAAAGTAACACGTTGTTGAACAATTGAGTTTCCGGCCAAAGCCTTTTCGGAATTTTTAACTCTAAATGTATTTATAGCTGTAGCTAAAAAACTATTGTTTATTGCAAGAATTTGTATGGCAAAAAGTGCGGCGTTTGTTGCACCGGCGGAACCAATTGCAAATGTCGCAGTGGGAATTCCTGCTGGCATTTGCACTATGGAAAGCAAGCTATCGAGGCCATTGAGGGCTTTTGATTGCACTGGAACCGCCAACACTGGGAGTTCCGTAAGTGCAGCAACCATTCCAGGCAAATGTGCCGCACCGCCTGCGCCCGCTATTACGATTTTTAAGCCTTTGGCCTTTGCAGAGCGCGCATACTCAAACATCAATTCGGGAGTGCGGTGTGCGCTAATGACCGCGATTTCGTAAGGAATGTTAAATTCGATTAAAATATCTTCGGCACATTTTAGAGTTTCGTAGTCCGACTGGCTTCCCATAATAATGCCAACCTGAGGAGTGTTTGTTTCCAAGGGTTAGTCCTCCATTTTTTGTGCAAGTGCGTCTTGGTATTTTCCTGAAAAACACGAAATGCACCACCCACCATTGGCATCGGTGGCATTTTTTTGCGTTTGCTCGGGAACCATTTTTTTGAACACTTGTAGCATAGTATTTGTGTTCAAGAATGCCAATGAGTCAGCCTTTAAATAGGCAGCCATTTCTTTGAAATCAGTGAGTCTAGTGGCTAATAAATCGCGTCTTTTTGGAGTGTCGATGCCGTAAAAGCAAGGGTGTTTTACGGGTGGTGAGCCAATGCGCATGTGCACTTCTTTTGCGCCCGCATCGCGCAGTAATTCAATGATTTTACGCGAGGTTGTTCCACGAACAATGCTATCGTCCACCACAATAACCCGCTTGTTTTTAACCAATTCGCGCACCGGATTTAATTTTAACCGCACTCTAAAATTGCGCACATTTTGGGTAGGTTCAATAAAAGTGCGTCCTACATAATGGTTGCGAATGAGGCCCATTTTAAAAGGAATGCCACTGGCTTCGGCATATCCCATTGCTAACGGAACACCACTGTCGGGAACTGCTATTACTAAATCTGCTTCTGCAGGAGATTCTAGTGCCAATTGACGGCCTAATTCGTGGCGCATTTCAAGGGCTGTAGCTCCCCATAAAAAACTATCGGGGCGCGCAAAATAAATGTGTTCGAAAGAGCATCGTGCTTGAGTTAAATTTTGGCTTTGCTCAGAGCGCAGCGTAAGGTAACGGCTCGAAAGTTGCCCCGTGCTCAATTCTATTGTGAGAAGTTCTCCTGGGATTATGTCGCGTACAAATTGCGCGCCAACAAGGTCTAGGGCACATGTTTCGCTCGATAACACCCATGCAGGCATGCCGTTTTCGCCTTCGGGAAGTTGCCCCAAAACAATAGGACGGTACCCGCAAGCGTCGACCACGGCGTAAAGGTGAGTGGGGGTCAGTATAAGTAAACTAAATGCCCCTGTGAGTTTGTTAAAGGCAGAAACGAGTTTGTCACTTAGGTTTTTTTCGGAACTGCGCGCCATTAAATGCAAGACTATTTCAGTGTCTGCAGTGCCTTGTAAAATTGCACCTTCCGATTCTAATTGTTCGCGTAAAATGTCGGCATTCACAATGTTTCCGTTGTGCACCAACGAAACAGGCTTGCCTCCGACACGAGCCATAAGTGGTTGAATATTTGCTTGGCTCAGGCCACCCGCAGTTGAATAACGCACATGGCCAATGGCCGTTTCGCCGTGAAGTCGCTCAAGGGTTTCTTCGCTAAAAACATCGGACACCAAACCTTCGCCGCGGTAAGGTAACATCTGCCCATCGGTTTGTTCTAAAGTGCAAATTCCGGCACTCTCTTGGCCGCGGTGTTGCAATGCAAAAAGCCCCAAATAAGTCAGGCGTGAAGAGTCTTTTGCGTTTGTTATACCAAAAATTCCGCACATATTTTTTTCCTATTTCTCTGACTCGTTAAAAAAGTCTTTGAACGATTTTGAATATGCTTTTTTCGCTGCAGTCCACGGGAATATTTGATTGGCGGATTTTGAATTTAAAGTGTCTTCTTTTTCCAAAGTTCCTAGGACTGACATTTCCATGTTTTCAGATTTTAAAAGTGCACTGAGTTTTTCAATCTCTGATTTGTTTTTGAGTGAGAGCAGAAATCCACTGTGCCCTTCGGCAAAAGCATCAGTAACCGATAAATTTAAAAATTCTTCAGAAAAATTGAGAGTTGCGTTAGATTCCAAGGCCAATTTAACTGAAGTCATGAATAAACCACCGTGTCCCACAGGCACGCAGAGGTCAGATTTAAATTCATTCAAAACTTTTGAAATTGTTTCCCAAAGTTTTTTTTCTGCAGTTAAATCGCTTTCTGGAACGGGGCTGCAGTTTTCCGCCCCTAATAACCATGCCACTTGTGAAATAAGGTAACTCGATAATCCCGATTTACTTTTAATTTGTACCAAAGGTAAATGAGATTGATTTTGCCATTTTGAATCGGTCATTGCACTGAGGGGCACTGCACTCACATCTGTTACTTTACCAACCATGCCAAGCATTGGGGTAGGCGGAATAGGTGAGCCTTCTGTTTGATTATTGAGGCTCACATTGCCACTCACCACTGGAATTTGAAGCTCTTTTGCCACTTTATTGAGGCCGTCTACGGTGTCTGAAAACTGCCGCATCACGGGAGCTTGCGACGGGCTTCCGTAATTAAGACAGTCGGTCATGGCTAAAGGAACACCTCCCACAGCCACAATTTTTCGGGCAATTTTAAGTGCCGACAAAATGGAACCAAGCAGGGGATCCAATTCAACCCAGCGTTCTTCACATCCTGCAGCAATTGCTATGCCTAATTTTCCGAATTTTGACGATTGTGCTTCACGGGGCAATCGCACCACACCAGCCGAAGCTTGCTGAAGTGCACCGCAACCAGCCACAGTTTGACCTTGTACCGTAGAACAATAGTGGTCGAACAGTGGCTTGCGCGAAGCAAAATTAACGTGTGAAAGAAGCTCTACTGCAATATTTGAATGAATTTTGAGCCACGAGCGCATTGAATCATTTTTTAAAATCGCAGCATGTGCATCAGGGCGGTGCAGCGCTAAATTGATACTGAGTTTGGATTGAGATAAGTTTTTGAGCGAGGTATTTTCTTCACAATGCGACTTATTTTGAATCGTTTTATGATTGTTTAAATACTCTTCGCGGCTTTGCAGTGGCCATTCGTAACGAGGAGTGTCTTCAATGAGAGTGTCAACGGGAATGTCTGTAACTATCCGATTGTCGAAGACGCAGTGAAAAGCACCCGTGTCATTTACGCGGCCGATAATGGCGCAGGGTATATCGAAGGCACGCAATAAAGTGAGCACTGCAGGTACGTCTTTGGGTTTACATGCGGCTAGCATGCGTTCTTGCGATTCAGACAATAAAATTTCAAATGCCTGCATATTAGCGGCGCGCTGAGGCACAAGCGATAAATTAATTGCGACGCCACATCCAGAACGGCCGGCCATTTCGACACTGCTCGAAGTGAGGCCAGCGGCGCCCATGTCTTGCAAGCCTAAAGTGAGGCCCGATTTAATGAGCGCTAAAGTGGCTTCTAACAACACTTTTTCGGCAAAAGGGTCGCCCACTTGCACTGTGGGTTTGAGCGCTGCGCCTTCAGTTGCAAATTCAGAACTGCTCATGGTAGCGCCGTGCACGCCGTCGCGCCCTGTGGCAGAGCCAAAATAAATGAGAACATTTTGTTCTTCTGGAAACAGCACCGCATTGAGTGCGCTGGTTAATTCTTGATTTAATACGATGGCGGGTTTTGTCTGAATTTGTTGAGCGCTTTTTACAGAGTCTGTAAGCACTCCTCTGTAAATGCCATTTTTGTGTATGAGACCAGCTGTAAATGCATTGATTAAAATGTTTTTGCTGTACGAATAATGAAAGCTCGTGTCGCCCGTGATTGTGGGCACGCCAACAGCATTTCCGTAATCGGCAATACCACGCACGGTGTGCCGCAACAAATGCGCGTTCCACTCACCTTCGCCATAACGAAGACAGTTGATGTTGGCAATGGGGCGCGCGCCCATGCAAAATACGTCGCGTAAAATTCCACCCACGCCCGTCGCAGCACCCTGATAAGGCTCAATGTAGCTGGGGTGATTGTGGCTTTCCATTTTAAATGCAATGCCGTAGTCTTCGGTTATACCAACAACTCCGGCATTTTCACCAGGACCTTGCCACACCCAATTTTCATGGGTGTGAAATCGTTTCAAGTGCACTCGCGACGATTTGTAAGAGCAATGTTCACTCCACAGCGCACCTGCAACGGCAATTTCTTCTCGTGAAGGAATGCGGTTAATGGCGATGCAGAATTTATTGAATTCTTCGCCTTTCAATCCAAAAGATGCTGCTTCTGTTTTTAATTCTGAGCTGAGGGAATTCACATCAAACATAAAATTTAATGCCTCGCTTGATTGAATTGATTGGAATTTTGGTTGATAAAAGACTCCAAATAAGAATCTTTGACCACTTTTAATTTTTGACTCACCGCCAATCCCCAAAGAAACAGAAGGCCTTGAGTGCTGCCTAAAATGGGATCGCTGGCGCGTTCAGGATGTGGCATCATTCCAAAAACATTGCCCATTTCACTGCAAATTCCTGCGATAGATTCTGTGCTTCCATTTTCATTATTAACGTAACGCATGGCCACTCGCACTTTTCCCAATTGATTTGGCGGTGGAACGTAACATCCCATTCCACACGACATGGGGAGGTTTAATGTTTGAGCTTGTAGTGCTTCTGGCATGAGATTATGAGGCGGTAACCAAGGAATTTGAGTTCCTGATTTATTGTCAACTGCTGATTGTTCTAGTTTTAATTGCACCGTAAAATGATGATGATGCCTCGATGTGTTGCGAACTAAAACGCCCGGTAACAAACCTGCTTCGCAAAGAATTTGAAATCCATTGCAAATTCCCATAACCGGAACTCCGGCTTGCGCCCATTGTTTGATGAGTTTCATCTGGAAACTGCGAGCGGCAAGGGCTCCTGCTCGCAAATAATCGCCGAAACTAAATCCACCAGGTACTAAAACTGCAGCAATAGAATCGGCATCGAGGCTTGAAGTGTTGTGAAAAAATGAATTCAAAAATAGTGTTTCTACTTCTAGGTTGTCGGCAAACCAAGTGGCAGTTTCGAGTTCGCAATTGGTGCCCGGAAATACGGGAACAATTACTTTTTTCATTGCACTACCTCTACTCTCACATTTTCAATGACCGCGTTTTGCAGAGTGTCTGCAGCGTATTTGTACAGATCGTTTTGCGCCATGCGATTTTCGAACCGGGCAATAAAGCTGCGCGACTGACGCAAATTTAAAAGTGGAATATTGTTGTGGCGCATGTCGTTTTCAATGGCTTTTGCTTCCGTGTCTAAAACATCGGGCAAGAGTTCAACATCTACCTTATAAATGCATTGTAGAGATGGAGTGCGGGAAACCACTGATTCGTTTTTACGTCGTTCAAAGTCTTCTGGGGCGATGCCAAACACGCGTTTAAATACCACAGGAACGCTAGCTAAAAAACGCTCGGGGCGAAATAAATTACGCAGAGTGTCGGAGCCAACGAGTTGAGTAACGCTTTTTTCTTGAGTCAACGCCTTGCAGAATTCATCTTCAGTCACTTGTCCCAGTGCCGATTTTGAGCCAATGGGCAATGCTATTTTTTGCACGAGTTCGTAGGCTTCTGTGCGGTTCATTCCTGCTTCAACCAAATGCGTGAGCACTGTCTGGCTGCACCAGAGCCCGCCCGTGCGATTTAAATTGGCACGCATCACATCTGGCCTAATTTGCATGTTTAAAACAAGACTCGCCAAACGATCTGTCATAAAATGTGTTGTGACAAAGAGGTCTGGCAACGCAACACGTTCAACACTGCTGTGCGAAATATCGCGTTCATGCCAAAGCGCTACATTTTGAGTTAGCATTGAAGAATAACCGCGAACCGTGCGCGCAAGGCCAGATAAATTTTCTGCTAAAATTGGATTTTTTTTGTGGGGCATTGCAGAACTGCCCTTTTGTTTACTTGAAAAAGGTTCTAAAACTTCTCCTAGTTCTGTGCGCGCCCAATGGCGTAAGTTTACGGCAAATCGATCTGTCGCATTTGCAACAGCTTCAACAGCTTGGGCTACTTTTAAAATGCGATCGCGCGGAAGCACTTGAGTCGCCACTTCTTCGGGATTTAAATCGAGTTGTTTTAAAACGCTGTTTTCGAAATCGGGACTCAGCTGCGAATAATGCCCTACTGCGCCAGAGAGTTTTCCGGTGGAAATAATTTTTTGCGCTTCTATAAGACCGAAATGTGCACGTTGAAACTCAGCAAAATGCGACGATAATACTTGCCCGAAAGAAAGGGGCTCTGCATGAATACCATGTGTGCGGCCAATACAGAGAGTTTGTGCGTGTGCAAAGGCCTGAAATACAAAAGCCTCACGGACTTCCGCGAGGCTTTCAATGAGGACGTTGAGTGAACGCTTGATGCGCAGTGACAGCGAAGAGTCGAGCACATCGCTGCTCGTGAGTCCGCGGTGGAGGTGCCGCCCGTGGTCGCCCATGGCAGACGCTAATTCCGCAATAAATGCTATGACATCATGGCCAGTTTCTTGCTCGCGAGCTAAAAAATCAGCTTCATTTTTTTCTTTGCAGGCAGCGTCGAATGCAGTGAGCACAGCAGGTGGAGCTTGGCGCCGCTCTACCAATGTAGAAAGGTGAGCACGTTCCACCTGTGCCCAAGATTGGTATTTGGCTGCGTCGGTCCAGATGTCTCTCATTTCGGGTCTAGAATAGCGCTCTATCATGGGGCATGTCCTCGACTGATATGACGTAGAGATAAAAATTACTCATAAGCGCCTTTTTGCCCAGTGACAAGACTCCAAGCCCACATAGCAAAATTCGCCCTTAAGCTAAACCCTCTGTTTTCCGAATTTGGGTTGTGAACGGAGGGTTTCATGAGTCCACGAAAAAAAACATCTTCATCGTCGACGCTGGTGGCAATGCCTTCGGCATTGGAACTTGAAATATTGAATCAAACGCTTGATGGTGTAGGAGAAGTTAAGGTTGATTACCTTAATTTACTTGTGTCGTCTGGTTTGGCCATGTCAGAACTTGACGACTATGAACAACTCCTTGAGCACATTGCAGGTGCAGCCATCACCATGGGGCAGTGTGAAGGATGCAGTATTTATGAAGCAGAAGGTGGAAGTCTGCGCTTTATAAAGAGCCGCAATATTGTGTTTGAGCAAAGAAATGTTCAAACTGGATTCAAAAGTTTTGTGTTACCTATAAATATGTCGACCATGGCAGGATACACAGCATTGTGCCGGCGCGTGGTGAATATTCCCGATGTTTATCATTTGCCAGCAGGGTCTCCTTTTACTTATAATCCTTCTTTTGACACCCTCATGAACTACCGCAGTCAGTCGATGCTTGCCATTCCCATGATGGATTCTAAAGGACAAGTGTTGGGTGTTTTGCAATTGATAAATAGAAATGAAAACGGAACTGTGGTTCCTTTTCCAAGCGTGATAGAGCCATATTTAAGAGCTTTGGGTAGTCAATTTGGTGTTGTTATGAGGAACATGAGAATGCAACTTGCCTTACGTCAGTCACGCATTGAAACCGTTAAGAAGTTTGTAAAAGCCTCTGAATATCACGACACAGATACGGGCGGGCACATTGAACGCATGAGCCGTTATAGCGTGTTACTTTACAAAGCTCTTGGTTACAATGAATATGATTGCGAAGTGATGAGTTTGGCTTCTATGTTGCATGATGTGGGTAAAATTTCTACACCCGATGCCGTGCTCAAAAAGCCGGGAAAACTCAATGCCGATGAATGGGAAATCATGAAACGGCACACGATTTCCGGCTACGAAATGCTTAACAATGGCGAATCGCCCTTTTTGCAAAAAGGAGCACTCATTGCCTACACCCACCACGAAAAATGGGATGGCAGTGGATATCCTCGCGCATTAAAAGGTGAAGATATTCCTATTGAAGGCAGAGTTGTGGCTCTGGCAGATGTGTTTGATGCATTATGTTCGCGCCGTTGCTACAAAGAAAGCTGGCCTTTAGACCGCGTGCTCGAAGAAATTAAATTAACAAAGGGCACGCATTTTGATCCGGGTTTGGTAGATTTATTTTTAGAATGCCTCGATGGAATATTAGAAATTCAAGCTCAGTTTCCTGTTGAGCCCCAGCCAGTTCTTGTGAGCAGCGCTTGCTAAATAGCACTACAAGCTTTGAAATTGAGGAATTTCAAAGCTTGCTATTGCCAATTCTTGCTTAGAATTATTTTTATCTTGAGATTTTGAAAAATTAAAAATATAATTTCTTTCATAAATGAGATTGAGCCTTTTTTCAAAATTAAACTGGCCTGATTTATTGCCCTTATTGAGATCAAATTCTGACAGAGGAATTTGTTTGACTGCACTCACAGAATTTTTTGCTTCCACTTTTAATTTAGCGTTATCATCAAAACTCAAAGTAATGTTAATAAAATGCTCTTCGGAACTCTGGCAAATTCCGTGTTTAATTGCATTTTCAATTAATACAAGAATTGCAAATACAGGTATTTTAAAATTCAGTGAATTTTCATCTTTATCGAAAAAATCGAGGGAAAATTTCAATCTGTTGCCAAAGCGCAGTTTTTCAATTTGAATGTAAATATCTACAAGAGTGAGTTCTCTTTCAAGTGAATGAACAGTCTCCGCGCCGTTTTCGTGCGTGAGTCGAATGAGTCGCGATAGCCTTGCCAATGCAAGTTCTGAGTCTTGCGGTTGTTTTGACAATTGAAATAGAATTGTGTTCAAAGAATGCATGATAAATGAAGGTGCGAGACCAGACTCTTGAGTCAATGTTTTTAAGAGTTGACTGTTTTTTGTTTTGATTGAGTGAGAATGGGACTCAAAAAGCAGTCCCAAAATGCAAACTAAAATGGCCGAAATAATACTAAGAGAAACGGCAGAGAAAATGTAAATATGATCTATAAAGTAGAGATGAACGCTATACTGAAGAAGAAGTATTAATGCCAAAGAAAATAGAATGAGTGCTGCCATATAAAAGGCGCCGCGCGGCGACTTGCGATTTAAAGTGAGTAGCCCGCCCAAAAATAAATGACCGATTCCTAAGGCAACAGTTGAACAAGTCAACTGGAAAGCGAGGTTTGATGTTTGTAAAACCATATAAGTGCCAACAGCAAAATGAATCAATAAAATAATTTTCGCACTAAAATTCCACTTTTTTAGAAACTTTGAACTTTCTAAAAATGGCATAGAAAAAACGACTGTAAAGAAACTCAATAGAATTGTAGCAAAGTGAATAGGCGGAGTGGCATTTGAAAAAGTGGGAAAAAATTCATTCAGCATAAGTTTTTGAAACCCAATGCTTTGCGCAGTAAAGGCAGACAACATTAAGGGCAATATAAAAATAAATTCCAATTTTTTAAATAGAAATCCCATAAACAGAGACGCAATTGCAATTGAAAATAAAACACCTGTAAAAAAATGATTGGCCGCAGTTTTGTTTTCGAATTGATTTAAAAATTCATCTCCAGACATGATTTCGAGTTTTGAATAGGAAACATCTAGTGGTCGGAGAAAGTACAAATTTGAAGTTTCTGGAAAATTATTTTTTCGCAGCTCTACAAAGGAGACTAGTTTTTTGCGTGATACAGAGTTTGCAAGTGAATTATTTTCAATATTATTGAATTTTTCAAATTTTGAATTAACAGAATTTGTTTCGATAATTTCATATTGAAAAACACGAGAACTTTGAACATTTAAAAACAGTCTCTTTTCGAACCCCACATCTAAATTGAGTTGAATTGTTTCGCATAAATATTCGGAGAGGGAACCAAAAGTATTTGTTTTTACAATTGAAGTTCCTTGTTCCGAAATGCGATAGAAAATGTCTGTAAAATGTGATTTGAGCAACGAGATGTCTTTATTGTCACAGGATTTAAAATACAAAAATTGCTCAGATTTAAAATTCGAATTAATTCTTAATGCCTTAGCAAGTCCGTAGGATTTTAGTGAACTGACTAAAATAATAGCTAAAAATGTAAAAAATATTATAATTTTCAATTTTAAATAAAACGGATGAAATTGTAATTTTTGCAAATATATTGGGCCAATTTTTTTTGAGAATTCCAATGAAAAGTCTCCCAATCAAGCATGACCAAAAAGTGTATTTATAACTTTGTACTTTTTTGTAATCGGTGACAAGCCTGTGAGTGTCGGAAAAAGATTTCTGGAGCAATAAATTATAAAAGGGAGCGAGAAATGCCAAATATTATGGACCGATCTATTTTTCAACAAATTGTAAAGAGTGCCAAAAAAACAAGCAGCGTTCTTATTTTTTTGACATCTTTTTCTGCGTTCGCGGAATCGCCACGTTACGAAGTGGGCCGTTATACGGTGAACGGCACAGGGTGCCTGCGCACTGATTTTGATATAAGCGTCAGCGGAAATAGCTTGCTCATTCAAGCGCGCCAGCCTCATCTCGAAATGGAAGCTGTAGGAATAGTCACGGAATTAATAACGGAACGCAGAGAATGCAATATCGTCATTCCTGTTACCTTAGCGGCAGACTTGAGCCCTGCTAATTTAAAACAACGATTTGATGTGAGTGTCTTTAAAGAAAAGGGAGCGACTTCGCGCGTCATTGTAACCTCCCAGTGGGCGATTCCGGGTTGGGGGACTTCTAATTGGCCAGAAATTTCAACATCTTTAGGAGATCAGGATGCAATTGACTCTCCTGTCGTACGCAGCCGAACGGATGTTACGTTAGGGGCCGACAAACTTAAGTTTTGTGTCTCGCGTGGTTCGAGAGGATACATTCGAGTGAATTTAAAATTTGAGGCAACGGTGCTTCCAGGCGTGAGCCCTGGAATTAAAGTTCAAATGAACCAGCAAGAAAGGCCCATGCAGTATGAATTTAGCCCAGTGATTCAGAGTTGCTCGCTATAATGAGCGTCTCAATTTTAAGATAGTGTCCGGTTTTTGGTCAACAGTGTCTCAATTTTAGACAGAGTCCAGTCTAGTAATTTCAATGGTTTATCTGTGGAACAGTTATTGCTTAATGTCCAAACGTGACTCCTTTTGTCGTTGGACTTTTAAGCGGAAGCTGTGGGGATAAACCTGTGAATCAAAAAAAGAGCGTATTTCATTTTTGCGGTATTAAGAAAGCAATTCTCTTCATTTGTTTAGCAACAAGTGCTCAGAATGCATTTGCACAATTTTTGCACGAAGACGCAGAGAGTATTGATAAAGAATATTATGACACAGAATATTACTTTGATATTTTTTCTTACCGTTATTCTTTAGGCCTTGAAAACACATGGAATGCCCACGAGCAATCGTACCGATCTTCGTTTGGAAGCCTCGATGGGTATCATTTTTACCGCTCTGAAGATCTTAAAATGAAGGTCAGAGAAGGTGATTTACAGCTTGAATATTTGTACACAAATCGAGAAGATTTTGTTGAGCACCAAAAAACTGCAGTTTTTAAAGTGTCTAAATTTGTGAATCCTGATATGGCTGTGTCTATATTGAACAGTGCAGATTTTTATAAAAAATGGGCCGATGCGGGTATCGGATTTGAATTGTTTGACAATCAAAGAAAACACCTGAGCTTGCAAGTGTGGAGCATAGATCCTGTTTATAATATTAAAGAAGAAAATAAAAAAGATAAATATGAAACTCGAGTTTGGAATGTGATTGCAGATAAACAAATATTGTTGCAAGGAAACGATTCTATTTCTTTTGGAGCAAATATTGACACTCCTGTGGTTTGGAAATTGAATACACTGGGATATGTGTATCAATATAGCCGAAATCAATATTCCATAGGTTCACTAAATACGCTGAGTGACAATTGGAAATTATTGAGTCTCACTCAATTTGAAAATAAATTAGAATCGAGAGATTTGTCTGGTGTGGCTGATACCGATGCCGATCATACCAAAGAAACCATTCCTACTACTCCCTTGAGTCTTAATAGAAAAATATTTCAATCGCATCTGGAAGCAAGGCTGCAAGAAAAAAGCGCAGCAGAAGTGCATACTTTTTCATTTAATTATATGCGCCGCGATGCTCGTTACAATTATAAAATAGTGCCCGTAGACCCAAATCCAAAATCTAAAAGTGAATGGACTTCGGGCCTCACAAATGAATTTATAGCCAGTGCCGTGAGTGAGCTTCCTATTTATAATTCACCGACACATTTTACACGATTGGGCGTGTCTACTGCATTTATCAATGTGGAAATTGGAAATACCGACCGCAAGTCTCAATTTCGCATCGAAGCAAAAGTTCACACTGGATATGAATTTCGATTGTCTAATAGGGGTGTATTAGGGCTTCATATCAGCTGGGATGCTGACAATTGGGCGCGAAAAGTATTTCAGGGCAAAGATTATGAAGCTTCTTGGGATGGTGGGAATTTTCAATTTGCACTTGGCTTTTAAGATTTCCTCGATTTAACTATCCCTCTGGCATTGGCGGTGGGGAGAATCGTAGCGCCGGGCATTAGTATTGTTCCAGGGTTTGTGACGGAATTGCAGCCGCTCTGTGCTCCATTTCCAAATATTGCTCCAAATTTTTTGAGTCCGGTTTCAATGAGTTCATCTGCAGCGCGGAGAGCTATGTTTTTATGATCAAAACGTAAATTAGCGAGTTTTGTGCCTGCACCAAGATTTGAATCCACTCCTAAAATAGAATCGCCAACGTAAGCAAAGTGAGCGGCTTTTGCCAAAGGTAACAAAAGTGAGCCTTTGATTTCGGTGGTGTGACCCACAACGGCTCCTTTGCAGACATACACATTTCCCCTCACATAAGCGCCATGCCGGACAATAGCGCCGGGTTCAATAAATGTGGGACCTGAGACGTATGCGCCAGCTTCAATAATGGCTCCTTCGCCCACTACTAGGCCTTCGGTGTCATCTATAAATGCCTGCGGGCTCACGCGCCCCTTAATGCGTTGCGAAGGTTCAATTTTAGAAATGCATTCGAGCACAAATTTTTCCAATTTTTTGCCTAGAGCATTCCAAGGAAAAAAAGTTTCCTGCAGAAAATGAACCACAGCGGGTGAAATATTGAGGAGTTCTGCTTGGGACAATTGAAATAAATTATCGTTGCTTAGTAAAGATTTTTCGGTTGTCATAAAATAACCCTCGTTACGAGAATATTGTTGGTGGGATGCATATTTATGACACTAGCAGGTCTGAAAAAAACCTTCTACTGGACCTCAACTCGCTGCAGAACCTGCCGACAAAGAGCACAGAGTTGAAAATGGGTCATTGTGAAGGTCACGAGAGGGGTGTGCTTTAATGTTCGACAAGAACACATTCAAAGATGCGTTCAGAAGTTGGGTTCAAAACAATCCAACAGCCACTGAAGAAGATGCCTTAGGATTTTGTCAATCTCAAATTCCAGCAAAAATGTTCGAGCAACATTGTTGGTTAGTTGAGCAAAGTTTGCAATGGTTTACGTGGCTCAAAAAGAATCACACATTCGACGATGACTTTTCAGAAGAAGATACTAACCACAGCGCTGCAGGTCGGATTCTGTGCTAGAAAATCGCGGAAGAAAAATTGACTGCCTTAACTTATGTGCGCGTTGCGAAGCCTTTGAATAAATTTTTGAAAAATCAAAATAAGTATTGTTCCATTGTTCCTTAAAAATAATTTTAAGGTAACGTAACGCAATGGTTTCGGCTTCAAAATAAAGTGGGTCTGTATTTTGTGTGAACCGATTTCCGGTGAACACGCTATCGCAGACATCGTGCAGGTTTTGCCACTCAACAGGCAATTTAAAATCACCCGAAAAATAGTGATTCCAGTGAAGCAAAACCAAAAAACGATCGATTTCACCTAAGACTTCTAAATCTCTAATGGCCACTAATTTGTCTGCCTCGTTAGCGTCAACAATCACCCGAAAATGACTTGTTTCTTCAGCAACAACTGCAAGTGAATGCAAGCTAATTCTGTTTGAATTTTGGTTTGATTCAATTTGCGATTCGATTTGAAAATGCAAACCAGTTCCAAATTGCAAACCCAAAAACAATTCGTTAGATTTTTCATCTTGTTCAATAAGAACGCGGCCAGATTGCCCGAGTTCTTGAGAGGGTTCTAGCAAAAAATGATCGATACAAATTTTGTTTTCAAATCCGTAATATTCTGAAAGAAGTTCTTGCACATTATTGCACAGACGCGCAATTTGCGCGCTCACTATTGCATTCTCTTTTTGCTAACTTTAATGGGATTGATTCCCCGTTTATATAAGTCTTTTTCGAGTTTCACGCTTGATGTAGAAAGCCACGCATCGTACAAACCTAGCAAATCACGCTCTTTGTTAGAGTGATTTGTTTGCTCCGATACATCTACTAAAATGTCGACAGACTGAGAAAACGACGAGCTCATCTCTGAATAAATTTTAGACATAGTGTCGCTATAAGAGGTTTTCTGTCTCATTAAATTAGAGAGCTGGCCGTAGGCAGATTCTCCCATTGACACATAGTAACTTAAATCGAAGCATTTCCGATTAAAATATTCCTGAAAAAATCCGGAAAAATACAGAGCAGTATCGCCTAGCTGTTTAAACAATACGACTTGTTCGCCGTGTGGGCTTGCTAGTGCCTTTTTTAAAATGAGCGCAAGGCAGTCTTCGGCCCGGCCGTCTTCTTTGAGCAGCATCATGTCACAGAGTAAAGTAACAAGATAAAACTCTACGTTCTCCGATAGTTTTACTCTCTGGCGCTCTTGTGCTTCAAGCACTTTTTCTCGGAAAAAGTGAGTGGGATTGAGCTCGTCGGTCCAAATTTGCGACGCTGCCATGGGGCTTGATGTACGTGACACAGTTTCACCCTCCGCTGTACTGACTTCATTTTAATGAACGAAATCAGGAGTGTCTAGGATTTAATTGACCAGACAGTCAAAAATTTAATCCTGTGACTCTCACTCCTTTGAATCTTATCGGACAAAACAGCGCGACCTTGAGCCCTCAAAATAATTCATTAAGACATGCCACCTAAAATCCGATAAGGCACGTAGATTTAATTTTGAGTGCCTGCATCAATTTATAATTGTGCAGTAATTACGAGGTGTCTTTTGAACATATCTCATTTATGCCTCGGAATTTGTTTTGTTACTTTAGCGGGAATAGCATGTGAAAGAGCAGAAAAAGGCACTGTAAAAAATTTTGCACCTGAAAATGCAGCGCCCGAAAAAATGCCGCCTGCATCCACATTTTCCAATGAAATTAAAGCACCACCTGTGCCCACCGGCACGCCATCAGGCCGGCGAGTTGAGTCGGTGGTTATGAACAATGCTCCGCAATTAGATTTAAGCTCCTTGATTGCTTTGCAGGAAGATACGAGTCTTATTACTGATACAAATTGGGTTTCGGATTGCGAACCGCGCGGACGCCAAGGATTGAAACAAGAATTTAATTTTAGTCAAAAGAATTATGAAATGATTCAAACCTATTTTTGGGATAGTAATTGTTTAAACCCTTTTAAAAAACTCGTATATAAAGGTGAAGTTTTAGAAACAGGTGAATCTGCTGAGCTGGGTGGTGCAAAAAAGTTTGACTTCAAATTAACTGAGGCTCGCCTGCGGCTCGACGATGCTCCTACTGTTACTGACGCAAAACGCACCGGACTTTTTAATCACAAAGATTGGATATTGGGCGAAGACAAAAATATAATAAATCAAAAAACAAATTCTTATTCGCAAGATATTATGCATCCCGCAGGCCAAATGAAATATTTAATGATGAAATGGAACAGCAGACTGTTGCTAACAACTCTCTTGGCAGATACTCCAGAGGCTCGAAGCACGCCAGAAGCATTGCAAAATATCCAACTCTTCAAGCGAAAATGATAGATTAGTCTTAAATAGTTTTGCCCCCTAGACAGATTTACATATCGAATGCAAAGTCAAAATTCTAAATTCCAGAATTTTTTCAAAAGGAGCATTCGCTATGCAAAAAATCAGATTTATGGGCGCCCTAAGCGCATTTTTAAGTTTCAATATGGCTTTTGCCGCAGTGCAATCGAAAGTTAATATCAAAGCTGATTCATGGCTCGAATATCATCAAGTTGCTCCTGGTGATCAAGGAGATTTTGCTATGGGTAGCGTAGTTTCTACGGGACACATTAAAAATTTAGCTCGAAATTACGATTCCGATAAATTTTTAATTTCTTTTGACGATGGTTATCGTTCTGTTTTCGACTACGCATATCCCATTTTAAAAGCAGCAAAAATTCCTGCACTTGTTTCTATCATTCGTGGCACTATTCGCGGCTCGGGGTTGCCAGAAGACAAACAAACTACCATGTCCGCCGATGAAATTTATGAGCTCTACCAACAAGGTTGGGGCATTGCATTTCATGCACATTCCGCAGCAGAGCATAATTTTAATTACAAACGTTTTGCCGAAGTTTTACAGTACGGAATCACTAAAAATGCCGACACTGAATTGGACATTGAAAATAGTCAATCTAGAGTACAAAAATTAGCTCGATTGACTCAATTCACTTCACTTGCAGGAGTCTCGAACGAGGAATTATTGGACAGACTTGTCAAAGGCCGTTCCGACGTTTTGGAATTGATAAAATCTGATTCCGATTTAAATGCGGAATCTTCTGCAATACAAGTGTTAAGTAAAATTTTATATGAGGAACGAGAAGAACTTGCATTGCTCGTTGGTACTGATTTAGGTGACATCACCATTTTTGTTTACCCACACAGCGAAAGTAACAAAGTGTTGAGAGCTGCAACTAAAAAAGCTGGATTCGTACGGGGAGTGGCAGGTGGACCACTTGGCGATTCTGATGATTATTTTAATTATCCACGCAAATGGATGAATGATGCAACAGACCTACCTTTGTAATTTTCAGCCTGACTGATGAATGCGATAATATCGAAAAATCAGTTTTCGAAAGGCGCACTATGAGGGTTTTAGGTCTCGATTTGGGACCGGTTCTTTGGGTTGGACTTTGTGTGAGTGGCAGGTTGGGCAAATCGATATGGTCTCAATTGCACCTTCTCAAGTAATCGCCTTTGGCGTGAGAATTTTTAAAGACGGGTTCAAGTCCACAAAATCGGGCGAAGAGTCACTGAATGCCAACTCCCTCCGACTTATTTTACCACCGCATTTATCCCCCAATCCCGCGCATCCGCACTCTTTCTTTTTTTGGGCATTTTTTAACGCTTGAAACGCTTTTGGCGTTGCTTTGGATACACTTTTGGCGTAATCATACTCCCGTTGACCATTTCTTCGACAATGATGCCTTCTTAGACACCTCAATGGTAAACTGATAGATTGAAAGTCCGATCGGAACTCCCTTTTAAAAAGATTTTATTTATGATGATTCCTCCCCAAAGAAAATACGCACTCCCAACAGTAGACTTCGCTTTTAAGCGAATTTTTGGAAACCCTAAAAACACCACTTGTCTCAACAGCCTCCTCGAGGCCATTTTGAACATTGAAGTCAACGACCTGGAAATCAACAATTCTGAAATCCTCAAATCGTCTCCTGATGAAAAAGGATTAAGGCTCGACGTACTCGCATCTATCGGAAATCATCAGAGAGTTAATATCGAAATTCAAGTGAATAATGAAGGCAATATCGATAAAAGAAGCCTTAATCACGCTGCAAGACTCGTCACAGGGCAAAATATTTTAGGGAGAGATTACATTTTTCTTGTCCCTGTCATTTCTATTTTTCTACTCGATTTTATTTGGTTTAAAGATTTGATTGATTTTCATCACCCCTTTGTATTGAAAAACAAAGTTTCCAATCTCCCATTATTTCAAAAAGAAGAAGTTTTTGAAATTCATCTTGTCGAAATTCCAAAATCCGACGATTCACATGGAGCCGCTTCTTCAAGACTCAAAAAATGGATGACCTTTTTTAAAACTAAAAATGACCAAGTTTTGGAGGAACTTAAAATGATTGACAATGTTTTTGAACACGCAGTCTCTGAGCTTGAATATGCTAAAATGAAGCCCGAAGAGAGAGCTCTCTATGAGGCTCAGCTTACTTTTATAAGCGACCAAGTGAGTGGTTTAAATCATGCCGAGAGAGTCGGTATTGAAAAAGGAAAAGCTGAAGGAAAAGCGGAAGCGCTTCACATTCTCATAAACGCTAGGTTTCCAAGTTTTTCAACCGATGCATTAAGTCGTTTAAATACATTCTCCGCACATCAAATCAATTTTTTATTGATTAATTGCCTTAAGTGCAACAATCAAGAAGAGCTCTTAAATCTTATCAATCAAGCTATGGTGAATTAAATTTTAGATTGACTCAAAAGCCTTATAGAAGCCATTTTAAATAATGATGTAAGATGTTCTTGTTAGGAATTATGTTCAAATTAGCGCCTGTTATTTAAATATTTTTGCTCAATTTTATTTATTTTAAAAATTCTGCTGATTTTCAACACTTATTCGTTTTACAATATAAAACATCTCATTTGCCTTTTTTTTCGAATGAAGAAGTCTTCGAAATCCGGCTCGTTGAAATTCCAAAGTATGACAGGCGGAAAAGACAAGCCTGGCACATCGACCCAAACTCAGCCCACCGAAAACCCCAATGGAGGGTTGAGCAGAGCAATAGGCAAGCCTAAGGCACCAATTCAGTTTTATGAAATGGCAAAATTGCGAGATTTAGTGTTCTTATTTTTAAACTAAATTCATTAATTCTTCAAAACAATTTTCATATTCCAAATCATTTGTCACAATATAGTTTGAGCCTTTTTGAGAGGGTTCTACAAACTGCTCATGCATGGGTTGCACGTGATTTTTAAATTGCAAATAAATTCCTTCGGAGTTCAAGTTTCTTGTCACTCAGACAATAAAAATTCTGAATTTTTCGAATGAAATACAAAGAAGTGAGACAAATTGGCCAATGGTCATTATTGATAAATATTTTGGCCTATCATTTTCAGTGTCACCTGCTCAAATTAATTTGAACAGTTTCAAATATTGCCGATTGAGAGGAGATGATCGTGTTCAAAAAATATTTGGTTTTCCTTTTAAATTTATTTGTTTTAAACTTGGTGATTTTTACATCACATGCATTTGCAAATCGGATTACCGCTCCGACATTGCCCGGCCTTAGGTGTTCTGCAGAAGCTCGCACTGACGAATATTGCGAGAGAAGAAGGCAGGAAGCACTCACTAAGGGATGCATAGAACAAGAATAATACAACGCATTAGTCGCTTTTAATTCTTACCCTCGTTGTGATTTTGCCCTTCCTGGATTAACTGGACTTGAGAGTTGGTGCCCATGTGGGTGTGTTCACCCCGAAACGAAATTGTCTGTGACCGAAGCAAATTCTTCAGAGATTTTTGAATTGTCAGCCGAGGCTGTGGCAGAAAAACGACAAAATTTTAAGTTTGATCGCATTCAATTTGAAAAGATTTTTTACAGCTATGACAATATTTCTTCAATTGTAAACCGACTCGAAAATATTTTGTATGGTGCAGATTCTCAACTTTATTTGTTCTCGCAAGCGCAAGCGCAAGGCACACAGCTCACAAGTCAGCTGAATCAATTCACGTCAGATCGCGATCAATTCTATAGGGCCGGGCGTGCGTGTATTGATCAGGCAAGTCAATGTGCGCCTAGTGTCTCATTTTCATTTATCGAGTGGCCAAGGCTAAAAAGAGTTGCACAAGCATGTGAAAATAATCGGCGGTCGGTATTGGACAGCGGATTGGTTCCAATTCAGTTTTATGAAATGGCAAAGTCTCGAGATTTAGTGTTCCTAATTGAAAACGGACAAGTTGTTGGGCAAGCAAAATGCGATGAAGTCTATTTCTGAACCAAATTCATTAATTCTTCAAAACAATTTTCATATTCCATATCATTTGTCACAATATAGTTTGAGCCTTTTTGAGAAGGTTCTACAAACTCTTCGTGCATTGGTTGCACGTGATTTTTGAATTGCAAATATATTCCTTCGGGTGTGCGGCCTCGTTCTGCAGTGTCTCGTTTAAACCGGCGGGCAAACCTCACTTCTTCGGGAGTTTGAATAAATATAGTAATGTCGCAGTGTTTTCGCACGCATTCCTGCGATAAAATGAGAGTTCCATCGACCAAAATAATTTGTTTTGGTTGAACGGAATGTGTGACGCTTTGTCGTTTGTGTGTCGAAAAATCGTAAATGGGAATTTCGACAGATTGAGATTTTCTCAGACTATCCAAGTGCTGCGCTAACAATTCAAATTCAATAGAGGCAGGGTGATCGAAATTCACGTCTCCGCCGTCGCCTTTAAAACGCTGAGATTGATCGAGATAATAGCTGTCTTGAAAGAGAACTAAAGATTTATCTTGCCCAATGGCTTTTGCGAGGCGTTGAGCGAGAGTGGTCTTACCAGATCCGCTGCCGCCACTGATGCCTAGGATAATCACTCTAGAATCAGAATTTTTTAATGAACTATTGCCAGCATTATTATTGTTGCTATTATTTTGTGCCATAGAGGCGGTCCCCTGCATCACCCATTCCAGGTAACAAATAGCCAGAAGCATCGAGCCCTCGTTCGACGCTCAATGCATACACTTCAACATCAGGATGTTGGGTTTGCAGTCGTTCTAAGGCAAGTGGCGCAATAAGAATACAAGCTAATTTAATTTTACCAACTTTATATTGTTTAAGCCTCTCTATGGCTGCCAAAACAGTATCGCCTGTGGCGACCATGGGGTCGGCCAACAAGATTTTCTTACCTGTGCATTCGTGAGGAATTCTAAAATAATATTCAATTGTGGCTTTTAAATTTTTATCGCGGTAAATTCCTATGTGTCCCGCCTTAGCAAAGGGCAACATTTCTAAAAGTCCGTCAAGCATTCCGCAGCCTGCACGCATAATTGCCGCGATAATAATGTCTTCGTTTGCCACAACACCGGTAGTTTTTTCAACTGGTGTTGAAAATTGTATGGGTGTCACTTGCAAATCGTGAGTCATTTCGTAGGCCATGAGCCCCGATATTTCTTTAACAACTCTTCGAAAATCGATTGATTTAGTTTCTTTATTTCTCACGATAGACAGTTTGTGTGCAAGCAAAGGATGCGTTATTAATTTGCAGTTGGGGTATTTATTGATATCTGACATTTCTAAGTATTCCTTTAATCAACTTCAACTTCAATTTTTATTCTTAAAATAAAGTACCATCGGTTTTAAGAGTGAGGGGCGGTCGCCCATCGGAACGATTTTCCTTTGCAAGAGCTCGACCTGCAAACCAGGTTCCGCCTTCTAATATTTTTGCCAATGGCATTTCGTAAGGTTTTAATCCTAATATTTCTAGCGATTTAGTCCAGATTTCTTCAAGGAGAACAATAGTAAGCGCTCGCCATTCTACCACTAATGGTGAGTCTTGAGTGTGTTCTATTTGCAAAAGTTCAGGATTTCTTAAGGTAACAAGCCCGGAGTCGAGTATGAGTCCGCCATTGCGGTATTCGGCCAAACCCGTAAGTTTATCGCCTTCTACGACCTGAATTCCTGCAACTTGTACCGCTTCAAATAAAGAGTAACTCAGCCACTGAGAAAGTTTGTGAAATGGAATTAAAGCCTCACTGGTGCCCGCTTCTCCTAAAAGAGGATGGTGCCAAATATCGCCAATATTAAGGCCCAGAAGATTCATTCGTGGCGGCCAAACCATTTCAAGCGACATTAAAACAGAGTTCAAAATAACAGTGGCAGATAATTTATCATCTTTACTATTGGCAATAAAATAGTCGATTAAATTTCCTGGCCGGAGAATGGCACCGTCGAAGTAATTTTTTTTCCGAGCGAGAGATTGTCCTAATTTTTGTAACAGATGGCATCTGCCTGCAACACCAATGAGCGGATTTTTGTCACTCACTTGAAATCCTGTGGCAAGTTTCTGTTCCGTTAAATCGGCGAGGCCTTTTGCATCAACGCGGAAAGGATTTGCGAGATCAGACGAAAATTCGCCATTTTTAAACATATTAAAACTAGCAACGCCTAAGCCTTCGGACCTGGTAAAAGTTTGATTTGTTTCTTTGTCGAAATACGACCAATCGTTACCTGCACCAGCATCAAGTAACACTGAAACTATAACCAAATCTATAAGTGTACGAGCTTGGTCGCGACCAGAAAACATTTGAAGCTGGGTTAAAAGAGCAGAAATACGGTTCACTTTTCCAGCTTCAAAATGCCTAAAGCGAGAATGAATGGGCACTTTGAGGTCTGGGTAATTTTGTTTGGTTGTTTTAACTACAAATTCCGCAGTAGAATTGAGTTTTTCGCGATTGATTTTAAAATGCGTTTTATTGCCGTATGCAAAAGCTGCAATTTTTGCACACCGCTGCCGAATTGCAGTTGTAGAAAGCAAATATTCAAGGGTTTCTTTGGAGCAATCTGTTACCATTCTACTCATTCAAACCCCTGCCTTTTACTTGTGCAAGAGCTTCGGCATCTTGTTTTTTGCCTTCGGTGTAATATCCTGCAGCTTTTTTAGCTTCCATTTCCACTTGGGCGTCTTTAGGAATCATGCCGTCGGGGATAGAAACGCGAGTGACAACTTCAATGCCACTCTTCACAATGGCATCGTATTTCATGTCGCTCATCGATACCAAATTCGTAATGCGGCTGATTCCAAGCCAATGCAAAACATCGGGCATGAGCTCTTGAAATCTCATGTCTTGAACGCCAGCGACGCACTCAGTGCGGTGAAAATAGGTTGCGGCAGAATCGCCGCCTTCTTGGCGTTTGCGGGCATTGTAAACTAAAAATTTAGTGACTTCGCCCAAGGCACGGCCTTCTTTTCTGAAGTAGACAATGAGGCCTGTACCACCTGTCTGGGCAGTTTTAATAGATTCTTCAATGCCGTGAACCAGGTATGGTCGGCAGGTGCAAATATCGGATCCAAATACATCGGAGCCATTGCATTCATCGTGAATGCGCACAGTAATTTCGGCGTCGTGTTTGCCTAAATTGTCGAGTGTTCCAAAAATATACACCGTTGTGCCGCCAATGGGGGGTAAAACAGTTTTTAAATCGGAACGAGTGATGAGCTCAGGAAAAATTCCACCTGTTTCTTGAAAAAGTGCCCTGCGCAAATCAGCTTCTTCAATGCCAAAGCGAGCTGCAATACCTGGCAAATGCCACACTGGTTCAATGGCAATTTTAGTGACGACAACATCGCCGTCAGGGGTAATTATATTGTTGTCTATTTTGAGCCGACCCAATTCAAGGGCTTCGGTGAGTTCTGGCATTTTAATATGCGCTTTGGTGATCGCAATTGTAGGGCGTATGTCGTAACCATTGGCCAAAAAATCGGAAAACACAGTTGCGACTTGCGCTCCCCAGGGGTCTAACGAAACAATTTTTTCGCGGTTGCCCCAAGAAGGGAAGGGTCCAATTTGTTCGACAGGATTAGTATTGCGTAAATCGGCTTTATGATCGGGGGGAAGTGCTCCAGAAGCTAATGCTAGGGCTCTATAAACAGAGTATGCTCCGCTATGTGTACCAATGGCATTGCGTGCCATGCGGTCGGTGAGAGTAGCAATAATGGGGCCTCTTTTTATCGGGTCATTTTCGCCCCAATGAATGGGAATCATTTCGTTGAAAATTTGGTCGGGGTGCGATGTGAGCAAAACATGAGAATTTGATTGTGTTCTTTTCATTTTAAATATTCCTCACTGGTTCATCCAGTTACTTTCTTTTTGCGGAGACCATTTGGTTGAAATTTTCTTGACGTCACTCCAGAATTCAATACTACTTCGACCAGTAATATCGCCGTGTCCAAATTTAGAGGAATGAATTCCTCCGAACGAAAAAGGTTCACGTGGTACAGGTAACGCCAAATTAATTCCAATCATACCTGCTGTGGCTTCAGTTGCAATTCGTTCTGCTGCATCACCGCTAGACGTATAAACGGATGCCGCGTTGCCATATTCACAAGCATTTTCGATTGCAATTGCCTGGCTCAAGTTTTTGCATCTCATGATTGTCAGAATGGGGCCAAAAAGTTCGATGCGCGCGAGGTTTTGTTCAGGCTTCACGTGGTCTAAAATAGTGGGTGCTAACCAGTTACCTTCGGTATATTCCGATGGTATTTTAGGATTTCTACCGTCGAGCAAAAGTTTAGCTCCTTCTTTCACTCCCAATTCAATTGCCGCATGTTGAGATTTTAAACTTTCGGGAGTGATAATTGCTCCCAATGATATTCCTGGTAAAATCTGTTGAGCTTGTAGTATAATATTTTCAATAATAGCGTCTACGTCACCCACTGCGAGCAACACACTGGCTGCCATGCAGCGTTGGCCAGCACACCCGGTAAAGGAATCCGTAATTCCTTTTGCTGCCATAGCGGGGTCTGCGTCTGGCAATAAAAAAATATGATTTTTTGCTCCACCTAACGCCAGAACTCTTTTTCCTGCTGCACATCCTCTGTTATATATAGAGCGAGCCACGGGTGTTGAGCCCACAAATGCCGCAGCAGAAATGCCTTTGTGGTCGAGAATGTGCTCTACGGTTTCGCGACCTCCGTGCACAATACTTAAAACTCCTGGGGGAAGCCCAGCTTCTAGTAGAGCCTTTGCAATAAAAATAGAAGTCAGGGGTGTTTTTTCTGAAGGCTTCCAAATAAAAGCGTTTCCTAAGGTAACAGCATTGGGAATCATCCAAAGTGGTACCATGGCAGGAAAATTAAAAGGCGTGATTCCTGCAACAACTCCTAAGGGCTCTCGCCTTAGCTCGCAAAATACGCCAGATGAAACCTGCATTTTTGCGCCCAAATCAATATTTTGAATGCTCAGGGCAAACTCTGTGACTTCAATTCCTTTTGACAAACCCGCTTTTGATTCTGCGAGAGTTTTTCCACTTTCACTGCTGATGATGTGGGAAATAAGGTCGATATCGCGCAATAATATTTCTCGAAATTTAAACATTACGGCGCAACGGTCACGCAGCGCAACTTTGCCCCAATCTCGACCCGCAAGAGTTGCACCTTGAACTGCGGCATTCACGTCGTCCAAAGTGCTTGCAACGGTTTGTCCAATTTTTTTTCCTGTATAGGGGCTCATAATATTCAAGGGAGTGCCATGGCCCACTTGCCATTTGCCAGCAATATAGTTTTGGCAATCGATGATTTGAGTCGGAATATTAAGTTGATTCATAAAAAACCTTTGCTGAAACGTGAAACTGCGAGAAGCTGCAAATTTTGACAGTGTCCTTATTCAACATGACTTCATTGGTCCGTTCTTGCAAGGGAGCGAGCTTTGAGAGTGTCAGACCGACAATATTAACAGGGAGACTTAAAAATTTTTGTAAGGCAACTCAAACCTACAGAACTCGATTATTGTATAAAATGCAATAATCCCTGATTTTAAAACAACACTTAAGTTTGTCAATTCGCTTACCGAGCATCCCTTTGAATCAAAATGCAAACGGAAAAGTGCGGGCTCAAAAATGGTTGCAATAGACGGCGAGCTTAAAAAACTCTTTCTAGAAGAAGCTGCGCAGCTTTTAGAAGACACAGAGCAATGTTTTGTGGCTCTAGAAAAAAATGGATTTGATGCACCGAGCATTGAAAAAATATTTCGTCTTGCCCATAATCTCAAAGGTTCTGGAAACGCGGTTGGGTTT
>JAYTOT010000014.1:0-61896 GCA_043747645.1 Pseudomonadota bacterium | reverse complement strand
ACTTGATTATTTATAGCCACTAGATCTATTATTGTCATATATTACTCCTTTATATATCAGTAGTAATATCGGTTTTAATTTAAATAAAATGAGATGAGGAATGAATATTCAGTCATAATAATGAACTGAATTCGATGGGTATTTAATTTTTTTGCCATGGAATGCAACAAGTGCTATAGGTACGGCCTTCTTCAAACCTCGCGCCGCAGGCAGGTTAGTTCAATAGCTTTTTATTTAATGAATTTTGAAACAACCACATTTATTTCCAATCGTGCAGTCCGTACCGCTTCATTATTTTTTCAACAGTACCGTTTTGCCGCAAAATTTTGATTCCCGAGCTAAAGTATTCAGAATATTGAGAAGAGTAGGGGTTTTCTGGTGAAAGGGCAAAATAGGAAAATGTTTGACGCGAGCAGCCAGCATCCCGAAAGTCTAATTTTTTATTTTGGTGCATTTTCCAATGAATAGTAACGAAATCTTCGGAAAATGCTAAAGCACGTCCGAGTTTGACCAACTCCATCATGCGTTCCACGGCATTTTCACCTTTAATGGCCTCAAAATGCTGTGGGTATTGAAGTATGTATTTGTCGAGATCTGCTCCATAGGAATAACCATTGACCAGTGCAATTTTGTTTGCAAGGCTGCCGATTTCTTGTGGGATTGAATATGTCCACGTTTTATTTTTGAGCGTGAAGAAACACATTCTACCGAGAAACATTGGTTCTGTTGGGAAAATAAATCCTGGAGCTTCATCTTTGTATGCTGAAGGAATGGCATCGAGGCGGCCTGCTTTTACTTCAGCCAAAGCTCTAGTATAAGGCATAGTTGTTAATTCAAGATTAATATCGTGCATTTTAAATATTTCAGTTGCAATATCGTTAGTAAATCCTTTTCTTCCCCCAGATAAATGTTCTTTTTCACAGACATAAGGGCACCAGGAATCAGGCGATGCTACGCGAATTATTTTAGGTGGTGTTTTATTTGCAGCAGAGTAGAGATGGCCAAAAGGTATAAAAAAAAATACAAACGTACAGATGCGTGAAAGAATGTTAATTTTCATAAATACCCCCCCCAACCAAAATTAAGTATCGTTTGGTCGAGATACTATATGATTTATATTTCAAATTCAATGATTGAGTTAATTTAAAAGATACGAAATGGTGTGAATTTTATTACAAACTATAACCCATACCCATTTTAATGGGTACGCCTTTTAAATTAAGAGTTCTGGTTGCAACGTCTTCATTATTTGCTTTAATAGAGAGGCTTGTGTAGCCAATATCTGCAAATATTTCAACGCCAGTCCACATGATTTTGGAGCGTGCCCAAATATAATAAGCAGTACCACTGCGAATGGTTGCGTTGCTATTCGATAGCACATCAATAGGCGCATGTTGCACTTGTCCTGTTATTGCAACTAAAGAATCTACATTAACTTCCGTAGTAATATTTGGTGAAATCGGAATTTCGAGCCCCATTCCAATGCCAATTCCTTTGATGTTCACCGGTAAAACAGCGGCTTCTGAAATGGGCCCTTTAAGTTGCGGCAAATAATTGAATCGCTGAGAAGGCAAAATCTTAATATGGGGAATGTATTTGTTGTTTGAAAAGCCCATTCGCAGCATGATTCCCATATTCCAATTTTGAATTTTAGGAGAATAAGATGCAATATTTTCGCCAGATGAAGCATCGGCAATGGTTACTTTGGGAGCTGTAGTTTGTGAAAAGCCACCTAGCAAGCAAAACATTTGATACACAGGCGTTTTTCCTAGCCAGCCCATGGGGCAGACCTGAGATTGAAAATTTAATCCTTGATGGTTTTCTATGGAAGTTTGGCTAGAGTCGTATCTAAATCCAGTGAGTGAATAAAATGCCATTTCGTAGCCAAGTAAAAATTCCGCATTGTATAGTTTTGGCATAAACAGTTTTGGTTTTTTTACAGCAATTTTCTTTTTTTTGCGCTTGTTCGGTCCGCCTTTAAAGTCTTCGGGGCTTAAAACTTTATCTTCTGGTTTTGCTTGAGGTCCATCGCTTTTCTTACTAAGGTCTTCTGCTTTTTCTTCTTCCGGTGGCTTTTCTGATGATAATTTGTCTGCCCTGGTTTTTTCCAATTTTGGAATGGTTTCTTCGGCATTGGTTTTTTCGTCGTCCAGTGAGGCGTCGTCTTTGCCTTGAGTGTCTGC
This sequence comes from Pseudomonadota bacterium, assembly GCA_043747645.1. Classification (GTDB taxonomy): domain Bacteria; phylum Bdellovibrionota_B; class Oligoflexia; order Silvanigrellales; family Silvanigrellaceae; genus JAYTOT01. The sequence goes on along the minus strand of JAYTOT010000014.1, from coordinate 59,713 downwards.
CTTTTTAGGAGCAATGACCGGTTTTTCGGGAGCAGTAGCTGGCTTTTCCGGTACAGCCGCGCCAGTTTTTTCAGGCGGCACGTTGGCAGCTTTTTCGCGCACCTGAGAACTTTCGCTCTGCGCCAAAGAAATTTTTGGTAAAACAAGAAGGCTAGAAACTGCAATGCCTAAAAAGAATGGCAATTTCAAAAGTTTTGAAGAATTCACAATGCTCTGAGACAAAATTTTCTGATATTTCATGCTTCCGCTCCAATTCGCTCACGCTATCGGCGGGTTGTGAGAGTTTCGAGAGTCAAAATCTCTAATGAGCTGATATTATTGTTAAGAATGTTGTAAAAAAAAAATGAACTGTTTGGGTTTGGCTTTTGATGAAGGCTTTCAGTCAGGTCTTTTGAATAGGCCTTTTCAATTTACCGCGTTCCTGTCCAGCTGCCTTAAATCTGATTGTCGCCTTCAAAGCCCCAGGTGCCCTGAAACGTTTGGCCTGCGTCGGCACTCTGGAATTGAAACCAGCCTCTTGAGTTGGCTGCTGACCATGTTCCTTTGAGGCTAGATTCATCGGCGTAAATTCCCGATAACATTCCCGACCATGGCGCACCAGCAGGGCGGTATTTGCCAGCTTCACCATTTAAGTCCATGCCACCTTTAACCCAATTTCCATTTGCGGCGCGGTACGAAAAATTCCAGTGACCTTGCATTTGCGTATAGAGTTCTCTTTTATCAAAGCAGGGAACAAGGTGCCAATTCCATTTGAGTTTGTTTTGGCTTTGTAAAAGTCTGTCGAGATACACTTCTGAACGTCCTGCATTTTGCACTTGAGTTGATGCAGTGATTTCGCCCACTATGGCAACAGGAATTCCGCATTGGCTTGAGCATGCAGCACTTGGTTTTTGCGCCCAGACATTAAGTTTGTTTGGTGCGCCAGAGGCGTTGCGGGGCCCAGCCCAGTTTGTAAAGCCGGTTATTTCTTCGTCCGGACCACTCGGCGAAGCCCATTCTCCAGTGAATTTTTTAAGGTTCTGTCCGTCTTTGTTGAGGTAATAAGCTTGTGTTACTTTAGCAGAAGCGTCGCCACTGCGCGCATATGCGCCTTCAAGCGTGCCTTCAGATATAATGAGCTGATATCTTTCTGGCGGCTTAACTGTTACTTTAATAGTGCATTTTTTTTCGGAATGGCTCGGAGCCGTAACGCTGAACGATTTGAAATCTAAGAACTGAATTTGAAAATCACCTTCTGCAGTGAGGCTCCAATCTATATCATTATCGCTACAATCATCGCTTGCTGAAACATTTTGAATTTCAGGTAACAGCGCTTGTGCTCTGGCTGGTGCATGAATTGCGCTAAAAACCGGGACTATTGTAGAAATCCAAAATGTAAAACTTCCACCTTTAAGAATATTAGTGAGTACGGTTTTCATGAAAAGTTTCTCCTTCTTTCGCTGCTTAAAAAATTGAATTACAGACAGAATCGTTTTTAAATTCAGGGCTCGCATCGTTTGTAAATTAAGGTGGCAAGTTTTAATGTGCCGGGTTTTAAAGAAACACTTGCAGCAGGTTCAGATGCATTACGACGTAGTATGGTGCGCACTTGAAGTGTTAAATGACTCTCTTGACCGCAGGGAGTCCAAGATGAATTTGATTGAATATTTAAATTCAATTCAGACTCTCCTGCGGTAGAATAATTATGCGAAATCAAAGCTCCGCCGGAGTTATTAAAAAAAAACTCGAGCATAAGCAGTGGCGCTGCCGCCTTCTGTTAAGTTAATTTTTCCTTGCCATTGCACATTGCTCCATTGTGCTTGAAACCCTGAAGGAATATTAACAGGAATGCGAATGGCACAAAGGCTCTGCAATAAAGGCTGTTCTTGTGGTAAAGTGTAAGTGAATTCACCCCAGTTCGCTTCAATTCCTTCGCCTGTTTTTGCTGTTACTTTAAGCTCGAGAGAGCACTCGGTAACTCTCCCAATCTCGGGTGTGCCAAATTCAGGTTCTAATTCAGAGGCGTTGGCTAATGGTGCCAATGCGCCCAGTGAAACAGAAGCCTCCAGCAGCGGGGCCCAAAATGCTATCTTTTTTCTAAACATACGGGGCCCCTTTTATTGGTAAATAGTATCGGTATTATGGCATTCCACAGGGTTTTAATACGAGACCGCACGAAATCTTATGTTGGCCTACATTTCCGGTGGCACGGTCGATAAAGATTTCAGAAAATCCTTGATCCGTAGCTCCTCTGCGTGCAATGGCCCGTGACTGCAAGTTGAGCTTGTATGTTCCGCCGCAAGTACCCGACCAAACATCGGGATTGTGCGAAACATCTGCGCTGTCTAAAACCAAGTTTAAGCTCTCGCCGTTTGCAGGTGCGTCTGCAGAGGAATATGTTTTTCCAATGAGAGCGCTTGCTTTTCCATCGAGATAGTAGCGAGCGTATGCTGTAACTGAGCCGGTTTCAGAGATGGCATTTACCGTAGCTTCTTCGTGAACTGTACCTGGTGCAACACGGTAACCTGCAGGAACTTCAACATCTACATCTACATCGACAATACAATTTTTAGTGTCTAGAGCAAGATTTGTCAGAACAGTAGAAGCGAATAAATTTTGAAATTCAAACGAAACTGTTGTGTCAGTCAAAATCTTGTAAAACACTGAGCTTGCATCAGGGCAACCTGCTCCCCGAGCAGTGAGGGAGCCTGGCACGATACGCACCTGTGGTGCCGTAGCTAAAGCAACTGTAGAAAAACCGGCTGCGAATACTGAAACAGAAGCGAGAATTTTACTTGAAAACATGATAAACCTCTTTTGATGCTATGGTTAAGTGACTACAAAATTTATCAGAAACCTGGGGCCCTCAGTCTCTCTGATAAATAAGTTATAGGCCTGGCCTGTTGATAAAAATACCCAAATGATCTGAAATTTCACGAGACGATATGAGACGATAAAATCGCTCCGTAAGTCTTGAATTAAAGTAAGTATTTAAAATGTTTATAAAAAATTTGAATGAAGAAGAGATTAGGAAAAAATTAATAAAATGATTGTTAGATGCGCGCCAAATTGTGAAATGCAGTAAATTCTGGCTGAAATGCCAATTTAATGGTATCAAGAGCACCATGTCTATTTTTGGCAATAATAACTTCGGCAATACCTTTATCTTGTGAATCTTTATTGTAATATTCGTCGCGGTAAATGAACATAATTTGGTCGGCATCTTGCTCAATGGAGCCCGATTCGCGCAAGTCAGACATTTTGGGGCGTTTGTCGGGGCGTTGTTCTAATCCGCGATTGAGCTGCGCCAAAGCGATGACAGGACAAGAAAGTTCTTTGGCCAAATTTTTGAGGCCACCACTGATAATTGCGAGTTCTCGTTCGCGACTTGTGGTGGCTCGAGCCAAACCGCCCGCAGTCATAAGTTGCAAATAATCAATGACTATCATGTCCACACGGCCTTTTTCGCGCTTCATTTTGCGACAGCGACTCGTGAGATCAGTCAAGCTTATAGATGGTGTGTCATCAAGCATCAGTTTGTCAGTGTAAAATCGCGCCGCCTCAGGATAAAGTTTATCGAGCTCTTCGGAACTCATTTTTCCATCGCGAAAGTGATGCGCCTGAATGCGAGCGGCAGTCGATAACATGCGTTGCATGAGCTGCTTTTTACCCATTTCAAGACTGAAAACCGCTACATATTTGTCGCCACCAAAGGCTGCATTTGTAGCAATATTCAGAGCTAAAGCTGTTTTACCCATTGCTGGTCGTGCTGCTAAAATAATGAGGTCTGAGCCCTGAAAACCCGAAGTGATGTTGTCTAAGTCAACATACCCGCTGGGCACTCCAGTGACGGAACCAGGATTGTTAAAAAGCTTTTCGAGATCTTGAATGGTTTCGCGCACAACTTCCATTGCTGGAACTAAACCAGAACTCACTCTACTCTCGGCAAGTCGCGTAAAAGTTAATTCTGCTTCGGCTAAAAAAGCCTCAACATTTGCGTCTGCGACACGGATTCCGCGATTTCCGAGTTCAAAACAGACATCAACAACAGTGCGCAATTCCCAATAGCGTTTCACTTGAGCAAGGTAAAACCCAAGGTGTTCCGCGTACATACCATACGATCGCATGGTATTCAGACCCTCGAATTCGCCCACGGCCAAATGTTGGTTTTTGTGCCGCAGTCGTTCGAGAACATTAATGGCGTCGACTGGAATGCTATCTGCGATGAGCTCAAGCATGGCTTGTGCCAGAATGCGATGGCTTTCAATAAAGAAATGTTCAGGATTTAAATTGCCAGCGTGTTCAATAATAGCAGAGGGAGTGGTTAAAATTGTTCCCAGTGCGGCGGTTTCGGCTTCTAAGGAGTGAGGGGCGACCCGACCAGAACCTCCGGATGACCGGGATTTTTCAGACTGAGGAGGTTGAGCCACGGTGGTATATTCACTTCCATAAATAAATCATATTAATCGATGGAAAATTCGAGCTCTTCAAGAATATCTTCAGCAATAATGTTGCGTTCGCGCAGACGCAATGCTTTGCGCAAATCGCGGGGCTGAATGGCAAAACCTTTGAGTTTACGATGCAATGTGTTGCGATTGCAACCCAGAACTTCGGCAGCACTAGACTGATTGCCTTTAGTTTTTTTAAGAACGAGTGCAAACAAGGGCCGCTCTACGTGAGCTAATACTGTTTTTAAAATATCTTGAGGTGGAGCCACGTCGAAGTTTTCAAACAAACCTTGAAGTTTCCAATACACCAAGCGTTCTAAACTCGTGTCTTCAATAAATGAAATATAGTCTTCAGGGCACGGTGGAATGTTTAAATGATTCACAGCTAAAGAAAGGGAATCAACGGGATACGCTGGCCCTTCAGAAGTGGCGCCTTCAATAGAACGAGGCTCAGGCTGTTGAGAAGAAGAAATCTCGACAACAGACTCATTGTTTTGCATCGAAGTAGCCTTAGTTCCCCATGCTGCGGAAGGACTCGGAGTAGAAGAATTCATTGGGGGAGTATCCTCAAGAAGAACGAGTTGCATCGAAAGTTCGATCAGGGTTTTTTGACACTGGGGCTTTTTAGCACGCCTTGCTCCGCTGTCAACGTCAGTTGCCTCCAAGATGCAAGAGATTGCATTTCCCCTTGCACTTCTGTCCGAGGCCAGTTTAATGTCCCGCCGACTTGCGCGTTTCTGCGTCGAGGAATTTTTGATCACGATTTTATATTCTGGAGCTCACATGGGATTTAATTGCGGAATTGTAGGTCTGCCTAATGTAGGAAAATCTACGTTGTTCAATGCCGTCACTAAAGCCGGTGCACAGGCCGCTAATTATCCTTTCTGCACCATCGAACCCAATGTGGGTCGTGTTCCAATGCCCGATGAGCGCCTCGATCTCATCAATAATATTGTTAAGGCAAAACGACTCGTTCCGACATTTATGGAATTTGTCGATATCGCTGGCCTTGTAAAAGGTGCCAGTAAAGGTGAAGGCCTTGGCAATCAGTTTTTAGGCCATATTCGTCAGGTTGATGCCATTGTTCACGTGGTAAGATGTTTCGATAATCCCGATATCACTCACGTAGATGGAGATACAAATCCGGGCCGAGACATCGATACTATTAACACTGAATTAATTTATGCCGACTACGAAACTGTTGTGAAAAGTGTCGATAGACTTTCAAAAATCGTGAAACACCAAGATAAAAAAATTATTGCTTCTCATGAGTGTGGCTTGCGTTTGCGCGCACATCTCGAAGCAATCCAGCCAGCCCGATCGTTAAATCTTATTTCTCCCGAAGAAGAAGAATATGTTCAAAGTTTGCATTTAATCACTCGTAAACCGGTGCTTTATGCCGCAAATGTAGATGAGACAGATTTAGGTGATGAAGGCGCTCGCTCTGTACACGTTAAGGCACTTCGAGAAATTGCAGTTCGCGAAAAAGCTCGTGTTGTTGTTGTTTCAGCGCGTATTGAAGAAGAATTATCGCAACTCGAACCCGAAGAAGCAAAAATTTATCTGGACGATTTAAAAGTCACAGAATCTGGGTTGTCGCGTCTGATTCGTGAAGGATACGAGCTTTTAGGGCTCATGACTTATTTCACCGCAGGTGTGCAAGAAATTCGTGCTTGGACTGTTCCTCGTGCTGCAAAGGCGCCTCAGGCTGCAGGTGTGATTCACACCGACTTCGAAAAAGGATTTATTTGCGCAGAAGTCTATGCATTTAAAGATTTAATGCGTTTAGGCAACGAAGCTAAAGTGCGCGAAGCAGGCATGTACCGTAAAGAAGGCAAAGAATACGTTGTTCAAGACGGCGATATTATGAACTTCTTATTTAATGTTTAATGTCTATTGTTAAATGCTTAAATCATTAAAATTTTAAATTATTGTTGAATTCTCTCGCCCCAAATGTTCGATTTGGCTTTGGCTTTTTCTGCACGAGATTGGGCGAGGGGAATTAATATTCCTTTTTGGCTTGATTTCTGTAAAAGGTAATCAAAAAATGCCGCACATTGAGTGAATATAAATTCTGCGTCGGCGGCAGTAATTAATTTTGCATCTAGCGTGCCCAAAGTTGAATTTAAATATTCACCATTATTTTTTAAGAGTGACGCAGCTCCATTGTAAAAAATAGTTGGAATTTCGGGAAAGTGAAACTCAAACCAGGAAATCAAACATTTTATTTCCGGAGATGTTTGAGTGTTTATTTGCAATAATAAACTTTGGCTTGCTTGAACAACAGCTCTCACCGACTCTAAAGGGTTTAAACTTTGGGGACGAAGATTACGAACTGCATCGAGCAAATGTTTACCAAGTGCGTCGAGTCCGAACAATTCGGCAGACAAAATTGCGCTTTCCATAGACTTTAAACTGTTTTCTTGGGGTGCTGCTAAAATATAATTTCCCACAAGTCTGAAGGCGCTGTTATTATTCTGCAGAGCCTCGTTGATTTCAGCACAAAAACCTTCCGATTCTGCCGGAACCAATTTTGCAGCAATAAATTCAATGAGGTCATATATTTTATGCCAGTCGACAGTTTCGAGATAATCGCGGTACCAGGCCTTGCGGTCTGACATTTGTCTTTCAAAATCGTCCATTGGTAATTTAAAAAAACCGCGCCATAAAGCTGGAAAAATATAATATTCTTGAGTGATTTCGCCATATGAATTTATAATACACCGGCTAAACAAGCGGCTTAAAAATACGTTCCAAATAGATGTGCGCAATTTTATATCAATAGATGTGCTTTGAATTTCTGTAGAATCGCTTTTTAAATGATTGCGGTCTGAAAATGGCATAAAGCTCTCCAAAAACTACTAAAAGTCGGCACATTCTATAAAATGGAAAAACCACACCTACAAGCCAACTTTTAAGCAATTCACTTGCAAAGAGCAAACTGAACACTTGGGGGCTCTTGCGCTGCAAAGGTATCGACCATGAAAAATAAGCTGATGATGCGCCTGAACAGCAAATTCTTTGGGCACACAACTGAGCAATTGTTCCTCAATTTTGAGGCGATCTTGTGTAGGAGTGACAAGGCCAAGTCTCTGCGAAACCCGCGCCACATGAGTGTCAACAGCCATGGTTGGAAGCCCACACAATACATTTAAAATCACATTTGCAGTTTTACGGCCAACACCGGGTAAGCTCTCGAGGTCTGTTCGATTCAACGGAACGATTCCATCAAAGTGTGGGCTATTTAAAATCTGCGCAGTTTTAAAGCAGTTTCGAGCTTTCGTCGGGCCGAAATTAATCGATTTTATCCATTCATAAAATCCAGCTTCGCCTAATTTAACCAAATCATTTGGACCAAAATTAGGGATTTTTACAAAGAGTGGCGCCAAGGCTTTGTTAACGCTTTTATCTGTGGCTTGAGCGCTCAGCACAACGGCAATAAGTAGTTGAAAATGATTGTAGTGTTCGAGCTCGCAATGGGCATGGGGCCACAAGTGGTGCAATTGTTCGAAAATAATTCTGATTTTTGTTTTAGATAGTTTTTGATTCATTTAGCATAACCCCAGTCTTTAAGTGCCTGCGCCAGTGCTTCGCCAGCGCCCCTCATTTCGAATTGTGCGCTGGTGTCGGCGCCGAGGGAGGCACTGAAACTAAGAACATTGTCGCTTTCGGTGTAATTTTTGGTCAAAAATTCTATAGAGGGAGGCTGATAAATACAGGTTCGGGAGGCTAAATTTTGAACTAAAAAATGAGGTTGGAATTTTTGAGCCGATGGGCATGCCACCAAAATATTTTTAGAACTGAAAATTAAATTCTCCACAGTGGAATCTCCTAACGAAACGCTGATTCGTTCTCCTGCGAGCATATTTCCCGTAAAACGATGGCGTTCGCCTTGAGATAGAAAACTCACACTGTGATTTAAATTGTCGGGGATAGATTCTATTGCAAACTTTCGACCCTTTTTATTTTTGATTTCAATTTCAAAATCTACATTAGTTTTATACACCGCAGATACATTCAAATTTTTAGTTGTTGGGCTTGCTTCAAAATATGCATTTCTGGCTTGCATGAGTTCAGCTTGTGAAATTGTGGGCAGCCATTCTTCTGTTCCATCTTTAAAATTGACCCGAGCAAATTGTTCTGGTTCGAACCATTTAGAGCGCACACTCCAAGGCCATTGATCTAAAAACAGAGTCGCGATTTGGGGGTCGAATTGGCGCACGTATTTCAAACCATAATTTGAGTTTTCAGAGTTGCGTATCAAAATTCCGGCGTGCCTATAACCGTCAAAATAGATTGAATTTCGTGTGTTCAAAACCTCTTGAATTGAATCTTTATTTAAAGTTTTTGGTTTATTAAAAAGAGTGAGTCCCCTAACGGGAGTATCTGATAGGTTGAGTTTTAAACGGTCTTCGTTGCGCCCCATCCAATGCGCGATTGATGGAAAAAGATCGACGTGCGCCGATGGGATTTTAATAATGGTGCCATTTAAATTGTCTTGGTGGGCCAAGCTAATGGCCAGGGGCACCCTCACTTCTTCGTCAAATAATGAGAAACCTTTATCTCTAGTTGCAGCCATTAAGTTAGAGTTTATTCCGGAAAAATATCTGTATGGTTGAACTTTTAGTTGTGCACCATGATCTGCACTCACATAAATATCAATATTATTTTTGAGTCCCATATCTGCAAGGGAATTCAGTAAATACCCAAATTCGTCGTCAAAATAGCGGGATAATCCGTTGTATAATTCTTGCTCCCCCTGAATTCCAAAAGGGTGCGCCAAATACCGAGAGAGACTCAATTCTTTTAATGGTGGTCTGTAGGGCCCATGCATCGTATGATAATGTAGGTATAAAAAAAATGGTGCATCGCCATTGTTTTCTATCCAAGACAATGCTTCTTCAGTTATATGTCTTGTTTCGTATTGCGGGGATTCTAGAACTATTCCGTCGTGAAATCCAAAATCGACACCGCCTTCGAGAGCTTCGGTAAATAAACTTATATTTCCAATGGCGCCTACGCGGTATCCCATGCGCCGCAAAGTATTGGGCAATGTAGGAATTTGTTTTTGGTAAAATGCCTTTTTAAGCGGTTCTGGCAAACTATAACTAAAGGCAGTAACTCCTAAATCTCGCGCATATTGAGAGGTTAAAAAACTTGTTATTGATGGAATGGTCATGTTACCTTGTGCTCTGTGTTCGTTAAAACGCATTGCACTCGATTGCATGAATTCATTTAATTTTGGCATTAATAATGGATTGTATGCAGTATCTGCACGTAGAGTGTCCACCATAATAAATAGCGCACCCCTACGGGCGAGCGGTCGCACTTGTTCCCATTGAAACGAAAAATCATTTACGGCTAGCACGCAAGAATCGTTGTCGAGTTGTTTTTTTCCGGGTGAAAAAGTTGCAGGTTCTGTGCCAACAGGCCAAGTAAATACGCGCAATTCTTCTGGTGGATTGTCTGTGTTTAGCGAAAAATCGTTAATTCGTCCGGTGAAAAAGTCGTCCGCTGGAGTGAGGCGTTCACTAAGCGTTTTACTCAGCCAATCGTTTGGAATGCGTCGTGGAAGGGGGGTCATTGAATCCGTTGCTAGCAATAAATTATTTTGTTCGTCGCGCATTTCGATATGACAATTGACAGGCTCTCCTGGTGCTGGAAACAAATAAGTGCGCGCACGAAAGCGGTTTCGGCCCGCAATATCGATGCGAATAGGACGTTGCTTATAAATAGTAAGCGGAGCCTTTTCACTTACCAAAAAGCCTCGCAGCAACTCTGTTTTACGCGGATAATATCCTATGCCAAAATGCATAAGGCCTGGGGGTGCCATTTCATCAGAAACAGGAATCACCGAGGCTCCTCTAAACAAGGAGCCTGCAACCAGGTTTTGATTTTGATTGGGGTGAGCGCGCTGTTTTGAGTATGGTGGCTCGGTGTAAAGCCATTCCGACTTTAAAGAACTCTTTGATTGAAATTCAATATCATGATTTTTTCGTAAAATTCGTTCTGGAACAGGAAGCGTACCTCGAACAATTGAAAATATAAAAATGGGCAAAGTAACTAAAATAAATCCCAGAAAAATTTTGGCAATGGCAACAATCCAGATTCTATTTCTAGATAATATTAATAGGAGAGAATCACCAGATTGCCGCATCCACAAGGGGCCATGTGAAAATCGGTAACGTTGCTGTCTGATTTGATGCACAAGTGTGCGCCTATTTACCAATGCAAGTGCGTCGGGTGCTAGTTTGTCGATAAAAAGACTCTGAAACGGCATTTTAATTTTACGAACGTGCAAAAAGATGACCACTCTGCCATAAAATTGCAAAAAAGCACTGCTAGCGGTGCGAAAAGGACGAGAAAAATACCGTCCCCAATAAAGTTTTATTCTGCGCTTTACATTCATTGCAGGTTTCCTTGCATGTCTAATGTAACATTCATTATCGTGCTAACGATTCTGAATAAAAGAAATGACCGTCGGAATTGCGAACTATCTCGACACCGCGAGATTGTAAATATATATTTAATTGCCTCAATAGCTCTTGAGCAATAGAAATGTATTTAGTTTTATTTTCAGACTCCAATAGCAAATCTGTGCTAGATGCAGGATCTGAAACTCGGTCGTAAAGAGATACGACAATTCCGTTTGTACCACTTCGTGTAATGAGTCGGAATTTATCGTTAATCCATGCACGCTCTTTTACACTATTAATAGGAGAAACTAGCGACGAACGAATTACAAATTCATAATTAAGTCCGGGGTCAATGTCTAAAAGTCCGGTGATTCCTGGGTAATTTTGCCTCAAGCTTCCTTCGGGTGATTTGGTTCCAGAGGTAAACCACAATCCCGATTCCTGATATGCAGATCCTCTCGGAAAATTGGAACTTTTATCGGCAATATCCAATAGTGGTGTTCCATCGCATTGAGTCAAATCCAATTTCAGCCCTGTGCGCCGGGCAATAGTTGGGGCAATATCGACAGTGCGCACAATACTTTCGTCTCTGTCTTGCACTACTGCAGACTCGGCTCTTCCTCTTGTTAAAACAATGAGTGGCGTTTGAGTTGCGAATTCGCCAGACACTCCGTCACCATGGCCCATACCTAAATTGCCGTCGTATAAATTTTCGCCGTGGTCGCCAAAAAATAAAAATAAGGCGTTTTCAGACCATCCTTTTGCTTCCAACTCATTCCAAATTTGTTCCAAAGTGGAGTCGATAGATTTGAGTGAAGCATTGTAAAGGGCATTTGCTTTTGTTTTTTCGGTGCCGTTACTTTTGAAATCATTTGCGTTTGAAATTTGATCCGAGTCTTTTCTAAATATTTGTTGATTTTGGGGTGTGTTTTTTTGAAATTCACGAAACCAAGGAGCAGGAGCAGCATATGGAAAGTGCGCCGTAGAAAAGAAAGTTGTTGCAAAAATAGGACGGCCTTGCGAGGTGTCAGAATTTAAAGCGTCTGCGAATTTAAGCGCGAGCAAACGAGGGTCTGCAAATTCTGCGCTTTCAAGAAGTGATGGAAGCAAGCGATGCATTTTAGGCAGAACCAGAAAGCTTTGTAGCGAAACAAACGATTGTAGAATGCTATTTTCTACCAGAGTTGTTAGGTTAGAAGTGGGTGCATGAATATGTTTAATTCCAAAATTGTAGCGAGGAAACACATCGCCTGCAAAATCGGAAACAAAAGTTGTTTCGTATCCTTCGTCTGCTGCAGCAGAAAAAAGTGTAGAGGAAGCAGATTGCCGGACGGCTCTTGAAGGAAACATGGTGCGAACACCCGTTAAATTGGAATATTGGCACTTTGCAATTTCAACCCAGCTGGGAAAAGTGCGCGGCACACCAACTAACATCGGCTTAAATAAGGCAGCCTCTGCTGCACGTTTACGTAAAAACGGCATGACCTCTGCAAATTCTGGTTGAGTCAGTCGGTCCATTCTCAAGCTATCAATTGCAAATATAAAAATAAGAGGTTTAGACTGGCCTAAGTCTTCGCGAGACAATGAAAAAGAAAAGCTATTGTTTGTGCAAAATAGTGCCGTAATAAATGCAATAGCAGCCAAAAGGAATGAAATACTTCCTCGTGCAAACTTTCGCGATTCTAGGTCGAGCTCTAGAGCATCATGGCTTCGATTTGCATGAATTATTTTGCGGTTCTGTAAAATAAAAAATTTAAAATAGAATACAAATTGAATGAGGCCTAAAATCAAAATAAATCCAAAAGGAGCCCATTCAACAAAAATTCTTTGCCATGAATTTTCAGGAAGTGATGCCAATTGAACCAAAAAAAGTCGCAGGCCATTTTGTCCTGAAAAAGGGCGCCAATTTTCTGCCAATGCAGGATAAATAGCACATGTTCTAATAATGCAAAGTGCATAAAATAAAAGGCATAAAAAAGCGCGTGTTGTGTAACTAAATATGGCGCTTAAAATTTGAAGGGTAAATGAAATTAATATAGCAACACTGAATATTTTAAGTGCAGAAAATATTACTAATGTAGTATAACTATGAATAATTGATTTAAAAAGAGAATCAGTGTTTTGACCCATGTATACAGAACCAGGATTGAGCGGCACTGAAATTACAAATGCTGTGGTAAAGTAAAGTAGAGTTCCCAAGGCTTGTTCTAGCCAAAATTGGCGCCACCGCGAAACATTTAATATTTTTTGATTCAACATTTGTAAACCGTCAACATTTTAACACTCTTATACATAAACTCGGTTGTAAGCCTTTAAGGCAATTTCTGCAGCCATGGTACAATTGACTACGCCAAACAAAAAGAGTGTCAACCGTGTTTGGAATTGAGATGAAGCAGGGAACCAGAATAGTGCCGGAGAATGCTATGCGCCTTCCCAAAATATACGATCATTTTCGGCCAGGGCAAATATTTAGCATGGATGATGCACGAAATGTGCTGCAAACCACAGGAAACACATTAAGAAAGCGTTTGAGTGAACTTGCAGCAAGAGGGTATTTATTACCTGTCCGGCAAGGACTTTATCGCATCAGTCCAATTATGCAGTCTGATTTTCAGCACAGTTCTCCTTTTAATATTGCATGTAAATTGACTCCATATTGCTATGTTGGATTCTACACAGCGTTGCAATTTCACGCAGGGGTTGAGCCCGAAATTCAGCACACTATTTATACTGTGAGCCCAACCAAATTCAATTCTTTTGAATTTGAAGGCCGGTATTATTTCTGGTGTCAGGGCCCTGAACGCCATGGTCTAGAATCTCATCGCATTAAAAAAAATAACGTCGAATTCGATATTTTAGTGACAGACTTCGAAAAAAGTTTGGTCGATTGTTTAAAACGTCCCGCACATTGTCCTTCTTTTAATCTTCTTATTGATTTGTGTCGAAATATTCCAAAAGCTCCACAACTTCAGTTAATATTAGAATATGCGCAGCAGTGTAAAGTCGCAGCACTTTTCAATCGTTTAGGATTCTTTTTTGAGCACATGGCGCCGTATTGGGGATTAGATTTGGAATTTTTGAATCAACTTGAGGTTCAAATGAGTCGAAAAACTACGGAATGGCCAATTTTGCCAATTGATGCAGAGCCGCCCTGGAGTCCAGGTCAATTTGATATCAAAGACGGTCGGGGCGGGCGCAATCGGTGGCGCGTGGTACTCGCTCATGTCAGAGGTGAAATTTCCCTTGAAAAAACGCCTCCTTTAAATCCCCAAAAATTATTTCACGTACAAGCTTGACAAAATTTTGAAATCTTTCTAATTAGACGGCATTCCACGAGCGGGAATAGCTCAGTTGGCTAGAGCATCGCCTTGCCATGGCGAGGGTCGAGGGTTCGAGTCCCTTTTCCCGCTCCAAATACCTCAACAGAAATGTTGGGGTTTTTTTTGTTGAAATCTGAGTTTGAATTTTTCTGGCTTGCACTTAAAACTCGCAATGCCCCTCAGATGTCCCTTGCTCCAGTCCAGATTGAACCTTATTTACAACAAAGTGATTTAATACTGTTGTAATTGGGGGCGCCAAACTGTGAAATCATTGTATAAAAAAATCTTTTTAAGAAATTTGCTTTACATTGCAATGGTGCTTTTGGCGATTTTAAGCGCTTGCCGCAAAAATGCAGGCGAAAAAGAAAATGCGCCGTTCGCTTTTTACGAAGTCGATAAGTTCGATCTTTGCTTGCAAAATTTGAATATCTGCATGGTTTTAAATTCGGTAAATAATTTTGAAGATTTATTGGAAGATATTAAATTTGTAAAACTTTTGCCAAATAGCGAAGTATACAAAGATATTGACTTTAGAAATATTAGAATACCAGATAGAAATAAAATTGTAGGAGCCGGATTTTTTACCGCACTCAAAACAATACGTAATGCGCGTAAAATAGCACTAGAGTCAGGATTTAAAATACCCACTATTTTGCACATTGATGCAAACTGTTCATTGCCTTACTCGCAAAATAATGCTTACTTTAGGCCAGAATACGGATATGAAAGTAAAGATAAAAATAAACCAACGTTGCTAAAAAACGTAATATGCCTCGGAAAATTATTCTCGGCCGAAGGAAATTTTTCTTTGGCTGCAGATAAATTTGTGGTGAGTCATGAGTATTTTCATTCTATTTTTGCAAACGCTTTTTTGGGAGAAAATAGCACTTTGCTATCGAGTTCATTAACAATGTCCCACGACCTCGATTCCTTTAACGAAGGCGCGGCAGATTTTTTTGCAGAACTGAGCACCCAAAGTTTTTTAAACAGCATTTTTTCGGCACTGTTTCCCTGGCGTACAAAGTATGCTGCAACACAAGAAAAATCGGGCTTGTATGGCAACATTTATCGCGACGGTATGAAATACAAACATTTGTTGACTCAATTGAGCAATAAAATAGATGGGCTCAAATTGTTGTCGTGCTCGGTTCATGAGATGTCGCAAAACATGCAAAATTCCAAGGATGTAATTGATAAACTAGACGAAAAAGACAATTTAAGGCAAAGCAATGGTCAATTGGATCGTGTTCATTTAGAAAACTGGGGCTTTAATTTTAAAGCTACAGATATTTTAAAATCGATTCAAAAATGTATTCCTGCTGAAAATCTTCAGTTTGCTAAAATTCAGATCAATCAAATTTTCCCAGAAATACTGGAAGAAAATTTATCTAAAAAAGCAGATGTATTTGCAATTGTTGTACCTTCATTAAATGCAATGTGCGGCATTCAAAAGGCGTATCACTTAAATCCTCAGCAGTTTCGCAATGGCCTGTACATTGATCCGTGTCAGGGTACTATCGAAAATACTGATAGTAGTAGTTCTTTGTTAGAAAGCCTAAACATGGCGAAAACAGAAATAGATTCTTATAGCATGGAGCAAAGATTATTTCAGTCCGTATATGTGATTACAGCAATTCGTATTCCTGAAGGTGAAGCGGCAGATTGTCGTATGCAAAGCATGACTTTGTTGTCTGGTGGAGAGGTTTCATTTACCACAAATTCCGATGATCCTGCTTCTCCATATAAAGCTTATTTTAATATGAAAGCTTTTACTAATGATGGCAGGAGGGGGTCGTGGTACCGCGATATTCCTGTTGGCGATTTTTTAGCTCGCGAAAGCCAGGAAAAATATCGCCTGCAGGGTCCTTTTGCCGAAATCTCTGCGAGTGGATTTCATGTTGTTTCGTACGAAACTGAGAATGGGTATCCCAGCAATGGGCTCAATGGATATTTCTGGACACTTGTTCAAGATTTGCAAGTGGACACAAAAATAGAAAAATATAAAAAAATATCCAATTGGGTTAAAAAGACTCTCGCTCCATATCAATTAGACTCCCAAAATTACAAGCCATGCAACGGTGAAAATTCGTGCGATACCGTGCAAAATATTGAACTTAACTGTCGCAGTCATATGAGCCCTACTGATTCAAATCAACCAGAAAATATTCAAGTAAAAAAAATTGAATTTAGTAAAATTGAAGTTGGAATATTTGACTGTTCCGAGCCAGGAGGTGCATCGTGCACATTGCAAAATTATTAATATTTGTGTCAGCAATTATTGCATTTACTGCGTGCTTTGAGAAAGATAAATTGAATAATTCTCGAAAAAACGTTGTTTCATTCACGGAAGAAAATGCAAGACCCGACCCTGGAAATTCAATTCCCCTAGATTCTGTAGGTAGTCAAGAGTCCTTTGTTTTAGAAAAAGTTGATGTTCAGGGGGCAGAAGGCGTTACGTTTTCTGGAATGGAAGGGCTACCTGAACAATTTGCTTTTGTGCCCGACAGCCGGCATTTGAATTTAAATGCAGATGATAAGGGAACAGAAGGATTTATTGACTACAATATAATTTCAGAGCTTTCGCCAAAAGGTGCTCAGGCAAATCCGGCACAGAGAGTTTATAATTTACCGGAGTTATTAGAGAGGTTGCAGTTAGAGTCTCCTAGCCAATTTACAGAAAAATCATACACCGGTGGCCTGCCGAAGGGCGTGAATTTAAGATCTTCAAGCGACACTTCTTTAACTGTTATTATCACAGAACCAACAGTTTTGTCCGCCTCATTTTCTACCTCAAGAACCCTGCGGATTGTCAACCGATCAAAACTTGTTTTGCTGGTTCCCCTCGCGGATGGAATTATATTGCAGCAGGAACAGGCTTATGCGGCCGAAACTCCTTTGGCTAAAATATTCAGCCACACGTGCATGTTTGTCGATAGTCATAATTTCGAAGGCACGGTGGAATACCACCGATTAGGCAATGTAACTTTAGGTGGAATTGAGAGCTGTTCTGCTCTTTTGCAGTCGCAAGATTCGAGAATAACAACTAAAAACGCCTCTCAAATGTCTCTTGAAAAATGGATGCCACAAGTATTAATTACTCAAGTATTGAGAAATGAAACTATTGTAGCTTCGGCAAAAAGGTGGTCGCCGCTTTTTCGAGTCTCGGCGCTGCAATTTTTGTGAACCTCGTGCGTTATATATGGAATAGGAGGATTTATGCAGACGAAGCGTTTTATTCCCGTAGTGTCTTTGAGCTTGGCAATGGTTTTGGTTTCCGGGTGTATTTTCAAAAAACACCGTAGTGAAATAGGCGAACAAATTAGCCTTTCATCTACAGAAATTCAGATGGATCCGGTGTATCAACTCACATTTGTTCCTTCTTCAGATTTTCCGCAAAACATTCAATTTATTGTAAAAAATAGCATAAATGAATACCCAGATTTTAAAATATCTGCCGTAAATACAGCGGGACAAGATATTTCTGATGCCTTGGCGAAACCACAAATGATGCCCAGGGAAGTGAGTCCTGGTCGGTGGGATGTGGCCGTTGCCATTCCATTCACACTGAACGAAAAAACTCTCATTGGTTTTAAAACAATTATTCAGCTTGCAGATGTCCAAGATAGCGAAGGAAAAGAAATTAAAAAAGAACAGGTATTCGAACTAAAAGAAGGAGCCTACCCCCCAGAACACGTTGCTCAAGATTCTCCCCTTGCCGATTTTGCAGTTGTGAATGAATTTTTGTTGCCTGCAAACCGGTCATCACTAGATTTGGCAAACTATATTCAGGAGCTTCTTACTTCTGCTGGTTTGGGTCAGCAGCAAGAAGCGGAGCGTGCACGCATTCGTGCACGGCTCGAATTTACAGAATCGGAAGGCAAAAAAATTATTTCGCTCAAAGGAAATGTAGCAATAAGTTATACTTTTCCCGGTGAAATAATCATTCGCACAAACGGTTATAAATTAAAATTATTAGGCGGAGATTATTCTAAAGTAACAGTTGAAGTGGGTGTGAAACAAAATGTGAGACAAAGTGGGAGCCCACAAAATCCAGAAATAAGTGCCGATACCTTAAAGCCACCGCAATTTAAAAATCAAATGAACAAAGATGAGTTTGGTGCAATATATCCTGCATCTCAAGGGCCCCGTGGAACCAAAGCCGATCTCAATCGATGCAACACTCTGATTTCAAAAAGCACTCAAAATATAGACGGTTTCCCTGGTAATAGAGCTAAATGCGACAATCAGATGTCCTCACTCAATGGTTTAAATGCAGATCTCGATTTAACATTTTCTTTTTCAGACGAAGATGTGCCTGTAACGCCGGACGCAGGAGTGCCACTGGCAAATCTTGTTTCTTTAAAAAATGCTGCTGGAGAATCTATTTTTTTGGATGCCAATGGCGCACCATGCGTATTTAATGACGCAGATCAGCTCAAAGACACGTGTGCATTTACAAATTTTAATAGAACATTTGTGGAGCGGAAAGATTTAAATGAAGGAGACGAATTTAAAGCCTATTTGCAGGCAAATCACGCCGCAAAAATATTGCCAGATTTAAATTCCGTTTCTGCCGCTGGATATTCCGGACCTGGCAGTATTGTCTCTAGCAAAAAAGATCGGGCGAGTACCACCGAAAAACCCGGCGGGGCAATTGTTGCAACTCCCATTTTCGATGAAACAAATCCCGATTTTTACGGATACATGGGAGCTTGGCTAAAAGATGGAACTGCTTATAATGCCATAGCAAACAGCTGTCTCAATGAAATTCGATCTAAGTCCTCTGTTGAAGATACAGCTGTGCCAGGTTCAATTGCCGATGAATCTTCAAAAATAAATGGCGAAAAAATGGAGCTCCAAAAAGTTGGATTTCAAACTTCCATGCCAGGCCTTACTTTGGTAGATTCCGTCTCGTTTTCAAGTAGAGTAAAAACAGCTCCTAATCCCGCTCCTGTAGCACCTACTTCTGCTCTAAATTGCACATTGCCCGTGGGCAGAGGTGGTTCGCTTAAAATTGCCACCGGCGACAACGGTGAATTTATAACCTTAGGTGGCAAAAAAATCTTTAGGCTTAAAGAATCTGCGCGAAACGCAATGCGTCCGTTGGCAAAAAATATTTCTATTTTAGGCGAGCCAGGAAAAAATGGCTTCGATGCACCTGCAGTCACTCTCTCTTTTCCGTCAGATATTCCAGAATTGGAATCTTTAAAAAAATACGAAACTTTGGCAGGAACTGCAGGTTTACCTGGGTTTGCATTGGGATTTCCTAAGTCCGAAGTCACTCCCCTCAGCACAGGGCAGTTTAAAATAAATTTGCAAGATTCAGAATTAAGCACACAAGTCCCAAATATAGATGAGCATTTGTTACAGCAATACTGCATTAAAGTAACACGTGATGATGCTGGGCAGCCCAGTTCACTCGAATATTATCCTGTTGCAGCTAGTTTTCCTGCGGGGAACGAAGTTAAATATGAATATTCTCGAGGCATGGCAAAAGCCGAAGCTCAAGCAGCATTCGATTTGTACAGCCGCATTACGGGGCTCATTAAATTAACTTCAATTCCATCGCTTGAAGTTTTAACTTCGACAAACTCCCCGGGCCAAGGAAATGTCCAAGGATTTTCTGGTGGAATTAGAGTGGGAGCAAGGGCAAATGCAACTTCTGCGCTGTCCGGATTTTGGGGCTTCAATCGGGGCAGTGCGCCTCAGCCTTTTTTGAATGGCTTTATGCCTCGGGAGGATGGCAAGTCTGGACCTGGGAAAGAAGACCGTTATGCAAGAGAAACTTCGACAAGAAGTTATGAGAAAGATTATGATGACAATTCGGACACTAAAGCAGAGAAAGCAAAAAAAGAAACAGAATCTAACGTAGAAAAAATGCGAAAAGCAGCAGAACTTGTGAAACAGGTCATTGAAAACACTTATGAATCGATGAAAAATGAGATTGAGAAGAAAATAAATGAAGTAGCAGAAAACCTGAAAAAATCAAATTCAGGCAGCGAATCGAGTGCACAAGAATTGCGCCGACAGTTGTTGGCCGGGCGAGCAGATGACGCTCCAGTCACTCGTTCAAAACAACTCATTCCAAACTCCATGCGGAGTTATAACGTTGTAGAAAACTTTTCTTGCACTCAATTGCCAGGATTTAGCAGCTCGAAAATCGATAAAGATGGCTACTCGCAGCTTGAAATTGACGGTTCGCAATGGAAGATAAAAACGGCAGTCACAAAATGGATTACCGATGCAAATTATCCTGAATGCGGCAAAGAAAACGGGTCGTTTATTCATCCCGAAAAATGCCAAAGCGAATTGCGATCTTTTACAGACGACAGTCTCTTTTTTGAAGAAAACGGAACAAACTATCTAAAATATACGCAATATAGAGATCAATACGTAGCTCAGCTTGAGGGAAAATGCAGTGAATCACCTTTTGTAGCGCAGGCAATTCAGGCTAAAATTCAAGGTGAGGCGAACGTCGCATTCTCGAATAAATGCAACGAAAGCTCCGATTGTTTGGCAGTTAAAAATTCTATTGCACACATTGCGCAAATTCTTGTGAACAAACAAAATCCGTTGGAACTTAAAAACCATCTTATTTCAGACGAAATTTATTCCCTTTCAAGCTTGGTTGATTTAGAAAATCACATTAAAAAGGCGCAAGACAGTCTTTCTCAATTCGAAAATGCTTTTCATAAATCAGAAACCAAAGGAATGTTACCGCAAATATCGGCGGTGTTTCAGGAAATGAAATACCAAAATGGACAGGAAATTAAAAATTTAGAAGACGTCTCTAGAGCCATAACGGACTATTCGACATTTATTGTAAATATGCGTGATGCCGCTCGGCCTGGCATCAGAAATAACACTTTGCCATCTTGCCAGTACAGCGTGTCTGGAGGGAATTTCAGAAAATACCAACAGGCGCAACTCACCTCGCAGATTTCAACTCAATCGTTGAATTTAGCAAAAGTAAGCAATGTTTCGACCACATTAACTTCAGGCTATTCTTACCCCAAAACAGGCGGAAGTACCGTAGTCGACATCATTCAAAAACCCGATTTAACTCCATTGTCTGGAAATAACGAAACACTTGTACTCAAAGATCCAGACACAGCTAAGCCTGGTGTGGCATCACAATTTAGTAGAGCTCTCGTCAAAGACTGTGCGGATATTGCCAATTTAGCTCGAAAACAAACAATGCCATTGCCACGTAATTTGTTTATTAGCGCCGAGTGCAAAAAAGCGAAATTAAACGTTAATTGATTTGAACAAAAATTAAGCAATATAGTAATTATTTATTGCTTAATTTTTGCAACAAATGCAGCTAATTTTTCTTTAGAATCTGTGCCCTCAGCACTTGCGAGTTTAGAGCTGAGTTGTGAAGTTGCTTGGGTGAATCCCGAAGGCGACTGCCCAAAAGACTCCGATGCAGCTCCTAAACTCGATGCTAAATCGGTTAAAAGGGCAGCTGCTTGGGCTGGGTCAAGGTCTAAGAGTTTTTCAGGATTTTTCAGAAAAACTTTCAAAAGTAACATGGCATACATGGTATTAAAAACTCCACCCTGAAGTTTCATTTCTTCGCCACGTAAATCTTGAGGAATGCTATTCATTTGTGTGCAGGAACGTTTTAACAAAGCAAGATTTGTATCTGTTGCGTCTGGCAAAAAATTAATTAAATTTTGTGTGGCACTGCCGCCGCCACTGCTTCCGGAGCCTGCAGAACTGCCGGCTTGAGTGATGAGCTTGAGCATTATCACTCCACCCTGTGCTGCAATTGAGGCAGCTAATAGAGATCTTGCTTTATAATTATCTGGATACTTTTCCAAAAATTGCATCAATTTTGATTCGGCATCAGAATATTTTGCGGCTTCCATATCGAGTTCTGCTTGTTCTTGCAAATTTGGCGGGGCTTTTTTTTCCAGTTTATTTGTTCCACAATTCATACAATATAATAGAATAATGAAATAAAAAATTCTGATGGTTGCGTTTTTCATATCTCGAACCCCATGGAAACAAAATAAACGCGGCGGCCCCGGGTTCCCACTTGCGAACCAAATTCTCTGGTGTACGAACCAGCCTCGAGGCGCATTAAAATAAGGTTTAAAACAATTCCGTAGGTGGGCCATCCTTGATAAAGTCCGGCACCTAAACCAATCCAATTGGTGAAAAGAATTTTGCATCCGGCATAACTGCGGCGTGTCCAGTGTTCGCCATACGCGGCGGTTATGTCGCGCAAGTCTGCTGCGCAATGAATGGCATCGGAGCGGGTGTGAGTTGTAATCCCTAGGCCAGCGTTAATGGTTTGTTTCCAGGTGGCTATTTTGCCTTTAAATCGGGTTCCAAGCGCATCTTGAACAACGCCAGCCAGGCGCAAGTCAAAATTTCGAGCACGCACCTGAAACGTGCTGCCTGCGTCGACTCCAATTCCTTGTCCAATTTTTAATTTAGAGGCTATATCGATACTTTGTCCTTGTCCGCCTGCAACTTCTTGTAATCCAATCACTTCATTTATTTCGCCGACGTACAAATACTTTGCAGCAATTCCAAAAGAAAAAAAATCGGTGAGAGATTTTGCCAGTGATGCCATTCCTCCGGTCACAACCTGAGTTTTAAGACGGAATTCGGGCAATCCCTGGCTGCCAAATTGCCGTCCTTCGAGGTCAATTCTGGCAGTTTCTATAACGCTAAATCCACCATTTGCAGTAATAAATCCGGCAACAATGTCATTACCGCCGTGAATCGGCGTTTTGAGGGCTTTATCAAAAAGCGCTGCGTCAACTTTTATGCCCCCTCTGCGTGCTTGTTTGGCGGTTTTTAATACCAAATCGGTGGCATCTGCGCCCACATGGAAAGATGTCCGCATGTAAATCCACCTAAAAAATCCGGCACCAAAGGCGCTCAGGCTAGGATTTGAAAATAAAACTCCTTCCTGAGTAGCACGCGTTAAACTTGCGCCACCGCCTGACAAATCGAAGGGGTTTTGGTAAATTTGCTCGTTGGTTTTGAGAGCCGCAGAAATAGCCCAAGCAGGGTGACTGAAGCACCAAAAAAAGACTAATAAATATTTCCATTTTTTTGCAAACCGGAGCTTCACCTTGCACTTCTCCCTTAAGAACTGCATCGGTTGGAGGTTGGGTTGTCTCAAGGAGTGCCGCTATGAATTTATCGCAAAGTTTGCCAAATGATTCTGTAACAATGCAAAAATCGTATTTGTTGGGTAAGGTAACACACCGCAGCGCTGCTTCAAGTGTGTTACCTTACTTGGGAAAATGGCCTCAAATTCATGCTTCAGTTTTTATTGCCGACGGCGCTCGCATTATTGGCGACGTTGACATGGGTGAGAACTGCAGCGTGTGGTTTAATGCCGTAGTTCGTGGCGATGTTCACACCATTCGCATTGGAAGTCGCACTAATATTCAAGATTCGGCTGTTGTGCATTGCACGTACAAAAAGTTTTCTACCATTATTGGCGATGATGTCAGCATTGCGCATTTAGCAATGATTCACGGCTGTACCATTGAAGATCGTTGTCTTATTGGCATGCAAAGTATTGTGATGGACGGTGCCGTGATTGGGCACGATTCTATTGTTGCTGCAGGCGCAGTGGTTTCTCCGGGAACTATTATTCCACCTCACAGTTTAGTTTTGGGAACGCCAGCAAAAGTGATTCGACAAGTCAGAGACGCAGAGCTCGAAGGTATTTTGGCGACAACAAAAAGATATATGGAATACACTTTAGGATATGATTTTAAATTGCAAGGAGTGTAATAAATGGATGCAATGCTGCCTTCGCGTTTAGGAAAGCTCAGAATTGTATGTAGTTTGCCTTTGTTTTCAGATGCAATTTGTATTAAAAAGCAATCGGCCGCCGAGCATGGATTTACACAAGTGTTGCTCTCAATTGCTATTGCTCCGCAACTCAAGTTGAGTCAAGAACATGAATGTGAACTCATAGAACTTGCAATATTTGCGGAAATACCTAAGTCTTTGTTGGGTGACCCTAGTTTTTATTTGCGTCAACGGCACCCCGATGTTCAGCAAATGTACAAAGAAGTTCGCGCCAGACTTTGGAAAGAAACGGAATCAACTGTAAAAATTAAAACAACCCGTTTGCCATCTCTTTTTGCGCTGCACGAGCTTATAGATGCCTACGCTGCATCCTTATTTATTGAAAAAGAAGTGGCCCTTGGAAACAGTTTTTTCGCACCCGAAATTGGGCGCACCAATTACAATAAAATGCGATTGAATGTGCACCAGACAAAAATGATTAAAGCCAGCCATCCTCTTGTAAACGAGCCAACAACTGGCATTGCAATGCCGGATATTACTGTTGATTGGGTAGGTGCTGTTAAGTTTTTAGATCAGCTGAAAGACTATGCCAATCAGGCACGCGTAAATGGTGGAATGGCAGATTATTCGGCTACTTTTTTAGGAATGGTAGAGAAATTAAAAGAGCATTATCGTTACAAAGGATGGAGTTATCATTACCCCGAAAGCGTAGGAGAACATACGTTTCAGGTCGTATTTTTGGTTCGCATTTTAGCCAATGCACTGGGTTTGCGTGCGCAAGAACGCATCGATTTATATCGACTTGCTACTTTGCATGACCTTGCAGAAGCATATGCTAGTGATGTTATTTATCCGGTTAAAATCCGAGAAAAAGACCTAGGTCGCATGCACCAAGAAATTGAAGACAGAGTCATTGCCGATGTGTGCGAAAAATTGGGAATGATACTTTCTGAAGATCCTTTTTTGCATGCTCTCGTTGATATTTGCGATCGATTTTCTGCGCAGCTTTATTTTGACCGCGAGAGACGCAGTGGTAACACGCATTTTAATGTGCCAAATACCTCAATGACTCGGACGCGAGAAAAATACGAACGAAAATATCCAGAGGTATTCTATGTTCTAGATGAATTGTGGGAAGAATACATTCAGTGTTTTAGTTAGTTTTACCAAACGCACAAAATAACTCCGGTTGCGTTGCATCGTCGTCTCGCTCACTTGTGTGCGTCTCTGCACACGTCGTTCGACTCGAGTCCTCGCGCCTTGCCGGACTTTATTTTCTGCGATTGGTATTAATTTACAATCTCAAGCAGTCCCATTGAAAGCGGTTCTAATTTTAAATGGGCTGATTTTAGATTGTCGCATTTAAATTTAGGATATGTTTTTTCTGAAAGTGTGCAAAAGCGAAATTTGCTTCCTGATTTTGCCATACCAGACTGACCTGGTACTGCTTCAAAGTTGAATTCTTTAATGTCAGAAAAATGTTTATTTATTGCTAATACAGAAGTGTTTTTTTTGTCTGCAGACTGACTCACAAAAAAGCTATTTTCATCATTTATATTTCCATCGGCATGAATAAAATTATCTTGAAATTTTAATTTAAAAGGATTTGCTCCTCTCATCAGAGCAAAGGCCAAATAGGGGTACGATTCCGATGGAGGTAGAGTCCAATATTGAGCCATATAGAGATCAAATTGCGCGAAAATTCCTAAGACCTCGGCCTGTACAAGTGCCCCAGAAATGTCTTGCTCAGCTCGAAAATTATATTCACCAATAGAGAACTTTAAGTCTGGTCTGTTTTTGGCGCAGAGTTCTTTAAAACGTGGTATAAAGTGCATTTTATCTGCTATCCAAGAATTGTCTTTAAAGTCAGGATCCCAAAGTCCTCGCACCGATTGAAACAATGCTTTGCGTGTCGTCTGGTTTTTTTGATCTGGGTTTTTGAGTTCTTCCGCCTGCGGATAAAAATGCACATCTAAAACATCAATGAGTTTAGTTTTTAATTCACGTTCTTTTGCAATAACCTGTGGTAAAAACCAAGTCATAAAATCTAGGTCCGCATATCCCCAACCAGATGGCGCAATAATGACTGCCTGCGCATCGGCGAGTCGCACTAGTTTTGCAGTACCAATAAATTTTTCTAAAATCTCTTCGCGAGTGGCCTTTTGTGGATGCACATCGCGGTGCGTTTCGTGCCAAAGTGTGGGCTCATTTCCGATGATATAAAAATGGGGATTTGAATTAAATTTGATTTTTAAGTGATTTACCCACTCTGTAATATACGTTGGAGTTATTGCAATACTGGTTTTTAAGGGATCAATTTTTAATTCTTTATTGGATTCATCTTTTTCTGCGTTGTAACTTTTGGATGTTGCATCTTTGGATATCCAACCCAACATTGGAATGGTAACAGAAGAAGCTCCGCCATTGCTAGAATTTTCGGACATAAATGAATCAATGGCGTTGGCACTGTCTGAAGCTTTTACATTCATAAAATGCCAGTCTGCACCTGTGTTCCATGCATTGATTTTCCAATTGTAACGCTCCGAAGTATTTCCGCCAAAGCGAAAAAGTGGCGGCTTCAACTTCCACGTTTTTTCCTTCACTCGGTCTTCAAAAAGATAAGTAGCCATGCCGTAAATATAAGGACTAATAGCATGAGTATTTTTAGATTGATTCAAAGAATTTTTTGCAATTGAATTCTGGGTCGCTTGCGATGACAATTGAGAACAGCTTAAAACCAAAATAATGCCAACAATAACGCCGTATTTAGAGAAGTAATTTGCGTTCATTTTAATCTCCAAAATCGGGCAATTGCAAAGCTTTTGTAAGAATGGAAGGTGCCTGAGGCTGTGAAGGTTGTCCACGGTTTTTGGCAAGTTTCTGCACCACCCACTTTTCAAAAGCCTGTTGATCGAATGAATTTATTTTTATATCTTCATGCACACCAATAGATTCAATTGGCCATAATCCTGTTAATTTATCTAAATGTCGCGCCTGAGAAAGTCGCAGTTTCATTTTTGTTTCGGGTAGTATGATATATGTAGGCGCGCCTGTGCCGCCTTTAGATCTCGAGCCCACTATGCGAAATGTTTTATCGACTGGTGAAATAAAGCTCAAAAAGTTTTCTGTGGCTGAAAATTCTTGGCCCGAAGTGAGTACATAAGCGCTTTTAAAATTCATTTCTTTGGAATGATATTCTGCGCATCTAGCCGGACCTGTTAAAGTATTGCGCTTATTGCGTTCATAAAAGCCGATTTTGTACTCGTTTCTGGTTGAATCGGGGGCTAGACTGTCCGCAACGCGGCCCTTTGTGAAACGAAATAAATCCCTATTGCCCTCTCGCTCTAAGTCTTTTGATTTGAGAATTGTTCCGTCGGACAACTTAAATTTTTCTGGCCAAATCGAGGGGTGCAATTCGCGATTTTCAATTTGCTGCGACACTCCCTCATTGCCTATTGTGCAGGCTATCATAGCAGCTAGTTCTGGAATGCCACCGCCGTTGCCGCGGAGGTCTAAAATAAGGGGTTTATTCTTAACTTCTGGCGCTTGGCGTGCGAGTATTCGAAATGTATTCATAACTTGCGGAGCAATACGATCGCCGGAAAATGAACCAATCCATACCAGGCCTCTGTCATTTTCTAGCAGACATGAACCTACTGTGTCGTTCGAATCGGGCATTATTTTTTTGCAGCCGTAATCTCTGTTGATTTTAAACTGACTGTGAAAATTAAATGACTCAGGCTTTTTGGGTAAACTAATGAGTCTCTTTTTTCCGTAAACAGCTGTCAGATGAGCGGTTTCAGATGTCTCAATATTTTTTACAGTAATTTTCACTTGCTCAATCGGAAGATCGAAAGGAGATTTATAAAACAATTCTATACCCAGAAATCCAGCGTTGCCGTAAATGGAATGTGATTTTGCATCGCGACTCACCATATCATTGAACAAAAACTCTTGGGAATGACCATTAAAATCTAGCATTCTCCATACATTTTGCATTCCTTTTTTATCGTACACGGTAAAATAAGCGCCAACACCTTGTTCTACAATGAGTGGCACAAGGGGAGCTCCCACAAAATTCCCGCATAAACTGGGATTGTCGCAAGTCTCGATCATTGGCAAAACTGTGTGGCTTAATTGAGTTTCATTGAACATAGTGTGGTAGTCGAGAAGTTTGCGCTGCAGCATTCTAATTTTTCTTGCCACTTCTACATAAGTGTCGGGGCAGGAATTGAGTAATTCTCTGTAAGTGGAGTTGTCGATATTGTTTCCAGAACGCCCAACTGGGGGTTGAATTAATGCCAAAGAATGAATTGCCAGTTCATAGTCGTGGCATATTTGTACTTTGGTAAATTTTTTATTTGCCTCAAGAATTTGTTCCTCTGTTGTTGGTTTTAATTCGTCTGAGTCTTCTAAATCAGTGCTTTTAGGAAAATACATTTCGTCATTTTCTGCTCCGTCGTCGCTCAAAAATAGACTATCTGTATCCGAATTAGCGCTGTTATAGTTTCTTTTTTGGCACGAAAGAGTTTGAGACAATGCTAAACTTAAAAGACTTATTGAAGCTAAATTCGCTTTTGAGCGATAATTCATTGGTTTTTAATTCCCTTAAGCACATTTCAGGCAAAGAACGATATTTTATTGAATCAATTATACTCTAAAATGGATACCTGAATTATTAATTTGTTTCGACTTTTGACATTTTGTCTAAAAGTGTAAGTCACTGATTTTTCACCGATTCCAAATTCCAAGAAAATAGGAAAATTTTGGTCCTTTGAAGTTTTTGAAATGAATTATGAGAGTTTTTATCCAAAATACAGTGAACAAAATTGCCAAAGTTGAACGGAATTTTGAACCCTTAAAATCATATTAAGTATCTAAATTTAAAGGAAAAAATTGAAACTTAGGAACTGGGTTGGATTTGTAACCTGATCATTTTGACACATTGAGCTAAATCCTTATCAAAGAATGCCGATTGAAAGACAGTTCCGAATTTCGCAAATTTTAGGCTCAGACAAAGATTGTAGTAAAGATAATGGTTCAATCTGCTCCGCCGAAAAAGAAAATCGAAACGCAATCATTCAGCGAGCTGCTGAACACCCACATCATGAAAATTGTCTGGGGCGCGGTTTTGGTTCGATTGTCGGGGCATGTTTTGTTTTTATTTAGCCATTGGCAAAACCCCGTGGCAGGATTTGAAGGCAGGTTTCCACTTGCATTGGTATTTACTTTTTTTATTGCCTTGTTTGCAGTTTTTCAAGATAAATTGATTCGGAAAAACAGAATATTTATTTCAATGATTCATGTTTTTGTTACCTTGCAATACCCCATTGAGGCCTATGTCTTTGGGTCTGGACAGCGAGAAGTGTGGCTTTTTATGCTCATTTCACACGGTCTCCTCACGTTGTCGCTCATTTACGACGAGAAAAAAGCCTTCATGTCAGGTTTCGCTGTGTTGTCAGCATTTATTCTTGGCTATACCTTCGACAAAACTTTTAAAGGATTCAATCAAACATTTATTGTTTATTGCATTGGAATTATTGGATTGTCTGCACTTGACTATTTTGCTGCAAGGTTGCTAAGGGTTTTAAAAATAAAAGATGTTAAAATAAATGAACTTGCTGCGCAAAACGAAACAGGTTTGCGTATACTTTCGCATGACATGGCAAATATTATGTCTGTGGCACGCGAAATGTTAGAGCTTTCAATGGAAGAAATTGACGAAAATAACGGAAAAATGACGCGCGATTCCTACGCCTATTTAGACGACAGTCGTTTTGCAATCAATCAGGGCATTGGAATGTTGCAGGCTGTGCGCGATTATTTGGCAATTTTTAGCGGCAAAAAAGAAGCCTCAATGGATACATTCTACTTAATAGATGTGTTAAAAGATGTCATTCAGCTCTGGAATCGCCCCGCCAAACGCAAGCAAGTGACTATTGCACTTTCAACTCGATTGGCCAGAGAGGCCACACTAGTAGGTGGAAGTCGACCGATTTTTACTCATTCTATTATCGGAAATTTGCTCTCAAATGCGATTAAATTTTCGCCATCTAAAGGAGGCATCACTCTTATTTTAGAACGAGATCCTGTATCTAACTGCCTTATTCTGGAAGTAAAAGATCAAGGTGCTGGAATTCCAGCAAATAAAATACCTAATTTATTTGATGGTTTTGCAAAAACAACTTCTGCAGGAACCAAAGGAGAAAAAGGCACGGGCTTTGGTCTTCCCCTTGTAAAATCGACTCTCGATTTATTTGGGGGACATATTGCTCTGGCTGAAAATTTGGACTCTGAAGGAAAAGCGACTGGGACGCGGTTTATTTGCTCCATTCCTTTGCATCTTCCGGCTTCTGGCGAGCAACCTGCTCAAACTTCGGGCTCATTGACGGTAGAAAATAAGAAGGCTAGCTAAAGGGAGATCTGGTCACAATTCGTGTGGCGAGGGCTGAACTTTATGCAGGGGACTTTTTTATGTTTTCTCCACAGGGTCTTTATTCTGATGCATCTGTTTTAAGCCGCGCGCTCATTTCTTTGTCTGATAAATCGCATTTGCATGAATTAGCTTCGTTTTTAAGCCAACAAAATTGCGAAATATTTGCAACGTCGTCTACTTTAATAGAGTTAAAAAAATTAGGCGTACCTGCTACTGGCATTGATGAACTAACACAATTTCCCGAAATATTAGGGGGTAGAGTTAAAACTCTTCACCCGGCAGTGTTTGGGCCGATTTTGGCTCGAGGCGATGTTTTGGAAGACGCTCAAGAACTAGCGAAATATAATTTGTTGCCATTTGATTTGGTTGTTTGTAATTTGTATCCTTTCCAAGAAACTGCTTCAAAATCTGTGGATTTGGTAGCTTTAATTGAAAAAATAGACATTGGTGGTGTCACTCTTTTGCGCGCCGCCGCAAAAAACTGTGCACGAGTGTCTGTGCTTTGCGACCCGCGTGATTATAAATCATTTATTAAAAATGTGCTGAAAAATGAAGGTAAAGTAGGCGCAAAACTGAGAGTTGCGTTGGCGCTAAAAGCCATTCGCGAAACCGCCGCGTACGACACGGTTATTTCGGGCACATTAAATTCTTTAGTGGGTAGTTGGGCAGATTCTGATATTGAAATAAATGGACCTATTAAACAAAAATCAAATTCGGCAAATAATGATGAATTTGGAGCCGTAAAGAATTTGTCTTTGGCGAAAATTCAGGGCTTGCGTTATGGCGAAAATCCTCATCAAAATGCCGCATTTTATTCTTGGAATGACAGCGCTAACAGGAATGAAATCGGTGGATTTTGTAATTTAACCGATTTAAAATGCTTAAATGGAAAAGAATTGTCTTATAATAATGTGCTAGATATAGAACACGCTGTTCGGCTAGTAAATGAATTTAAAACGTCTGCAGCGGTGATAGTCAAGCACAATGTGCCTTGTGGAGTGGCGATTCGAAACACTCCAAACGAGAATATTGCCTCTATTTACCAGCGGGCATTTGCAGCAGACCCCGTGAGCCCATTTGGTGGAATTGTTTGTTTTAATGAAACAGTAGACGAGCAAGTTGCACAAAAGCTTTACGAAACTTTTTTAGAAGTTATTGTTGCCCCAGACTTTGATGCCGTAGCGTTAGAATGCTTGCAGCGTAAAATGAATTTGCGCTTGGTAAAATTAAACACTTCTTTGCCTTTGGCAAACAAGCTGCAAATCACTCAAGTTCAAGGCGGTTTTTTGTGTCAATCTGTAGACGGCGCATTGCTTAAGTCTGAAGATTTTAAAGTTGTCACACAGACACAGGCCGATGAGCAGACAATATTAGACATGAATTTTGCTTTTACGGTTGTAAAGCATGTGCGTTCCAATGCAATTGTTCTTGCGCGTAATGGGCAAGTGTTGGCAATAGCCGGTGGATTCACAAATCGTGTCGATGCCGTTGAGCATTGTCTGAAAAAAGCACGAATTTCGCTTGAGGGGGCCGTGTTGGCCAGCGACGCATTTTTTCCTTTTCCAGACAGCATTGATTTGTTGAAAGGGTCGGGAATAAAAGCGATTATTCAACCCGGTGGAAGCGTGCAGGATTCAGCAGTGATCGCTGCCGCAAATGCACAGAATTTGTGTATGGCACTTACGGGCATGAGGCATTTTAAACACTGATTCAATTTTCTTGTCCGGCAATTTTTTGTTCTGACATTTTTTTGTTCTCAATTGTTTGCGTTGCTATGCCGATAATGTATGGCAACGCAATTTTTGTTGAAAGCGTGTTTTATGCATAAGGCAGTCATTTTAGCGGTGGTTTTGTCGTTATCTTCGGCGGCATGCCGCCAAAAACGTACCGAT
Source organism: Pseudomonadota bacterium (assembly GCA_043747645.1). Lineage (GTDB taxonomy): Bacteria > Bdellovibrionota_B > Oligoflexia > Silvanigrellales > Silvanigrellaceae > JAYTOT01. Next base: position 27,433 of record JAYTOT010000014.1, on the reverse strand, counting down.
TACATGCTAAAAGCCACAACAATAGAGTTCAATCGCGGATATGCGCCCGGGTGCGCAAATATTTTATATACAAAAGCATATGACCCGTGTTTTAGATACGAAACGTATAGTTTGTCTCCAGAAAATTTTAAAAATCCTTATGTAGATACTAATTTGTGGCTTGGAACAAAAGTAAAAGTTAAAAATTTGAGCGGCGAGCAATTTGCTGGCTTAATGTTATTGCTAGGCGGGCAAGTTAGAGATTCTAAAGGAGTTTTGCAAAAACTCAGCCGGGTAGAGTATAAAATTGGTGAGGAATACACATTATCCGATTTTTTTCCTCCTGTGGTTCAAGCTCTTGAAGCGCAAAAGTTGCAAAAAAAACCTGTTCAAAAAACAGAAGTTTGGCAAAATTTTAAGCCATCTTCTGGGGCCGGATCGATATACGAAGTGTTGCGAAATGATTTAAAAGGTCTGTCGTTTTTTGCAATTTCTGGCAACACCTTCGAAAAAGAGATTAATAAAAAGTCAATTGTCGCTAACAAATTTCAGGAAAATTCTGTGGTGAATCCTGTTATTTTTGATGCAGCATTGTCTTCAGATAGTTTGATTCGTGAAAAAGCTTGGGTGGAATACCGCACTGGCGATGTGTTCTTGTTTCATAAAAATGGAATTTCTAATTTAGTCCATAGTGCTATATTAGTAGAACGAGATTTGTTTTTTCATGAAATAGAAACACCTGAGGGGCCCGCTTTTGGATTTGTGACCATGGAGCAGCTGCTAAAATATGTGGAAACAATGATTTGTGGGAACAAATTGGTCATGGCCAATAATCAGAATGGCCCTGAATGTGGCATTGATGCGCAAGCTGTTACGGTGCGCAGGCAGACTACAGCGGAATTCCTGGCACCAAAATTAGCTTTTTCGCAATTCCCTGATTTTAAATGGGGAGGCGAAGCTAAATTTAAATTTATAGCGGCAGAAAAGCCTTTTTTAGTGCGTGCACAACTTGCATTAGATTCAAATTTAAATGCCGTTTCTTTATCTGCACCTAAAAACTGAAATTAGATTGCACGGTCTGAAAACATTTTTTTAGAGCGATTTTGCGCAATATAGTCGACGATAATTCCAACTTTCCGTGCTTCTTCAATGGTGTATTTTTTTTGATATACGCCGCGAAACGCTACGTTTTTAAAAAACTGTTTGCTCACTTGCAGTTGTTCTGAATGGACACAGGACTCTGTGGTGGTTTGTGCTTTTTCGATGAGTTCTTCGATACTCAAAAAATGCGGAACTATCTTATTTTGGTAGCTAAAAGCAGGGTTCGTAGAGCTCAAAGGTTTCTTAGGAAGAATTTTTTCGAACATGGCTCATCCTTTCGGTCATCGTAGTTGATAGCGTCCAGAACGAATTGGTAAACCTTAAAGTAACAGCCTGCAATAGATATTTTCACTTTAAAGGCATTTAGACCAGCTATAAGTAGAAAATAAAAAGCTTGATTTCTGAATCCGTTGACATAGCTGGAAAAAATAGCCATAACCGGACGGCCAGTTAACTTAATTATTGGAGAGTGCATTGTGAATTCAATGGAAACAAACAAAGTCTGGAATAACGTGTCCGTTAAGGTATTTTCAGTCATTGCATTGGGTTCGGCCTACGCTGCGCTCTCTGCATGCCATAAAAAGTCTAATTCTGTGCAAACGCCTACTCCCGATGCGGCGGTGGTTGTTCAGCCAGATGTGAAACCTACATTAGAGCAATCCGATTCACTTTCTTCAGAGGTTGAAACTCGATTTTTTCAAGAATTTTTGTCGTATTTCTCCGCTCAAAGTAAATCTTTATCGTCTGATTCTCAATCGTTAACTGTGGGTGAGTCTGGCGCTTTGGCCCGTGCGGCCTCTGTGGGGGCAGCAAAAATTGCTGTTGCTAAGGCAAAAGGGACTGCACCTAGCTTATGTTCCCTCAAAAAAAGTGATTTTGGTGCTTGGACCCAGTGCTTAGTGCGCGAAGTTTTGGCCGAAAATTTGTCAGATGCTAATGGCTTAAAGTCTTTGATTTCAGAAGTGCTAAAAGAAGAAAACAAAGATGTTTTGGGTGATATTTCGGCATTAAAGGCCTTGGTAGATAAACTTTCTGATACCAATGCTCAAATGTTTTGCGCGGCAATTCAAGCCTCAGAGCGAGCCGAAAAATTTATTGCAAAAATCGCGAGTGGTTTGAACGACATTAAAGGTGCTCTCGAAATCATCGGTGCCCATTATGCTAGTATACAAATGCCATTTTTGGCTAAGTCGTTCTTTGAAGGACGTTCTTTTGTATTAACCACCTCGTTTCAGCAGGGGTCCGTTGGTCAGAATCAAATGACCAACCTCGATAGTCATATTGTAACCCTAATAGTCAATAATAATCGATTGATTGTGCTAGAAAAACCTGAAGGTTTGTTTGACGGTTCGAACTCAATACCAATAATATTGGGTTCGTATCCCATTGTTGCTACTGTTCCGGTTGGCGACGGCGAAATTTTTTACCAAGTAGATTTTAGCCAGCCTGAAAACAAACAGTTTTTATTGCCCACGTTAGGCGACGCATCTAATCCTTCTCTTTCGATGTCGGCTGATGTTGTGATTCCAACGGTTGCGCATGCTTTAAAAGCTGAACACAATATTTTAAAGTCCGGAAAATATTTCGATTCTAAAGACAGTTCTTTTGTGCTCGACCAGTTGGTTTTAGTGAATGGCACCGAGCCATTCAGCAATGTTGACAGCGAAACTGCGCCACAAATTTTGGGCAAAGATGCCATTCGACCCACTGTTCATGTGGTTCAAGGATTTATGGCTATTGAAGAACAATCTAAAGAATTTTGGAAAAAACAAGCTCAAGATCTCTCTGGCGCAAGAACTTCTCTTATGGGTTTAGGAGTTGAAGATCGCACGGGTAACGTGGGAGGAAATCCCTATTTTACTTCATCAGCATTTTTGCCAGATGCGAATGGCCGCCCGCGCGATCTCGTATTTAATGTTCGTAAATATAATATTGAAAAGCCATTTGCTTTTGTTATTGGAAAAAATACGCCAGCAAGCGTTGTTCCAGTCATGAAATCCGCAGTAAATGCTTACCGTCGTTTGTTTGAAACATTAACTCCTGCTGGTAAAAAAGCGCCCGTGTTTACTGTAGAAACACAGCAGGAATTTGAAGATAAAAACAGAACCGAAGGCATTAAATTTGGCGATTCTATTGTTGCAGCCGACCCTCGCGTTAATATGATTTTTTGGGATGACAATTCGCACTTGGGTTCTGCTTGGGCCACAACGGTAAATCATCCGCAATCGGGCGAAGTTATTTCTGCCGATGTTATGTTTTCGGGAACAACTTGGGCTGAAGTGGGATGCAAAGCTTTCTTCGAACGCACTTGGTTAGCGTCTGCAGAAAAACCCAATAAGAGTAGGCCAGCAGCTGCAACTCCATCGGCAATCACGCGCTTTATATGGGACCGAAAATGCGAAGCTACTATGCTCAATTTGGGCATTTATCGTCACTACGAAGCGCAAAATTCGCCTGCACCCCAGGCTTTGGTTTCAGCTGCAGCTCTTGAAGGCGAGGCTGTTACTTTAGCAACTCGCAATGGCGACACGGAAGCTTTAGCGCGTATAGCATCTGCTGCTTTAGGTAAAAACTTAAGTGCTTCAGACATGATCGATTTACCTGGTGATTCGGAAAAACGTGCCTTGGCAGCCGCAGCCATGAGTCCAGCTGCACGCGATCAAATCGTTGCCGATTTGCGAAAATCCATGAAAAATTTGCCAGCATCACAAACTCAATTGGTAGAAAAATCTGGCGGAATCATAAAGGCAATTTCAAAGTCCGAAGAGCTTGAAGCAGAACACACTTTAACACTTCGATCTGGTTCGAATCTGGTTAAAGGCCGCAAAGATTGCAGTCTTACTAACAATCGTGAAGAACAATTGGCCATGGCAGAAGCTATGGTTCCTCAGTTCGAAACAAAATTAATCACCACTCCTGAGCAAGCGTCTTTGGCAATGCTTAAATTTGTTGTGTTGCACGAATTGGGTCACACCTTTGGTTTGCGTCATAACTTTATGGGTTCTCTCACCAGCGGAGAGCTCATGCCTCCTCCAGCAGAAGACTCACCCGAAGCTGCTATTCCTGCGGCTCCGACGGTGCCTGTGCTCACGGGCAAGAGCGATTCGATTATGGATTATAATGACAACGGTGTTTACCTCGACTTCGGCGCAATGCCCGACTTTAAAGATGGCGATGCCCCCGTGGGCCATGGTGAATTTGGACTTTACGATGTCTTGGCTTTGGCAAATATTTATGGCCTCGATGCTTCTGGCTATAAAATAAAGTCGAAACCAGCGTTTTGTACCGACGATAACCGTGGATTTGTAGGCAATTGCCAAACATTCGATTTTGGAAAAGACTTTACAGAGTACACTTTATTGCGTGCAAATTTAACTGCACAGCGCCTTCGTGTGGCTGGTATTTACGATGGCATTCTAGACCCTTCGGCTCGCGGTGTGTGGGGACAATTATTGGGCAGATACATGCAAGATACTTTGCGTTTGGCAGCAATTTGGGGCACTGGCGCTCGTGAAGCTGAAGTCAGTCGCCGCCCCGACGAACAACAGGTCTATTTAAAAATGGCCGACTTCGCCTTTAGAGCTAAGGGCGGCAAGCAAGAATTTTTGAAAGATTACGCAGCCCGCTTCGGAATGCCGGCAACTGGTTTGGTTCAATCAATGACTCTGCCTGCAAGCTTTTTCTACGATGCAGCTTTAGGTGAAATATTTGCAAGTGTGATTCGCGCCGACAGCATTCAAACTGTTGATGTGGTTGCCAAATTATTGCGCACTAAAGACACAGATATGGGCCTAGATAACTTGTATTTATCTCCAATTAGAAATATTAAATTGGGCGAAGATGGCGCAAATTATCGCACTGAATTGGCGCAACTCTTTTTGAACGACATTATTGTTCCTGCTGGTACTTTTATGAAATTCGATTACCTAGATGGCGGCTGGAAACCTGGAAGTGAGGCAAAAATGGCTGGAAAACCAGCTACCTTGGCTCTTTCATTGCCATTTTTTAATCATTCTGGTCAAACGGTTGTAATGCCAAATGTTCAAATTGATGCCGAAAAAGGAACAAAAGCAGTGACAGTGAGGGTTCAGGGCATTCGATCGATTGCAGAAATGCAAGTGAGCCTCAATGCACTGAGCACGTTGGCTACGGGCACAGAAACTGCAGAATCCGTGACCATGTTAAAATATGGCTCCGGAATTTTAAAGCAATATCTGGATGGCGCGTGCACGGTTCCGAGTGGAACGGATTGTTTTAAACTTTCCGATACCTCGCGCAATGCTGCTCAAATTCTGCAGAGCCTCATGAATCAAAATGCTGTAAGAGCTTCCTATCCTAACGTGGCTTCGGGTCAGTAAAATTCAATTGATTTGATTTTATAAATTGGCTCATAGTTTATTCGTAAACTATGAGCCAGTATCTTTTTGCGGCAGGTAAAATTTCTGTCGAAATATCTTGAATCAATTCGTCTACTTGGTAACCGCAATTTCGAGCTTGGGTTGTAAGCGAATCCAGTTGAGATGGTTTTTTGAGAGTAATTCTGGATTTAAATCTAAATTCAAAGTCAAAAATCTGTTGCCGGGCTCGCAATCTATGCATAAAGTGTGCATCTCATAAACCTGCGATTGTGGTGCAGATTCAAAGAGCGAAAAAAGAGCGAGCTTCTATGACTTCAAGTGATGCGAAATCAGCCGTTTCCTCTAGGGTCACAGTTTCCCCCAATAAAGCGCGGGTTGGTGCTATTTCATAAGAGTCTCATCGGCCATTTGGGCCTCTGTCTTGAGAGTTAATGCGTGTCAAACATTTGTTTGAAGTCAAAAATAAAAGAATCAACTACAAAGTCTTTAAAAATTCCACAATGTCCCATTTGTCGTCGCTGGAGAAAATTTCAGAGCCATTTTGAAGAAAAATTCCTTCGTCGTGCCCGCTGTTGCTCATGCCCGTGCGACGGGTGTCGAAAAACGCTTCTTTTTTGTTGAACCAGTTCTTAGGAACGTTGTTTCCTAAAGGATAACCATTGCACTTTTGGTCGAAGTCGGTTTGCGCCGATACGGCATCGCCAGCTTGATAAGTGGCTGGCCTTTCTGATTGTCTTTGCAATACAGCGCATAAGCTTGGTGCCGCATTATTGTGAAAATAGGGCCACCTGGCCCAAATTCCAACGAGGGGGGGCGGCACATATCCTACTTGTGGTTTAACAACGACTTTGTTTTCTTTTGATATTTGTAAGCCATTGAGAACATCTGCAAAAGCTTTCATGCCTCTATATCGCCAAGGGTCTGTGCCGACATCAACAACTGGCGTTTGAGAATGGTAGCTAACATGAGTGGTTTTTAAAAGAGTTTTTGAATCTAAAAAGTTTTTTTCCGCCGAATTCCAGGCTTTCTCGTAGGACCCGTGGCAAAAAGCGCAGCGTTCGTTGAAGAGTTTTTCGCCTCGCATTGCGCTTTCTAAATTGATGTGTTCGGGCGGAAAAAAGTCGGTGTAATGGGGAGCCTCTGTGGCAAATGCTGCAGAAGTGAGATCCGCAATAGTCTGTTTGTTTTTTGAAAGCCAATCATTTAAAGTATGAAGATCCGTTCCTCTACCTATTTCATTCCAAAGTATATTGGTATAAATTGGGTTGCCCGACACAACGGATCCGTCAGACAGCCACCGGTTTTTATATTTTAAATTCCACCAAACAGATGGCTTACTATCGGCAATATCATTGTCTAGTGCGTTGGGTCGAGGATGTTGTTTAGATTCATTGGTAAGGCTGGCCCACGCATCAGGAGCGCGCCTTGCCAACGATAAAGAGACTTGTGCCAACGATGTATCGAGGCCCAAAGCTTGCGGTTTTTTGTTGCCTATCCATTGCACGCCGTTGCGTGTTATTAAAAAGAGTTCTAGTTCGCCTTCAGTGGCGCCAGTGCTTAATTTAAAAAGTTCTGGCGGAATTAACGTAACAGCCTGTTGGCCTAGCATAAAAAATTCATTGGCGCGCTGAAATCGAGCCGTTAATCCTAAAATAGGGCGGCCAAAAAGTGCATTGGCATGGCAAGTGGCACAGCCAAATGTGAGACCTAAAGCATGAGGCGTGGAGACTAGAGATGTGCCCATGCGGAATTGTGGCCTTGTTCCGTTAGGATAAGGTATTTGAAGATCCTTAGGAAACAGATTGTTTTGTTCGATTGTAGGATATGTGCTCAGCCCGAGCCATTGATAGACATCGTCAAGCGATTTTATATTCGAGAAATTTTTGAAAATATTTTGCACGAACCATTGCAGCGAGTTTGTGCTTGTGCCCGAAAAAAACTGCTCAGTGAGTTTGTAAGGTAACATCATTGATGAAATTTCGACGGGATAAACTAACGAAACAAGCTTGCCTGACTGAACCGATTGTTCCTGCTGGAAAGGTTCAAAATCATATATATTTTTGCGACTTTGGGTGGGAATAGGCGCTTTTTCGCTCCAATTGGGAGTGTTCCAGCCAGGAGGATTATCGGTTTCTGGGAGTTTGTTACTTTGCGCCATTGCAACGGAGCCGTTGTTTAAAATGAGACTCAGTGTCAATAAAAATAACACTAAGTAGCCGTTAATTTTATTCATACTACATATAAATTTTTGAGCGGATCGACCAACAAAAACAAGTAATTTCACAGGAACTCCATGCAAACATATGGCTTTGCGGATAGTCTCTTTTTTTTTGAAGAAAAAATCTAGTTGACGGACACACTATTCGTGTTTACAGAAAGTACGGATTGCGATTAACGAAACAAATTTCCTAAATTCTTCAAAAAAGATCAGGATTTAGTTTCGCGAATTTAAAATTTATATGGAGGAGTGCCCCGTGAAAAAAATGAATCCCTTATTATTGTCTTTGAGTGTCCTTGCGGTTGTCGCTTGCGGCAAAGCAGCAAAATCTGGATTTCAGGAAGCTTGGGACCGTAACAACGACCCTTATTTGCTTGCTTCAGACTACGTGCGCAATTTTAACGTTTTAAATCCTAGTGCTGAAACAAATGCGGAATTGTCTGTAAAACCTTGGACAGATACCTACTGGCCAAGCAATGAAGGCGGAATTTCTGATCGTTGGAATGCTTCAAATCCAGAACCTTTTAAGTATACGAGTCCAACTTTTGCGGCATTAAAAACAATGACGCAAGAAAAACTAGCCGAACTTTCTCCCGCCGAAAAGTACGACATTTTTGTGGGCCGCCTCGATTTTCCTACGGTAAAAAGCGAGCGGTATCGCACAAAGCCCACAATGGAAAGTTGGGAAGGATTGTGCCACGGTTGGTCGCCGGCTTCAATTATTTATTCAGAACCTAAACCAATTGTAATTCCTGTAAATGTTAAAGATCAATCTGGCGAAGTGGTGCAAATTAATTTGCCATTCGGTTCGTCTGATATTAAAGCTCTCCTCACTTATTACCAAGCATTGCCTTCATATGTCGCTGGAAGATCCCGCATTTTGGCATCGCGTTGCAACATCGATTTAGAAGTAAATCCTGATGGAGCTAAAAATGCAGAATGCCGCGACACTAACGCTGGCGCTTTTCATATCGCTTTAATCAATCAAATCAAGATTAAAAAACAGGGTTTTGTGGCTGATGTTACACGAGATCTGCAAGTTTGGAATCAACCGGTTTATGGATATCGTTCTAAAGTTATAAAAGAACAAGGTCCTTCTGCTGGCGCTGCTGCAGGAACAGTGAAAGAAAAAATCATTCACACCGATATGATATACACAGTCGAAATCATGCCTACTTGGGAAGCTGTTAATGGTACAAGCGGTTTTGGTGCAAGTCATAAGTCATACGACTACCGCTTGGAACTCAACACTAAAGACGAAATTATTGGCGGTGAGTGGATTTCAGAAGAACGCCCCGACTTTTTGTGGACACAAGAAAAAACTCAATTTGTTGGTTACTTTAAAGATATCGAATCTATTTACAATAAATCTGTAAGTGGACAAAACCCGCTGCCACAGCCCACGGTAACTGCTCAGCCTACAGTCACGGCGCAACCACAGCCCACGGTAACTGCTCAGCCTACTGTCACGGCGCAACCACGTCCCACAGTGACAGCTCAGCCACAACCTACTGTAGTTCCAACAACAATGCCGTTGCCCACACCTGCTCCAACAGCGCTTCCAGCACCGGTGCCATTGCCAGTTCCTACAGCTCAACCCTTGCCAACGGCTGTTCCAACATTTGGCCCTGTTCCAGTACCGACTGATAACCCTGGTATTCCTGTTCCTGGTGGCGTTCCTGGCCGCGCCGATTGCCCTGCAGGATGGACGTTAAGTTTGGTTGGCAACGAAGGCGGAGCTATTTGTACAAATGGAACGGTTGTTTTAGGCTGGCCAACAGCAGAAATGTCTAACAACTGCTTGAACGACTTTTTAGAAAATTGCCAAGAGCGCGATTGGTCCGTGTCACAGTATATGCACTACCGTGGACTTAGCCGTTGTGCTGTCGGCCTGCAACTCGATTATACCACAGGTTATTGCAGTGATGGTTCGTCCGTATACGGTCCATACACTTCTGAATTGATTCAAAAATGCAAGGCTTCTCTTTCAGGTTCTGCGTGCGATACTCTCACCTGGAATCGCGGCCTCATGATTAAATTGCTAGGACTTTAATTAAAATCTGAGAAACTCCTCCTATATGTTTCTCTATTCGGCCCGGTGAGATTGCTCATCGGGTTTTTTGACGTTTAAAATCCCTCAGCGTAAGCTGATTCTCATTAGAATAGATTTGGTTATCCCCTTTTGGAGCAAAATAATGTCAAGTTCTCCTTTTGAAATTCGCTATTATTTTTGTATTTCTGTTTATTGCTGTGTTTCGCTTATGTCTTGCAACAAAAAAACACAAATAACGCCCGATGCAGGTACTTCCTCAAGTATTCCGAATTTAAAAAAGGAACGGTGCGAGGTTATTATTGCAGGAGGGTCAACTGCAGCATTAGCTGCGGCTTTGAGCTCTGCGGCTGAAGGCTTTAAAACATGTTTATTGGAGCCCACTAATTGGCCCGGGGGGCAGCTCACTGCATCGGGAGTGTCTGCGGTGGATTGGGCTTGGCACAGTGTTCAAAAATCGCCCACCGAAAAAATTGAAGTTGCAAAATTAAATAGAGATCCACGCAACAATGCGTCTGTATTTATGAGCTGGATGAACGATTTGGGAACTCGCGCCGGGCGATCGAATCCGGGGCAGTGTTGGGTTTCATTAAAATGCTATGAACCCACAAAATTGATTGAATTTTCTATTAATGCATCTATAGAACATGAACGTAATTTAAAAGTTTATTTAAATACAGTGGTTAAGAAAATATCTTCTGACGGGAGAAAAATAGTATCTTTATTGGCCATAAATCGTAACCTCGTCAGTGGTCAACCCGTAGAATACACCTACGGTACAGCTAACGAATTAGACGATTGGTATTCGCACGAAGACTCCGATAAATTCACAAAACAGACTTTTGAATTCGCAGCCCCTGAAGGTAAAACAGCAACTTTTATTGATGCCACGGAGTGGGGCGAATTGCTTCCGTTAGCAGGTGCATCTTATGTTCAAGGAATAGAAAAATCTGAGAAGGATCCCTTTGTGTCGGCCAGTGAAAAATGTGGCCAGGCCATAGTTTATCCTCTGGCTATTGAATGGAGCGATAAAGCCGAACCAATACCCGAATTTATTTCTAATTCAAAAATTCCTTATCCTAAGCATTATGCCATAAATGAACCCCAAAAAACATTCACTTGGAACGATGTCTGGACATACCGCCGCATTGCGCGCCGCGACCCCGTTGCAGATAAAAAAGATCCCAAAGCCCGCGCTGCAGAGCCTATGCCTGGCGATATTAGCATGCAAAATTGGACTCTCGGAAACGATTATCCTTATCGGTATTTGTTTTTGAGTCGTGCCGAAACTGCCGTGCAACGCAAAAATTGGCAAGGCGGAATAGATATTAGGGCCATAGAAGAAGCGGAAAGGCATGCTTATGGTTGGTTTAAATGGTTGCGCGAAAAATACCCCGACGGCGAAAATAAAAATTTAATGCTTTCTCGCAACGAAGGTTCAGTAAAAGGCGTATTTGATACAGGAAATGGCTTAGCAAAATTGCCCTATATTCGCGACACGAGGCGTTCTGTAGGTAACGGTAATTTTATGCTCAAGTATTATGAAGATTTATTACCTGGCGTTAACTTTGAAGACTCAATAGGAATTGGTGCCTATGTGCCCGATGTGCATCCTTCGGCAAATTGTACAATGCCTCCGCACATTTCTTCGATTGGTGATGAAAAAAATAGACCACTGCCCTTTTATTTGCCATTTAGGGCTCATACCAATAAAGATTTCGACAATTTATTAGTGGCAGGTAAAACCATGGCGCAAACTTTTGCTGCCAATGCTGCCACTCGTTTGCATCCTATAGAATTTAATTCTGGCACGGGAGCAGGCGTGGCAGCGGGAATGATGTATAAAATGCAAATTTCGAGTTCCGAAATTTCGCGAAATCAAATTCCCGCATTGCGCACAGCTATTAAAAAATATGCGCCGGTAGAATACACAAAATAAAGCTTTGGCGAGTCAAAAGTGTAAGTTGGTTTGACTCAGTTGTCTCTAAAAAACTCAGTTGCGCACTAATGGGCGGTATTTCAATCGCTTTGGATTTACGGCGTCATCGCCCAAGCGGCGGCGTTTGTCGTTCATATAATCGTGGTAGTTTCCTTCAAACCAAACCACATTACTGTCGCCTTCGAAGGCCAAAATGTGTGTGGCAATGCGGTCTAGAAACCATCTATCATGGCTAATAACCACTGCACATCCAGGGAATGCCAATAGCCCGTCTTCGAGGGCTCTTATGGTATCGACATCAAGGTCGTTGGTGGGCTCATCGAGTAGCAATAAGTTTCCGCCAGTCATAATGCATTTTGCTAAATTGAGGCGGTTGCGCTCACCACCAGATAAATTGCCTACTATTTTTTGTTGGTCCGCTCCTCGGAATCCGAACCCAGCAATGTAAGAACGGCCCGAAACCTCTTTGGTGCCAAGCATAATTTGCTCACGACCTCCGCAGAGTTCGTCGAACACTGTTTTGTCGGAATTAAGCGTGGAGCGGCTTTGGTCGGCGTACGAAATTTTAACAGTTTCGCCAATTTTTAATTTACCAGAGTCGGGAGTTTCCTCTCCCGTAATCATGCGAAATAAAGTTGTTTTACCTGCGCCATTGGCTCCAATAACGCCCACAATTCCACCCGGAGGAAGTCTGAAATTGAGCGCATCAAACAACACGCGGTCGGAATATGCTTTGCAAAGTGCTTCTGCTTCAACAACATTATCTCCTAAACGTGGGCACGGTGGGAATGTGATTTCTTTAACACCGTCGTTGCGCTCGTTCGATTGGTTGAGCAAATCGTTGTATTGCGAAATACGCCATTTGCTCTTGGCTTGCCTTGCTTTTGCAGGCATGCGAACCCATTCTAATTCTTGTTTAAGGGCTTTTTGCCGAGCAGATTCTTGTTTTTCTTCTTCACCCATTTTTTTAGTTTTGCCGTCGAGCCATGCAGAATAATTGGTGTGCCATGGAACCCCTTGGCCCTTATCGAGCTCTAATATCCATTCTGTTACATTGTCTAAAAAGTAACGGTCGTGCGTTACAACCACAATGGTTCCAGAATATTCTTTTAAATAGCGCTCGAGCCACTGCACGCTTTCTGCATCTAAATGGTTTGTGGGCTCGTCGAGCAAAAGCATGTCCCATTTTTCAAGCAATAATTTGCACAAAGCAACTCGACGTTTCTCGCCTCCCGATAAGTTTTTAACTTCGGCGTCGGGCGGTGGGCAACGGAGAGCGTCCATGGCTACTTCGAGAGTACGATCGAGTTCCCATGCATTTTTAGCATCGAGTTCGTCCTGCACACGAGCAGCTTCGTCGATTACTTTTTGCATTTCGGAGTCTGACAAAGGCTCACACATTTTCATGTTGAGGTCTTCGTATTTTTGCAAAAGAGCTTTGGTTTCGGCAAATGCTTCTTCGATGTTTTCGAGTACATTTTTATTCGGATTTAACACTGGTTCTTGTGGCAAAAAACCAACTTTAATTCCTTTAGCAGGAAAAGCTTCTCCGTTAAATTGATTGTCTACACCAGCCATAATGCGCAAAAGTGTACTTTTACCCGAGCCGTTATTGCCAATGACACCTATTTTAGCGCCTGGCAAAAAGGACAGATAAATGCCCTTTAAAATTTCGCGGCCGTTGACAGATTTGCGCAGATTGACCATGTTGTAGATATAATTTGCCATTAAATGCTCCAGATTTTGAATGCAGTGAGGGCGAGACCAATGGAAGGTTCGGTTTTTACTAAATCACCGGGGCCGGGGTGTGGTCAAGATGCAAACCAAAAAGGAGTAGCAATAATGCGGCAGAGTAAAATTACCAACAAAACTTGTTTGCGTGCAGCATTGGTTTGGGCACTTTGTTTGGTTGTTTGCACAACTGCGCAGGCGCGTGAGCCTGTAAAGTTGACCATGGCGGCAGTAGCGAAGGGTGGTTACAGTTTTGCGGCGCAAGTGCTCGATGGCCGGCGCGAAGAGCGCCTTTGGGTGCGCGATTCAGTTTCATCATTTGAATTCGGCAAAACCAGATCTGTAGAGCAAAACGAACTGCAATTTACCTTCACGCCCATGGCACATTCCGACGATGTAGTTGTCTTTAAGTACGAACTCCGGCGTCGTACTGGCAAAAATTGGCCGCTATTAACTAAAGGAATGTGGGAAGTGCGGGTGACTGAACCCAATCAAATGCTTTTAACTGCACCAGATTCTCAATTGGTAGAGTTGCGCTGGGCGCCGGTGATGAAGAGGAAGTTGTGAGTGGGGGTGTTTAGAGCTGCGGTTTTTTTAGTCTCAATTCAATTAAAATTTTTAACAATGAATATTTTCATTCTCAATGCATCAGCACAAATCTAGACTCTTTAAATCAAGCAAGCGCCATTTTGAATTTGGAAGTTTTATTTTTTTGTGTTCTGCCGTGAACTCAGGCGCTGCTAGGCAATATTCTTGCTGCCAATTTCCGTAGGGTTTTGCTGCGGATTGTTTTAGAGGAATCGTCGATTAAAACTAGATGTGCCGCAGGGGTTCTCGCATTGGCTTTTAAAACTCGATGGTGTGATAAACAATAAAGACAAAGAAATAAACGACCCGCAAGGGTATGGTGCAATTGAATACGCATACTATTTAATGGCGCTCGATACTAAAATACACATGAGCCCTTGTCGCTTGCTTTCAGAAAATGGTCGCCAGCATTTTATGACCAAGCGCTTCGACCGCACTGCTGCAGGGCAAAAACTTCACATGCAATCGTTGTGTGCCTTGGGGCACTAGGATTTTAATTTGCCACGTGCTTATTCTTACGAACAAGCCATGGCTGTGATTCGTGAGATTGTTACGGAATCTGTAAATGCAGATTTAGAACAATTGTTTCGTCGTGCGGTATTTAACGTCGTTGGTCGCAACCAAGACGACCACACAAAAAATATTGCATTTTTAATGAATAAAGAAGGAAAATGGTGTATTTCGCCAGTCTATGATGTGACATATAGCTACAACCCCAAGGGGCAATGGACGTCTCAGCACCAGATGCTTTTAAACGGAAAAGCCGATGGTTTTAGCAAAGAAGACCTTATTGCCCTTGCAAAACACGCTGACATCAAAAAAACGAAGGCCTTGCAAATTGTGGCAGAAGTTTTGGCAGTTTTTTTAAAATGGGAATCCTATGCGCAAAAAGCAGCGGTATTTGAGGAGCATATTTTGGAGATTAAAAAATACCTCAGACTTAGCTTTGAATGAATTGTTTGTTTAAATATCTCGCAGGAAAATTCTTTAAGGCCCCAAAACTTGCCAATGTGGTGAATCGTTATAATATTTAAACCACATCATTTTTCGCATGCAAAATTCTTGCGCGCAAGGAACTGCTCAGCGACCCGCTGTTGGTTTAAAAAGAGTATTTTTTTACCTTAGGAGCTCGAAGTGCAGGCAAATAAAAGATTACTGAACGCATTTTTACTGCCGATTTTTATATTTTTCATTGTAAATTGCGTGCGCAAAGCTGAAGAATCAAAAGATCAAAAAACAATTTCACGCTACCACTTGCGCCTTGGAATGCTGGCTATTGAAGCAGGAGACCACTTAAAAGCCGAAGAAGAACTCAAAACTTCTCTAGAAAAAGACGCTACAAATTCTCGTGCACGCGCCGCTTTGGCGTCGGTTTATGCAGGGCGTGCAGGCGTCGTCATTGCAGACCTTGTGGTTCCTTTGTACGAAGGTTCATTAAAATTAGACGACTCACGGGTCGATTTGTTAAAACATGTTGTGGGTTTAGAAGGTGAAAGTTTAGTAAGAAAATATGGCACCGACTCGCAAGGAATTCAGGCGGCAGACAAATCGGCAGCATTTTTAGAAAAAATGAGAGTAGCATCATTGCAAATAACCAGGGCAATTGCCGATATTAATGCGGTTATGTTTCTTATCAAAGTAATGCCTCAATTACCGAAAAATAAAGCATTGGAGCTCAAAAAAGCCATCGATTTATTGCGGGAGGAAAATGTTGAGCCACAGTTGAGATCTGAAGAAGTACGTATGTACTTAGCGATTTTAGTTTCGACGCAAGTGATTCAACATATTAGAGGAATTTTGGGAGAGATTGAATCGGAAAAATTTACGCTGCTGTCGCTTAAAGGTACCATTTGTCCTCTCGAGCAGATCGATTTGATTGAGAAAATAACTATGATTCAAGACGATCTTAAATTGTTTTCAGAGGGGTTGGTTGCTGGGCCAAGCGATTTAGACAGCAAAAAAAGGTCGTCTCGATTGAGGCTTTATAACGCTGTAGAAAGAGTGAATAACAATCCAAATTGGCGTGCGTTGGTCAATGTCATCAATGGCAACGAAGAAGATTCAAAAATGCTAGTGTCCATGGCCAAACGGTTTTGTAGTGACTCGCTCACCGCACCCTGAAACTCTTGCTTGTCTTTAGCCATGAGTTCGCTGAGGCCAAAAACCAACCCTGAAAGAGTTAAAATTGCTGGTGCAGCTAGAGATAAAGGAGTGCGCATTTTTGAAAAACTCAAAGTGAGTGCTCCTGAAAACGCTGCACCCACTCCAACAAGTCCGCGAGTGAGATGCTCGCTCTGAGTGCGAATTTTGCGCCTGTTTTCTAGTTTTTGAGCAATTTTATTCAATGAATTTTGAACTTCTTCTTCGTTATATGTGGGACGCAAACGTAACAAGCGATTGGTAAATGCTAAATGCGCAGCATCGTCTTCAATAGGATCTGCATTAAATAAAAGATCAAATCCCTCTAGTGCAACAAGAATACTTGCTCCTTGCATTATGGAATAACCGGTTTTAGAAAACATTTCTTGCGATCGAATGGAGTATAATGTTGATGCTCCAAGTGCAATTCCTGCTCCCAATAAGCAGCTCATACCTTGATCTTGTCTGCGTGAACTGATTTGGGTGGCATCTTTTTTGAGTTTATTGAAACCTTGAGATTGGCCAAAAATATGGCTGATATATGACATTAAAACAGAAATAAAAAATATTTTAGAGAACACTGCTGTTGCCTCCAATTTCGAGAGCAAGAGTGATGCGATTGGCATCGTTATTTTTTGCGCGCCACTGCTGCGCGATGCTAAAAGTATAGGCACCTGTTTGTATTGATATTCCTGTGCGCACCATGTCTAAATGATAAGTTGCTAATATCTTAAGTGGCCCAGAAACCAAACTGGCATCCATAAACCACTGATTTTTAGGATCGTTTTCGCCTTCCAAAAATTTAATATAATGCCCACCTGCAGAAGCAGATAAAAACCATACAAGCCAAGAATAAGTGGTGCTCAAAAGGGCACGAGGCTCACGATCTTTTTCGATGAATAGGTAGTCGGTGCTTTTGTATTTGACGTCAGAAAATTTTCCAATATTCTTAAATTCAATTCCAGTGTGAAGTTGCGATTCGAAACTCAATACGGCGCCAATATCAAGGAAATATCCTTTTAAATCTTGATTTGCTTTTAATTCTGTGGGCGACTGCGATGCCAAATCAACTAAAGTAGCTTCAATAATTGTTTCTTCGCGATTAATGAGCGAAAATCTGCCGCCTGTTAATAATTCTACGCCAGACCATTGAAATTTATGACCAAGACCAACAAAAATTTGCCTATCTCGCCTTGTTACGATTGAAACTAATGGTAAATTTTCGTTGTGAATGGCAAAAGATCCTGTGGCATCAAAGGGATTAATTCCGATATTAAAATATTGACTCTTCCAGTGCACGTAAGAACTTAAAATGGCATTTCGTGTCGTATGAGACTGCAATGCTTTGGATATGGTTTCGCTTTTCGGTTTTTCAGAATCCACTTCATCGGACAGTTCCAAAACTTGCGAACTGGCAGAAAGAAAAAAATGACTCACAAATGGTGCATTATTTGTCGTGTGTAGGCGCACAGGGCCGCAGTCATTGACCTGAATTTCAAGGGGCAGCGTGAGGCACGAGCCCCAAGAAACAAAATCTGAAATGCCTTCTGTGTCGCCGTTCAAGCGAGAAAAAGAAATGGCGCGGGCATTTTGAGTCAGTGCAAGATTCAAAAAAATTACGGCTGATATGAAAGTTCTTTTTAAAAAAATGTAGAAGTCGGGGAGCTGTTTCATTTGGAGCTCTCTGTTGCTATTTGATTAGAAATTCCAAATCGTCGCCTTTTTCTGATTGTCCTAAATCTGTGTCTGCATTTTCAAGCGACAAAAATGATTCAGACATAATTTCTTTTTTTGCCTCTGGAGTGCAAAGAGAATTGGGAGGAATAAAAGGTGTCAATTCCATGGCTGTTTTGCTGCATTCTAAGTACTTTGCTTGCTGTGTAGGAGCGACTCGGGTGAGATAATCTTTATAGAGTTCCAGACATATATTGCCGTCTGGCTTAGCCCATTCTATGGGTCCTTGCCCTATAATTGGCAATTCCCGACTCATATCAAGCACGCCCAATGCCAATGTGCGTGGGGCTCCAGGGCAAATAGATTCCTGCGTGCGCTTTAAGTTAATATTGGTTGGCGGCAGGTATTGCTTTACTAAATTGTTTGCAAAAGTTTTTGAGGCAGCGTCTGGGCCATGGAGCAGGCTGTAAAGCGAGGGGCAACGAGGAACTGTATTTCTAATTTTTTTCTCCATTTCTGTATCTGAATTATAAATGGAAAAAATAAATTGGTCGAGTTTTTTGAAATTTTCTTGAGAAGAAAATTTGTCGAGTGATTTTGTAATATCTTTGCTAAAGCTGACATCGTATCCTAAAAATTGCGCAATGCTTTCAGGAGAATAATTGCGGCCGTTGGCCCATGCAAGAGTGCGTGAAAGTCTCTTGGTTTTACTGCCCACTTCTACGGCGCAATGTAACAAGCGCTTGTTGTAAGATTCTGTATTTGTTTCGTCGCCAATTTTAAGAGTGTTGCTTTGCGACCATATTTTTATACTTTTTTTAATGTTCTCTTTGTTTTCTGTCGTTAAATGTGTAAGTAATGCCCAGCGTGGCTTAGCTTGCGTGGGAAACAATCTGTCAACTCTCGTAGTGGGCATGCGATCTTTGTAAGTCCCTTGATCATCGTAATTATAGGTGTTGACTTCTGGGAAGACTACAAAATCGACAATTTTACCGTTTGAATCTGTAAGTAAATTAAGTTTTAATTCTGGGCAGGATCTGAAAATCCCCTGAATTCCTTTGAGGCCAACTATCGATTCTGGTTTTTCAAAGGCTGGTAAGTTCGATATTTTGGCCTCAAATGCTAGAGCTTTACAACCTGAATTTGGAAATAATTTTCTGGCGCGCGCTAAAAAACTTTCGTGTGCTACTAAAATATAACGTGCACCTAAAGGCATGACAAAAGAGCGTAAAACTCCTTCCATTTTCATGTCACGAGAATAGCCAAATTGAGCTGATTCTGTGGGGCTAAAAGCAAAATACCCCCCAGCACCCATGGCGGAATAATCGTCTTCTGCAATTTTCAGCAGTGGAGGAGGATTGGAGTTTGGTGCAGTTTCAGTTTGGGCTAAAAATTCAAGTGTATTAAAATATTCCAGCGCAGTTGTCTTTGCCGGTGGTGTATTTAGATCCCAAGAATAGAGCCGAATGGGTCGCTTTATAGTTTTAATATCTTCAAAATTTGAATCACTATTTTCGCTTGCTCGAATATTGTTCGTATTAAATGTTCTTTGTTTGCAGGAGGAATTTATTGTAAGAAGTGAGATTGTACACAGGGTTGTTTTTTTAAAATTTACTGACATATTAAAGCCTCGTTCGTTAAATTATCTATTCCGAGGCAATTTAAGACCAGCTTTTTAATGATGCAATTCATAATTAATTCCAAATCCTTGCCGCGAGTCTTTATGTCGTTTTTCGCCGCTGAGTTCTAGGGCGTGCGTTAATGAATAAGTGTAAATCCAGCCAATTCCGAGACCTGCATACACATTCGATAAACCTACAAATAAATTAGCTTGCAGATGATCTTTTTTAAACGTACCTTCTGGCGCAGAATTGAGGTCATTTAAAGGTGTGCGATTGAACAAAACATCGCTTTCGATTTTTTGTCCCGAATCTTGAAGTCCGTAGCGCATGCCGCCACTCATTCCCAGTTTCCAAAAGACATGAAACGATGTTAATGCTTTCAAATAAGTGACGGAAGTTTCAGATATATCGAATTTATTATTACTGTTTATCTTTCGCTCTTTTGTGGTAGTTACACCAGGTCCTATATCGAAACTAAAATCGAGAACCGATGTAAAAAAGCGTGTGTGAAGCCAAATGTCGAATGGAATCTCCGACCAATTATCGGTGTTTTCGCCAAAGGTACGCCCTTGGGTGAGAGTCAAATGCTGCGATAAATATGGGAGAATGAGAATTCCAAAATCTTGCTGAATTTGGTAACTTTGGATAGTTTTAATGAGTCCCTTAGGAAATATTTTTGCATATCCAAGCCCCAAAGAATACTTAAACCAGTTTAATGAAAATATGAATTCATTGCCAATCCAGGCTCTGTTATATGTTTCAGAAATAAGTGTAATTTGAGGTGTTCGCGCATCTATTGCACCAAAAGCATATCCTATTTTAGGTGCTATGTATAAACCAGGATTTCCTGACTTTAAAGGTATGCCATGTAATCCGACTTCTCCACCAATTTCAAATTCCGAGAGTGCTAATGCAGACCCTGCTAAATTAATTTTAGTGAGAGAATATCCTAAAACTGGCCTTAACCCCACGCCAAAACCAGGCGCTGGCCAGTTGGGAAAAAAGACTGAGGGAACCTGATTTTGAGTTTCATCGGGTGCTGCTGTGACAGGTTTTTCCGGTTTTTGTTTTTTGATTTTTTCTTTAGGTTTGCTTTCTGTCTTTTGATTTTCTGTGTTTTTATTTTCTGTGTTTTTATTTTCTGTGGGAGATGTGGCGCGTGCGTTGGGTTTTGCATTTCCATTGGCATTTGCATTTGCGTTGGGAGTTTTAGTGTCCGATGTTTCCTGTGCCATCGCATTGAATGCAAAGCAGCATACGAAAATAACTTGAAGTAAACTAATGGCGTAAGTTGTTTTCGATTTTATTTTCATAGGATTGCCTTTACTATTGAAATTTAATGCATATTTTTGAGTTCATATTTTCTGAAACCGCTCTCTCAGCTGTGTAAATCGGGAACAAAAGGGATGGTCAGGGTTTTTTGTTTCAATCCACAAAAGCCGAGAAATAATTTCGGAATTTGAGCCAGGGCATGGCTTAAGACAACGGTAGATTTTATCGCAGACTTCTAAATTATTTAAATTTGCTTCCAGATAATCTAACGCAATACGTTTGGCTTGAGTGCCTGGTAACGCAGTTAATGTGTCGAGTGTGCGGCCCACAATAGATTCCGATGGCGAACGCAGACATTCCGAGAGTGCTTCCACGGCAATATCGTTATTGTAAGATTTTAGTGCAACAATTGCTGCTATTTGAAGGCGTTCATCGGATTTTAAAAAACTAATTAAATTTGATACGAGGTCTGGAACAGGATGTGCTCGCATGAAATTTAAAGTCAAAAGTTGAGTTTCAATTCCCGACTCTACAGTAAGGCATCGCCTGATAAAACTGGTGAGCAGAGAATCATTTGAAATTACTTTTCGTTGTGCTGTAAGGGCTCTGACTAGAGATTGTGCAAATCCATTTTTAATTTGACCATCTTGCAGACAAATATTTATTAATTCTTCCGATTGTTCCGAGGGGCATTTTTCTAAAAAGAAAAGGCACGACGCCGTGAGTCGGGGCGAATTGAGATGCTTGCGCACAAAAGAAATCAAGTTTGGAGTCGATTGTCCCAGTTGCGCAACTCCTCGCACAAGTCGGGCGCGAACTGTTTCATCTGTTTCTGCTACGATTGCATTTTCGAGCATGGCAACGGTTTCAGTATTTCGATTTGGAATCATTTGTACTGTCATTGTGAAATGCAGCAGCTGGTTTATGACCACTATTTTTTGTTCAGCACCAAGTTTGGTATAGTTTTCAGAATCTATAAATGATTTAAATTCGACATCGGCATTTGGCATGCAGAGGGCCAGTGTGTGCATCCATTTTTCGAATAATGGGCCGCGTAAATCGCGCAAAGATTTGCGTTGTAGAGACATTATTTGGCTTCGATTTTGTTCTGAACAGGTCCAAGCAACGGAATCGAGCAGTGCAAAAATATCGGCACGCGATAAGTTTGGTAATTCCTCGAGCGAAGGAAATTGAATGGAATAAATACTTTGATTTCTTTCGCGCATGTTTTTTAAAGTAACACAGACCATGAGTGCAAGATGTTCGCCGCAGTATTTAGAAAGGTTGTCCAAATACCTTGCGGCAAACGGATGATTTGTGGCCGCCAGTGAATTTGCCACGGCTTCAAACATGGGCTCATCTTTTTCGTTGAGAGCCAATGCCATCAAAAATTCAAAGCTGCGAGTGGTAGGGTATTTAGATAAAGCCGCAATAATTTGCAGTCTGGTTGCGCGCCACTGGCATTCTTCAAACAACTGAATGAGTTCGCGCGTGGCATCGGGTTCTGCCACCGAGCCTAAAACTCGTACGACTTCGTCGCGTTCTTGGGCTTTATTAGAATGGTAAAAAGAACGCAGTTGCCGCACCATCTCAGCGAGAGTGATTTCTTTTTGAAGCCAGCATTCATAAATGGTGGTCACTCGCCGCATGATTCCCTTTCACCTGCGATGGTCCAGCAGTTACTTCGGAGGAGATGCGACTAAAACTGATTTGAATTTTGAAATGGCGTCATTTTATCAACGCTGACTTTGAATCATGTTTTCTGGTTTGAGGGCTTCTTCAAGGGCATCGCGGCTCATGAGCTTGTGTTTGAGAACCAAATTGAACACGCTTTCTCCGGTTTCAAGGGCCTCTTTGGCAACGCGGGTGGAGTTTTCGTAACCAATGTGCGGATTGAGTGCAGTGACCAACCCGATAGAGTTCTCAACGTAACGCCGGCAAACTTCTCTATTTGCTGTTATTCCATTCACACAAGTACGCGCTAAAGTGCGAATTCCTTTTGTTAAAATATTTAAACTTTGCGATAAATTATAAACAATAACTGGTTCCATGACATTTAATTGCAGCTGACCTGCCTCTGCTGCCATGGTGATTGTGAGATCATTTCCGATGACCTGAAATGCGACTTGGTTTACAACTTCGGGCACAACGGGATTCACTTTGCCTGGCATAATGCTTGAGCCGGGCTGCATGGCGGGCAGATTTATTTCTCCAAAACCACAACGAGGGCCTGAAGAAAGTAGCCGTAAATCGTTGCAAATTTTTGATAATTTTACAGCAAGCCTTTTGAGGATTCCAGAAAATAAAACAAAACTACCTGTGTCGTGGGTTGCTTCGATAAAATTAGCCGAAGGAACAATGGGCAAACCTGTGACTTCTCTTAAGCATGCCAGAACCGCAGACGTGTAACCCCGGCTCGTGTTTAGGCCAGTACCAATTGCCGTGCCTCCCATATTTGTCTCGAGAAAGAGGCGCGACGACTCAGAAATGCGACTGATATCTTCTTCAAGTGTAATGCGGTAGGCTTCAAATTCTTGCCCTAAAGTCATGGGCACAGCGTCTTGAAGCTGCGTACGTCCCATTTTTACGATGTCAGAAAACTCGCCTGCCCGTTCACCAAGTTGCACACAAAGTTCTCGAATGGCGTCGAGTAGCGGGGGGACGGAATGAAGCAATGCTATTCGTGCAGCAGTAGGGTAGGCATCGTTTGTGGACTGGCTTAAATTCACGTGATTGTTAGGATGAATAAAGGAATAGTCTCCCTTCATACGGCCTGAAAGCTCAAGCGCCCTGTTGGCAATAACTTCGTTAGCATTCATATTGGTCGAAGTTCCGGCGCCTCCTTGAATCATGTCGACAACAAATTGGTCGTGCCAATGACCATTTATGATTTCGTCGCAGGCTTGTGCTATAAGAGCAGTTCTTTCGGCATCTAATATTCCCACGCGGTGATTTGCCATTGCCGCTGCTTTTTTAACTTCGGCAAAAGCTCTAATAAAAAGTGGAAAATGTCGCAGTGTGACTTCGGTTATATTAAAATTTTCTTGTGCACGTAAAGTTTGCACACCGAAATAAGCTTCAATGGGAACTTCTCTCTCGCCTAAGAGATCGTGTTCGAGTCTTTTTTGCCCCGTGGCGTAGGACGCCGCATTAATTCCCAAATTTTGCAGCGTTCCACCTTGAATGCGTTGAAATATATATTGCCCGATTGCCAAAATAAGTTTTGAACCAATTGCGGGATTTGATGTCACGAACGTTATAAATTTTTCGCGCCTGAGTAACAGAAATTCGCAATCGGTTTGGGCAATGGCTAAGGAAACATGCTTGTGTCCTTCTTGAAGCAAAGCGCCTTCACCCAAATGTTGCATAGGTCCATAAAGAGTCGACGATTCGTCGAAACTAGTATGATTAGAGTCTATTAATTTATTTTTAAGTGCGGTTTTTTGCGCTTCACTCGCGTATTTGCCGGTGTCTGCAGGAATGCCGTTGGGCTGTGCAAGTAGTTGCAATTGTCCCGAAATTAAAATGCGTAAGCGGTCGCGTGAGTCGCCAGGTGAAAATACCACTTCGCTTTTTTTGCGAAAACTGGTCTCGAAATAGGGAAATATTAATTCAAGTTCTTGCTGTGTGAAATCGCGAAACAAAGCGATACGAGATAAAAAAGAAATGTTTTCATTTTGCGACATTGGATTGGATTGTGGCGTTTGTTTAGTCTGTGTCATTCAGTTGAGTCCTCTAAAATGGGAGTCATGTTTTTTATACTTATTTTGAGTATCGAACAAGTTTCGATATGAACAAGATTGAAATTCTCTTTTGAAACCTGAGAATTTTTGTATAAAAATTAGAAATTTTTTAGAAGAGTTTTTCAAGATTCAGGTGGTTCAGAACTTTTAATATCTTAAGCTTGAATTATTGAGCGAGATTGTCTGCCCGGTCTAAAATATAAAGATTTGTTACGTTTTGATTAAATGTTAGGTTTTCGCCTGATGCCACTCGAAAATCGTTGTCGATGTAGACAGTCCTGAGTGTGCCTTGAGCGCCAACGGGACCTTTAGGATATTTTGCTCCTCCTGGCACTCCAATCGTGAATACGCTCCCAGATTCAACCCCTTCTACAATAGCAGAAATACTTTCAGTTGATTTGAGCGGACTAAACCGACTAGAAACTTTTGTAAATTCAATTGTGAAATCTTTAGCATTTGCTGAATATTTTCCGCGCAAAAATGTGAGTGGATTAAAGATTGTGCCACCTATTTTAGCGTTTGCGGTATTGTAAAACCATCCATCTTTAGAAATATATTGAAAAATAGACTTTTTATCTGGTTTTACTGGATTTCCAAAATCCGATTCCCCATCTCTGTCATCGCTCCAAAGTTGTTTCCAAGGCCCAGCAAGTGCAGAGAGTTGCTCTGCTGCTGGGGTTTCTGGGTAAGCGAGAGCAAGTTCATTGACTAAAACATCAAGTTTTTTGCGAGTTTCTGTACCAGTTGCTTTGTCTTCTTCTGCTTGAGTATTTGCAATTTCTCTTATCTCTGTTTTGAGTTGCTGAATTCTCAGTTGCGAAGGTATATCTGCGTTTGAAACGGAAAAAAATGAAAAAGAAGCCAAGGAAGATACTAAAATTTTACGCATATCAAATTCCTTTACAAGATTATTTGCGGACTTCCTTTCAATATCAAAGTTTTTAAAAAATTCAAAAGTCTTTTCTTGATTCTTACGGAAACAGCTGTTTCAGAAATTGAGAGTTGACACAATAAATGAATTTCAGAGAGCGAGTTCGATTCTAAAAAATGAACTGATTGAAAAATTTACTTTCGAATCGATTCGCAGAATATAGGCGTACCCTGCCAATTCGAAAGGACATTTGCACAGTGTATGTAAAATTGTATGCTGCATAAATAACAGGACAAAATAAGATATTTTTAGAAAATTTAAAATTTTCTTGGCCTCTTGTGCAGATTCACAATGTTGACCATTTTTATTTTACGTGTAAAAAAGCATTGATTTTAATAACACACCAAAATTTATAAATTTAAACCAATGTATTTATGTTTAATATTAGAGGCTTTGTTGTCAATTAAATATTGAATTTGAATTTGTGGCCAAAAAATTGTTGTTGTTACTTTAATTTTCGTTTTAAGAGAGGGTCTATTGTGAAAAATGTAATGGGTAGTTTAATTTTATCTGCATTGAGTTTGAGTGTTTTATCTTGTGGAAAAAGTACAGAGATTTCCAAAAGTGGCATTAAAACTGTTTTTGGAAATGACGATCTGATAAAAATAACGAACACCGATTATCCTTGGCGAACGATCGTGAAAATTAAAACCAAAGATTCTGTGGGCAAACTTTCTTATGAATGTACTGGCACTCTTGTGGGTCCAGATTTATTGCTGACTGCTAGTCATTGTTTACAAGATGAAAACGGAAATATGTCGACTGATATAAAATTTTTGCCAGCATATGTAGATGGCAAAGGACCTGTTATTGTAACAGCGGATAGAATTTGGTTTGGGACCGAGAAATATCGGGAAAATTTCAAAGACGATTATGCACTTGTACGATTGAATGTTCCACTTGGAGATACCTATGGGTATATGGGCGTTAAAAATTTAGAGAGTGAGACTTTAAAGTCTTGGGGACCTGCGTTAAGTGCAGCAGGGCATGCCGCTGATTTTGGAGATGGGAAAAGCGCGAGTGTTCATAATGGCTGCAGTATTACCAGTGAAAGTGATGACATTGTCTATTCTGATTGTGATTGGAATGCGGGAGCTTCTGGTGGCCCAATATTTTCTATGTTTGAAGGCAAGCCTTTTATTGTGGGAGTCATTTCACATAGCGCGTCGCAAAAAGATGGTTCCCGATACCCTAACGGAACACCTTATTCTAATGAAATTGCAAATGCACTTGTGAAAACGAGTCGGTTTTTTGATAAATATTTAGAGCTAAAAGGTAATACGGATGGTGTTTTAGATAGGACATATTTAAATATTTGCAATAATTCAAATACAGATTCCATTTCTGGGGCCGTGGCATACGATGGTCGCAGTGACACAACTTGGAACGCAAAGGGTTGGTATAATGTTAAAAAAGGTGAGTGCGAAAGAGTATACATGGGTGAAAATTATAATGGAAATGTGTACGTATACGGTCAAGGTAATGGTTTAACTTGGGGCTCTAGCGACTATACTTTTTGCGTCAATCCGCGCAATTCGTTCGATTACGAGTCTGCCGATACAACCTGCAACGAAGATGAAGATCATGTAAAGGCGCGCTTTGGAGTGGCACTGGGAATTAGGTCTCGAAAAGTAAATACTTATATTTTTAATTGATTTTCTAAAATTAATTTCAGCTGCCCAGATTTTCATACTTTTCAGTCTATAATCGAAATTATTAAAGCGACTTGCACTCATGGATTCAGTCGCTTTTCTAGTTTTTTAGGGTACTTATTGTATCAAATTCGAGTTTTTGAATATTGACCAATCAATTGGGACGTGCCAAAAGGCGGAGCTTTTGTTTGCGTGATTTTCAGATTGGAGTTTTACATGAAAAAAATATTTGGTTTGTTATTGGTATCGGCCCTGAGTTTGAGTGTTTTAACTTGTGGAAAAAAAACGCCAAATTCTCAAAGTAGAATTCAAAATGTGTTTGGCAAAGACGATCGGGTTAAACGTAAGCGGTGAACGGGGCCTGAATTATTTTTAGCCGCGCCTGTGAGATTGTTGATTTTCAATCTCGGCAATGGCGGATTTATGAATTTAAAAT
>JAYTOT010000013.1:0-7451 GCA_043747645.1 Pseudomonadota bacterium | reverse complement strand
CAGCTTTATTATTTTATCTCAATTTTTAAATCTCACGAGTATGATGCAAGGAATTTCTGGTATTTGGTTGCGCACAGCAGACGCTGATCTCGATAGAGTTATTTTTTTTCTGGCACGCGCTCAGGCCGCGAAAAAGAAATTTTCTACAGATGGAGAGGAAATGTATTCCTGGCTTGAAAAAGCAGCAAGAGATGCCTTTATCACTAGCCTTCAAGCACTAGAAAAATGGTTTTCAGACAATCAAAGTCCAATCACTAAAGTCGAAATCTACGAAGTCGCTGTTCTCTCTATGCTTCTTTCAATCGTTTCTTTCTCGCCAGATTACTTGTTCTTTCTCAACGATTTCAAATTCACAAATCGCCTCAAAGAAATAGAATCAGATTCTCAATACAGGGAATTTATAAGTCAAGTGAACAAGTTTGGCGTAACAGATAGATTGTTTTTGTGGCATATTTAAACACAATAACAAAGTAAATTCAATCACAAATTTGGAAATTTTTCGTAGAATAAAACTCCAAATTTGTCTATATGTTCTAATAGATCTTGATTCTGAATGTCAGAGAAAAGACTCAAATCGATGGAGTGCGGAAGCAATAAATCGTCCAAGTCGTTGGCGATGGAATTAAAAATTCGCAAATTTATGCGCTCGCCGTACAAAGTTAAATCAATATCAGAGCCAACTTTAAAATTGCCTTTTGCGCGAGAGCCATACAAAATTGCTTTATCTATTTCTGCATATTTTGCAAAAACAGTACATATTTTTAGACATGTAGATTCAGGCAATCCATATTTCATTGTTCTCTGCTTTCAAATTCGGAAATCAATAACCCAAACTGAGAGAAATATGCGCTTTTTATTTCACACAATATTTTCTGTGCTGTTTCTAAATTATAAGTATGCGAAGTTTGAGCTCGAGATTTAATCATTTCCATCCAAATTTCGCCATTTAAAATCAATCCTCGCTTAAAAGCCAATCGAAAAGCGTCCCTGCTACCTTGAATATCTGTCTCTCCTTGAGACTCATAAAAATCTTTAATTACGTTCCAAGCAAGTTCATAATTGTACTCAAAACACTGAATAAGACCTTGTTCTTCAAGTGGGTTTAAATTTTCTTTTTGCATGACTATCTTAAATTGATCATATGCATTTTTAAAATTTGCTAGGCGCTGCTTTACAAGAATGTCATTATTATCCATTCGTTTTCTCACTCCTAGCCAGCGCTTCTTCTAGAGCATCTTGTATTTTTTTAACCCGAGTGGCTGGTTTTACTGACTCATTTATCAAACGAATGAGGTAACTTCTTTTGCCAACAGGCAGTGATTCAAAAATTTTCTCTAATTTATTTGCTTTCAGAGCTGTTTTTAAATCTTCTGGTGCAATTATTTCATCCATTCTATCTCGTATTTTAATATGCACTTCGATACTATCGCCAACAACAATTCCTACAGATGTACAAATTTTATTTTTAATTCGTAAAAAATGACGCCCCTGCCCCACCGGATAAAGGCTCGCCAGAAATTCAGCCGAATCATTTACCCGAGCAAGCACAGGCACGGGGCCATGTGTGTCCAAATCTAGGGTGATTTTTGCAGGCACAGAGCAAGCAAAATATTGCATTCCTTCCGCAATACACTCAAGTTTTGATTTAAATGAGAGCTTTTTTTCCTCTGTTACCTTAGAATTAGGAGTCGCGCTATTTTTCGTTGCCATTTACTCAATTCCTTTCACGCAAATTTTAGCTGCGCACATCAAGCGGTAAAATCTTTAAGCTCAGAGAAATTTATCAACCGTATTTCTTGGTCAATTATCATTTTCTTAACTTCTTTATGATTCCACAATTGATGCTCAATGGGCCGATCGCCGGGATGCGCGCAAATTTCTGTCACTCCAAGCGGCAGGGATTTCAACAAATCAAGAGTTTTTTCAAGCCCCAGTGATTTAAATTGCGGTTGCATAAAGTAATTTGGTCTAATAATATTTAAGTCTGAACACTTTTTAACATATGATTTTCCTAGTTCTAATACAAAATCTGAGTCAGCTCCCAATAATTTTGCAAAATTTTCGGCAGCAGCTTTATCAAAAGCATCATCAAACGGAAGGCGTACAGGGAGATTATATTCGACAGCAAGTTCAAAAACGACTTCCAAAAGTTCCGGGCGAAAATAAATATCGGTCCGATGATTGTCTAAATGTGTTACTTTAGTTTTTGATTGCACTGCCTGAATTTGCGCTTTAAATTCTTTTTTTAATTCTAATGGATTGATATTTTTTAAATGTGACTTCAACTCAAATGAAGTGTAAAACTGTCGTTTTTCATTCAATAGAGTAGCAATTTCTTCTTGAGGAAAAAATGGTGCACCGCAAGAAAAAGAAAGGTGCACGCCAACGCCTTGAGTGCAGAATGATTTCAATTTTGAGTGGCCATACTCGCTCGCGGGCATAGCAGCAAACATCGAAATACTAGACACTACTCCATTAGAATAGCAGTCTTGTATATTATTAACATTCTTTTGACTCATACCAAAATCATCTGCATTTATGATCAAAGCACGCGTTCCGTTTTTCACTTTATTTTAATTTCCAACACAATGCGCGCTAAAAATAAACTTATGATAGAAATGAAATAATTTGTCATCCTGCTTTTCTTTCTTCGTCAGTGTATATTTTTCCTTGGTCACGCAAAAATGCAAGCAATTGCCCATCATCTAGCAGCACAAATGAGGGAATTGAAAAAAGAGGAGCCTTAGCAATATGGCTTTCGAAAACTTTTCTCCAAAACCATCTTTTAAGGCGTAAACTTTCATTGAGAGGCACAATTTTTCCTGGTCTTTTCCAAAACGTAACACTACCTTTGGTGACTCCTAAAAATTCTGCTACTTCGTTGAATTTTGTTCCGGTGATGTCGCATAAAAACTCTAGCTCATTTGGTGAAAGTGTAGAGGCCTGACCACAAACTTCGTTGGCCACAATTGTTTGCATACGGTGAATTTCTGTACCCGAAATAATAACTTCACCATCGGGCGCAGTAGATAAGTAAACATTAGGAATAATCCAAGTACGGCCGGCTGTTATATAGGGGTACGAAGGAATGATTTCTCTATTTTGTGCGTCGGTCATGAAAAACCTCCTTCTAATGCATATTTTAACGCAGAATCGACACTTTTATATCCAGGACTTTTTTCGGTGCCATCGTAGAAACAAAAAATGACCGCAGATAGAACAGTCTTTTTTTCATCTAAAAAAAGCCGAATGCACGCGTAAAAGCCTGGCTTTTTACTGCCATTTGGGTTCTCTGCAAATAGCGCTATTTCGACAGCGTTATTATAACTTGCGCTTCGCTCGCCAAGTAGGACGCCTTCGCGAATCAAGTAAATGCGCTTGTCTAGCGCCCTACTGTATCGTGGGGTCATAGGCTGATGAGCAACGCTGACGAGGTCCAAGGGCAATTCGTTAAGCGCCGCAAGCCAGTTGTTCATAAATTACCTTAATTCAAATTTTATACCAAGACAATAATTAAATTGTCTTTTGATGATTCTACAGAATCTTCTGCCATTTCAGTACTGCATTGCTCTCAAATTCAATCTATTGACACCAATAAAATCAGCGTACTAGGCTACTTTGAGGAACGGATCAAATTTCACAATTGCCACAACTCACCCAAAAATATGCTTTTTTTCCTTCAAATAAATTGCAATTGCTAAAATGCCAGCGACTGGAAAATAATATTCTAACAAACCGACAGATTCTAATTGTGCAGCGATAGCACTCCCAATAGGCATTGCTGTAAGATTTAATAAAATAGAAACACTTAACACGCTGCCCAGTTTATCTTTTGGAATAAATTGGACTCGCTTTGAACGCATAAAAATACCCCAAACAGCATCACCAAGGAGAGTGATATAGAAACTCATTGCAAAAATGTAATTGGATTCGCCTAATGAAAATATGATTCCGCCTAGGGCCACCAGGAAAAAAGACATTTTTCCCACAGCATCAAAATTTAATCTTTTTTCAATAAAAGGTATTATCATAAATACCAACGCAGAAAACATTGCCGAAAATGACATAAAAGTACCAAATACTTGAGCACTCCATTTTAAATTGTGCTGAGAGTATCCAGGGGCAATTGCAAGCAATGCTCCGTAAATGATATTTGCAAAAAAAGTAACAATGCTGATAGAAACAAGTTGACGCGATTTAAATAGGATGGAGAACCCTTCAGCAACCGACTTTAAAATTGTATTTTTAAAGTCTGCGACACCGGAATTAGGCAACAGAGATACACTAAAAAAACTTAAAATATAGACAAATGAAACAACAATGAATAAATATTTAATATCAAAGAAATTTAATGCGTAGGCAGCAGCAGCAGGCCCTAAAATCTGCCCTATGATGTCGATGAATTGCAGCTTAGACTGCAGTTTTACAATGCCCGCCTCACCCGCTAAATGCGGCACACTGGACTCTAAAGCAATGTATGCCTGTTCATGAAAAAATCCTATGGCACCACTCATGAGGCCAAGAACCATAAAATTGGGAATTGGATTGTAAAAAACATAGAAAAACATGAGTAAAGCGAGCAAACAACGGGAAATATCGGCAACTTTAAACACTTTGCTTGTGCCATACAAATCTACTAGAGATCCGCCCAACGGAATGGATATTAAACGGGGAATCCATTCTAAACAGAATACAAAAGCGGCATATGAAACACTTTTTGAAACGCTGTACACAAACATGGGAACGGCAAAAATAAGAACTTGATCGGCAACTGCGTTGGCAAACCGCGATGCAAGTCCAAAATTTAGTCTGACATTAGCTTTCAATGCAACACCTTATGTTTTAATTTTTAAATTTTTTAAGTGCGTTTTTTTGGAACTGCAATTTCTAAAATTCCTTCTTTCCAATACAGCGCCTTTACCCCTTCAATGAGTTTTGCATTGGGGTCTTGCGATAATATATACATACGAGCATTGGAAAAGTCGACTTTAAAATGAAGTAAATGGCGAGCATCGGATTGGCTGCGTGTTTTACACAGAGATCAATAGCATGGTTTTAATTTACCCGATAAATTGAAAGTATGGTTTTAATTTACCCGATAAATTGAAAGTATGGTTTTTACATTACCTTAGTTTTTACGGTTCGCAAGCAAAAATTGAAGGAAGCAATTTTTGCCGATCTTTTTTTCTCACGCCAAAAGTTCTATTAAAAAATATATTCATTCGCATTGGCTTAAGAAATCATGAAGCGTGATTCCTTTAATTTTGCCAGACGAAAATGGGGTTGAGCAAATGACAATGAGTTCTTTTTGCGGAAATGCCCGCCTAAACCATTCAAATTCCTCGGCAGAAGCCTGCCCTCTTTTGCATTCATAACAAGTTGTATCTGAAATAAAGTCTATTTCTTTATCGCCATATTTTGCAAAAGGAATGAGTGATTCGAGGGAATTTCCATTTTTCATTTTTCTGCGCCACAATTCTTGCGCAACGAGCCATTCCAACCAAATACCTTGGTCCGCTTCAGGCAGCGATAGAAAGTCTGACGCTTTATGCAGCCGATTTTTAGCAAAAGTGGCCGCCGCTAATAAATTAACAAAATGAAATTTTGATTCTTTTCGAAACGAAATGTTCGACTCTTGCAAATCGAATGCAAAAGAGCGATTCAGACAAAGGATGTCGATGAAAATTTCAAGATATGAAAGGACGACTGTGTTGTTTGCTGCACCTGTTTCTCTGGCAATTTTAGTCAGACTTAGAGGGCTGGCTCCTCGCTCGTATAGTTTTGCAAAAAGCGCGAGCGCCAATGCCCGCTGTTTTCCAGCAAGTGAAACTGCTCCTAAAATCCAGTCTTCAACCAATTGAAACACATAGGGTTCTATGCAACCCGAGCTCAATAATGACGCTGCTGCAACGGGGGATCCACCAGAAATCAAATAAGTCGCAATTGCGACATTGGATTCCATATTTTTGGGAATATGTTTTTTAAATTCATTGTAAGAAATTGGAATAAAAATATAATTATTTCTGGCTAATTTACCTTTTCTTCCAGGAAGCAATTCTGTGCCTCGAATTAAATCTTTCGCATTTGAACCTGTAGTTACAATTAAGGTATTGCGGGTATGACCTTCATCCCAAAGTTGTTTTATTGCATTTTCCCAATTCTTAACAGATGTTATTTCATCGATAAAAATTCTGTTTTCATTTTTAGAATTCATAAGATCTGTGAGTAATAACAGTTCTTGGTAAAGAGTTTTACTTGTATCGATTGCATCACCATTCAAATAAAAAGTAGTTCCTGCGCCGTTTTTTTGCGCCGCTTTGAGCAATTGCCCTTCTAGCCAGGTGCTTTTTCCAAACTGCCTTGCGCCTCGCACAACGATGAGTCCGGGCGCGGAGGGTAAAATAGGAAGGCCAAAATTCATTTCAAATTGGAAAGTTTGATTTTTTAAAGCATTGAGATTGGGTAAATCTGAGATTTGTATTCCAGCTTCAGACAATGATTTTTCGTTTATTTTATTAATTTTCATAATATCAATGGACCTTTACTGCCTCAACGTTTGTAACGTTGGCATCTTAACGTTTACAACGTTGGAATGCAATTTCCGCAAGGAATGCCATTTGGCCCAAAAATTCGAGCGATTTATTTCGTAAACCCACCGTTTAGGAGTTGTGACATTTCAGTTTTTCTGTGAGTCGTCGTTTCAATTTCAAGGGTGTTAGAAAATCTTCATTAATGTAACAAGCGGCCAATTAAAATAGGTGATTAAAGAACTATTGAGAATGGCTTTTTTAAAACAAACTTTAGAATATTTAATTGAGCATTTTGGAATTAAAATTTAGAGTCTATTTTCTCTCAGCGGCGAGTAATTTGAGACGGTAGGCATAGGGTGTCCATTGTTCAGGATTGACAGCGACTTGCTTATTATTAATCAAAATCCATGTCATGTAATCAAAAAATGAAACATTTGCTCCAACACAGCAAAGCTGAATGGTTCTTAAAATATCGTACGATTGACGACCCGTACGACTTTGCCTAAATTTGGAATTATTCAACATGACGCGTTCACTGCGAAGGGTGCGTTCCAATTGATTATTGGTCGGATGCAGCCAGGAATCGTATAGATAACGCGTCAGGACTTCGAAATTTTTTAAGATGTAATTTGCCGCGCCGTATAATTCACTATTAGGCATTTGTTGTTGAGTCATTAATTCGCAGCGTTTTTTTAATATGTTCCAAATTTTGAGGGCATACTTTTTTCGCCAATAAAGAGTTGCTTCTTCCGTTCTTTCGTGGATATCAATAATGTCTTCAACATTACTCAGTAATGCAAATCCCTTCAGGAAAAAATACGCATTTATGGGATCTACATCTCTAAATCGCCAAAATGGCCGACGCGCATGCGCCATGCAGCCAGCATAAGTGTACTGAAAGTGTATATTTTCGGGTGCTAA
>JAYTOT010000012.1:0-32237 GCA_043747645.1 Pseudomonadota bacterium | reverse complement strand
TCTGGAAACGCCGCAGACGTTTCAATTTTTCAATACAGAATTAAAAGAGTTAAGCAGGCTTTTATTGATGCAAAAGCCGAAGACTTATTGCCTGAATATAAAGTAGCCGATTGCAAATTTATTTAGAAGATGCCGTGACTGCTGCTCATAATGACGGCCTCAAGTTTATCACTCGAGTTCCAGAAAACATTTTAGAAGTTAAAACAGCGCTAAGTGAGGCATTAAGTCCTGAAAATAAAGACAAGTGGGTGACTTATTGTAATGACACTGAAGGCGAAAAAGAAACAAAATTAAATTTGTATGAGGTAGTTGTTTCAAAATATGGCGTTCAGCAGAAATATATTGTCGTCAAAAGTGACTTCAAAATGGCTTTGGCAGCCAAGAATTCAATTAAGGATGTTGCCAAAGAATGCGCTCTAATAAACAGGACAATAAACAAACTGAAGAAGCAAAATTTTTATTGCGAAGATGATTTAAAATCTGCAATCAAATTAGCATTTGAAAATTTAAAACTTCACATAATTGAAGAACATACTTTTGAATCCGTTGTTAAATATGATTCGAAAGGCCGACCTAAAAAAGACTCTCAAAGCAAAACTATTTTTAACCTAGCTTCCGTTACTTATAATATTGACACGGATGCAGTGACAAAGTTTACAGATATAAAATCTTGTTTTGTTTTAGGCACAAATGATCTCAATGCAAATTCGGCTAGAATTGTAGACATTTACCGCAAAGATCAGCAAGGTGTAGAACGATCTTTTCGGTTTTTAAAAGACCCACAATATTTTGCCGATGCCTTTTTTCTTAAAAATCCAAATAGGGTCATTGCACTTGTTACAGTTATGACAATTGCGCTTTTGCTTTATTCGCTTTTGCAGAGAAGACTAAGATTAAATCTTAAAAAATTGAATAAAGAATTACCGAACCAAAATAGAAAAGGAACTTCAAACCCAACAATTCGTTGGGTAAATATGAACTTTGAAGGCGTCGATGTAACAGTGATTCACCGGAATAATAAAGTAGAATATTTCTTTCACGATATGCTAGACTTTGTGCAACGTACATTAGATGCACTAGGTGATAAATATGTAAGGAGATATTCCATAGAATGCCTTACTTAAAGTGATGAATGTGGGATAGGTGTCGGTCGGTTAGTTCAATAGCTTTTATTCCAACATTTAAATACCCGTAAAGACCTGTATAAACCCTTATTTTCTGCGGAATTCTAACGGAATAAAATCTTATACATTTTATTCCTAATTTTAGATTACAAAAATGAATATTTTCAGTGCTCAAAAAATTCTTTGATTTAAAACTATCCAATTATTTGTGTAAATCTTTTTTTCGCTGCTGTGTAGAGTAATGCAATCTGATCTAAACTCAACGCTTTATTGTACATTCTTGCATAATGCACTCTTGATCCCGTTCTTAGGCTCCCAAAATTCGAAATGACGAGTAGATCGCTGGCTGGGTTTGTTGAGACTGCTGAAAGTCCGTTATTGGTATAAACTTGAACTCCATTTGTGCTTGTCAGTCCATAACCATTGCTATGTTTCAATGAAAGTACAAAATGAATGAATCCCGATTCGTTGCCTGGCGGAGCTGAAGCATAATTACCCCAAACCCAAGCTCCATCTGCAAAAATATTGGTCTCAATGATATTAGAACTATTCCCTCTCATAAATATTGACATGCCATTATTGGGACTCGTTCTAGAGTTTTCTAGTAGTATAGGCCAAATTCCGCTAGGCGCTTGCAGAAAATTAGACAGAACAAATTCCATTGTAAAATCGGAGCTTGAACTAGAAAAAGAATCTAAAAATGAAGTAGACGCACCCGAAGCAAAATTGAGTCTAGTGCTATTTGAATTATTAAATTCTAGAGCACTTTCATTCCATGAATTTCCATTTACTATGGCTGGATCTGTAGTTTGAATACTTGCATCGGTGCCTAAATAAAAATCGTACGCACTGGCTTGCGATCCATCGGCTGGCAATGTGACTTGATTGAACCATTTTCCATTTTCAATGCTCCGAGAACCAAACACGTCCCAATTTGCCACCAATGAATTTACAGCTGGAAAAGTAGATTGATAGGAATCATTTCGCAATCCCAAATTACGACAGGAATGAGGAATAGCATGGTTTATATTTCTCGCATTCCAATGATTGTTGATATATCCCGGAAGCCTATTTCTTCTCATTTTTCTGAGTTCCGTATTTTTTAAGATAATTGTCTATTTTCAGTTTTTTTCGGGCAATATCAAATGACATGGAACGCACGAGTCCAAATGGTTGACGCGCTGGAGGCCAGGGTCTATCAAACTTTCCCAAGCACCATAAAAATCCGACGTACGAATTAGAATCCCTGCCATCGAGGGCATATTTATGATTTAAATATTCCATTTTTAAAAGTGCATCATGTGGCCCAGCACTCCACCGTATGATTCCTTTTCCCCAGAGCATTCGCACCGCATTGTGCATGATGCCCGTGCGTTTGAGTTCATTGTTTGCAGCATTCCAAACTAAATTGGGGCTCAAGGAGTTTTCTAAATCTTCTAGCGAAATTATTTCATTCGTATCTGGTTTAAAATCTTCCAATGTTTTGCGAGCCCATTGCGGCAGAATTTCCAGAGAATTGAGCTCTATTTTTTCTTCTAGAGCAAAGCGGCACATGTTGAGCCCTAATTCTCTCCACGTCACAAGCTCGTCTGTGTATTTGTGCGCCGCGGAATCCGTTATAAATTGGCTCGGGTTGTCTCTGTTTTCAGAATCCGAAAGTATTTTTAAAATAGTGCGGCAATGAATCATTCCAAACCGGAGGTAGCTAGACATTTTTGAAGTGCAGTCTGTGTCTGGGTGTTGTCTGTTCAAATGATACTGACGCAAATGATGCGTTAAAAAATAATGGAACAATTCTAATGCTTGATTTTCGCCACCGGTTAAAAAACGGTCATCAGGCGGCGAATTTGGGAAGTAGAATTTAAGCACACTTGTGCACATTTCTGAAAGCTGCACTGCTGTTTTTTTGCTGATGAATGTGTATGCTTTTGTCAATAACTCTGGTTCAATAGAAAAACTTTTGAAAATAAATTCTTTGTCTACTTTTTCAATTGCTCGCAATTCATTCAGGGAATTAGCAAGTGCGTTTGCAAGTTTTGGGCGAATGAATCTGGCGGCGTATTCTTTTTTTATGTGCGAAATAAGAGGCACAATACCATTGTCATCGATGCTCAATACGGGTATTTTTGAATTTCGATTTCCAAATTTAGCCTGGAGTTCAAAGACATCTATTTTTTCAAATTGAAGAGGCGACCAATCACTGACTATAAGTGAAGCGTTCGAAAATAAATGTTTGAAGAGCTCAGTATTTTCGTCTTGTTTTCCGAAAGGAGCAAAAATATAATTTTTACAACTCTCAAGTTTTTCAAATGCGCCTTCTACTACGAACGCATGAAATCGAGGGCAGGCCATAGATTCATTAAAATTAATGGTCTCTAGAATAATCAGAGGTAGGGAGAGTTGATTTGCAATGAGTCTAGAAACAGTAAGGGCGACGTTGTCTTGCAGGCGTCTATTTTTGCTCATGACGTAGAGTACAAATTTTTGAATTGAGACATCGGAAAATAGCAAATTATTTTTGAGCGATAATATATGATTTAAAAAATCTTGCTTTTCATCCGAATATTGCAATGAAATGCGATTTGAATTTATCTGTGAAGATGTCAAAAGTTCGAAAAAAGTGGTTTTCTCTTCAATTTTTTTTTCAAGATTCATAGCTTCTCGCTTTCCATTTGAGTGGACGATTGAATACAATATCGAATACTGAAAGGCTCGTGATGAAAAATAATATCGCCGACGAAATCGGAATAAAAAGAGTACCGAGAAAATGATATTGACCTAGATTTTTAAGGCGATAAATTAAAAATAGGACTAACATAATTGCAATTGCAAAATTGTATTTATGAAACAATTGCAGCCAGGCAATATTTAAACCTGCGACATAAACAAAATCGTAGAATGAAGTTAAAAAGTCGGCACGTAAGAGCCCTGCACGAATATTTCTGCGCCAACCGGCAACAAAATCTGTCCAGGTGTCGTACATTTTAGTATTGTACCAATGCATTTTGTTTTCAACATAAATTTTAAAGTTTGATTTTAACATGAGTTGGCCAAGGTCAACGTCTTCAACGAGGGTGTTTTTAACAGTGCTATGTCCGCCTATGGAATTGTAGGCTGTTCTAGAAAAAAGTAAAAACTGGCCAATGGCAAATACTCTATTGTGCCGAGGTATACAGGCAGGAGCTAAAAAACTAAAGGCGAAAAGATGCAATGGGCC
Source organism: Pseudomonadota bacterium (assembly GCA_043747645.1). Lineage (GTDB taxonomy): Bacteria > Bdellovibrionota_B > Oligoflexia > Silvanigrellales > Silvanigrellaceae > JAYTOT01. The sequence continues at coordinate 27,896 of JAYTOT010000012.1, read as the reverse complement.
AGTTAATTTTTGCCAAAAGGATTTGTGTATCAAAAAAGGAATTGCCGTGAGTAAATCTGCTTTTTGAGAAATCAAAGTCTGAATACTTTGTTGCAAACAATGAGGCTCGTGTTGGGTATCAGCATCGGTGAATAATAAATATTTGCCTTGTGAAGCTTCGGCACCCTGCGCACAGGCCCACTGTTTGCCACGCCAACCTTGAGGTCTCTCAACACCCGAAATGACTCGCGCTTTTTTAAACTGATTTGCTATGGCAAAGGTGGCGTCTGTAGATTGATCGTCTACAATAATTATTTCGTAATTAAAATCGACAATTTGAGAAACTAAAGATGCAAGGCAGTTGGCAATATTATTTGCTTCATTGCGGGCAGGAACAATAACACTCAACAATGTTTGTGTTACTAGCGAATTTTTAATTTGTTCAAAATTATTGTTTGATTGTTTTTTACTTGGAGACACAATTCTGGTGCGAACAATAAGTAAAGTGACAGAAAATATTGCCCAAAGGGCGTTCACAAAATCAGAAACGGCAAACTGGTTCATTTTAAAAAATCCTAGAAAAGAATAATGCAATAAATAATCAACCGAGAGATGCGCCAATGCGTTCTTGACCAATTGCAGAAGAAGTTGCATTTGAATTCAATAGTTTTTTATCTTTTTTGCGCAAATGTGCAGGAACTTCTGTGAGGTCTACGGCCACTAGTTTTGAAACACCAGGTTCTGCCATGGAAATACCATAAATAGTGTCTAAAACTTCCATGGTACGACGGTTGTGAGTAATAACCACAAACTGAAATTGGTCAGAAAGGGCCTCGAGAATATCGTTGAATCGGCCAACGTTTGCTTCGTCTAGCGGCGCATCGACTTCATCTAAAAAGCAAAAGGGTGCAGGAGTGGTTTTGAGCAGCGAAAAAATGAGCGAAATTGCCGTTAGTGCTTTTTCTCCACCCGAAAATAAACTCATATTTTGTTGCTTTTTACCAGGCAATTGCACAAGAATTTCTACTCCGGTTGTGAGCAGTTCGTCGGGCTTGAGTAAATTTAAAACTCCATGACCACCAGGAAACAAAATAGGAAATATATTTTTAAAGTGATTGCTCACTTCGTCGTATATAATTTTAAATCGCGATTTAGTGGTCTCTTCTATTTCGGCGATGGACTGACGCAATTCATCGGCCGAACGTTCAATGTCTGCTTTTTGATTGATTAAAAAATTAAGTCTGTCTTCAACGTCATTAAATTCTTCTAGGGCCCTTTCGTTTACAGGGCCCAGTTCTTCTATTTCTAACTTTATTTTGCGAATGCGGCTTTCGAGCTTAGGTGCTGTTGTGGGGTCGTCAACACCTGATTCTGGTAAATCTTTTGCGATTATTCCGAGACGTTCATAGGCATCTTTGAGTGCTGTTTCTAAAAATGCACCCACTTGTGCAAGCTCTGCAGACTTCTCTGCCAAGATTTTTTGTGCAGCTTGTGCTGTATCGCGCTGCGTGCGCAATCTGCTTTCAAGCATGCGGTATTCTTCTTGAGTGCGAGCTTCTTCGTCAACAGCGTGATTGAGAGCATCATTTAATGTCACTTGATCTTTGTCCAGACCAGTCAACTCATATGTTGCCATTTCTAATTCACGCGCGAAATCTGAAATTTGCGAGTCGAGATCCGAAAGGTGTGCCAGGCCTTTATCGACTTTGTCGCGTAGCCTGTTTACTTGATTGCGCATTTGTTCATAGTGGGTGCGTAAATTCGATTGTCTTTCTGTGAGTACGCTGCGTTCTTGTTTGCGCCTGTTGAGGGCATCAGAAATTTCGTTGCGGCGTTCGCGGCTTTCCAAAAGCTCTGATTCAAAATCGTCCATGTCGCGCTGAAAACGAATTTTTTCTTTTTCAAGCATGTCTATTTGGTCTTGATTGCGCGAAAACTGTTCACGCAGTGATGCAATATCTGCTTTTGCAGCTTCGCGATCCGTTTCTAAACGGCTGACATTTTGCTCTAATGCATAAAGTTTTGTGTCAAAATTTTTCAATTCGCCAGAAAGTTTTACAGACTCCACTCTTTCTTGAGAGAGTCGAGATTCTAATTGTGCAATTTCGGTGCGTAATACTTTTTGTCTTTCGGCAAAAATATAAAGAGCGCCTTCAGATTGCGCCAAGGCGGCTTGGGCACTTTCTTTTTGAATTGAAATGTCTTGTAGAGCTCGCTTGCGGTGAAGTATTCCAGAATTCTGGCCGTTAGAATCGCCAAAACCAAGTTCGCGCCCCGGTGCAAAAAGAGTTCCGCGTTCGGAAATAAACATAAAGTTTGACCGCATGAATTGCGGGCATTCCCGCAAGGCTTTTACTATGAGCCATTCGTCGCGTGCGATAAAAATACGTTCGAGTAAATTTTTAATTTCTGGAATTTCTACACGCTCTGCTCTTGTGCCCACACAGCGCAATCCTGTTTGAGAAGCAATTTTTTGCGCCGCATCTTTTTCGTCGGGGCTCAGTGGAACAAGCAATTCGCGCACCAATAAACCAATGCGCGTCAGGCCTTGTTCTTCGGCCTTGTCTAAAATATCAAGCAGAGAATCCATGTTGTCTATCATGGCGCTTTGCAACAAATCTGGAAGTGCACGTTCAAAAAGTGCTTCGTCGTCGCGGTGTAGGCTCATTTTTTCATACAGAAAACCCGAAAGTTTGTGCGATAAACTATCGCGTAAAAAACGAGTGCCGTCTGAAAGTCCATCGCCGCCAGCAACTAGTGCTTGCAAACTATTGTACGAACTCGTGAGTTCCATATGATGTTGTTTGGATTCATCTCGGTTTTTTTGAGCAATTTGCAAATCGCCTTCAAGTGCTCCCAGTTCTGCTTCTTTGCGATTTTTTTCTGTGGCGACATTTTCAAGTCCGTTTGAAAGTAGGGCTAAGCTTGCCTCTACTCCCTTGCGATCGGCATTAATTTGTTGTGCAAATTGTGCCTGTTCTTGCAACGATTCATCGTGTTTTTTAAGTGATTCATTTGCTTTTTGAATGGCAGTGAGACCCGATTCATTGCGGGTGCGCAAATTCGAAATAAGTTCTTGAGTTGCTCTAATTTGGCTGCGCATTTCTTCGCCGCGGCCATGCTCAACCTGAAGCGTTTCTTCTATTTCTTCCATTTGAATTTGCAAAGTTTCGATGCTCGCATCTAGCTTTGAAAATTGCGATTCTGCTTCTTGAAGTTGCCCTGCGACTCCCGAAAGTTTTGCTTCTTCTTCATCTGCCAGAACACGTTCTTCAGCCATTTCTTTGGCTAAGCTCTGCTTGCGAAAAATGCGTTCGTCGCGCGTGCGCATTTGAAAATCTTTGCGCTCTTTTAATTTTGTGGCGGCGAGTCGTTTGTCTTCGTATTTGTCTCTCAGGTTTTTAACTTGTTGAGCAAGTTCGAGTCTGGTAATTTCAAGCTCGTTGGCATCCGTTTCCCACTCAGTAGATTCTACGGTTTTTCGTTCTGTTTCCATACGTTTTGAAGCTATATCGAGCTCAAGGGCATTGGCTTTAGAACGTAAAAATCCGACTCTGTCGCGAATTATTGCCACTTCTTTTTCGCGTAATTCAGCTGATAAAACAGCTTTTTGTTGTGCTTTTTCGACTTGTTCCTTTAAGTTTTCTCTATTTCGGGTGAGTTCGGTTTCAATTTCTACTAAACTTTTGACTTTTTCGGCCGTTGAATCGAGTCGTTTTTCCGCTTCTTTTCTGCGGGCCTTAAAAGCTGAAATTCCAGCTGCTTCTTCTAGAATTTCGCGCATTTCTTCTGGGTTTGCTTGAATAATACGGTCGCGTTTTTCTTGCTGAATAATGGAATAACTTTTGGAGCCAAGACCTATAGATAATAAAAACTCAACTATGTCTTTAAATCTGCATTCTTCGCCATTCATTAAATATTCGCGTTCGCCACTGCGCGAAATACGGCGTTCGATTGAGATTTCAGATAAATGTAAAAATTCAGGCGGACAATTAATGCCTGTATTGGCAAAAGTTAATTTAACTGTGGCCATTCCCATGTGTTTGCGCGATTGCGAACCTGCAAAAATAATATCCGTAGGGTCGTCGGCACGCAGGCTTTTTGCAGTTTGTTCACCCATGACCCAGCGCACGGCGTCAATAATATTTGACTTGCCAGAACCATTGGGCCCTATCACTCCGGTGATTCCATCGTGATAATGAACCGTAACGCGATCGGCAAAGCTTTTGAAGCCATGAATGGTGATAGATTTTAATTTCATCGCTTGTGGGGTCTCCTAGTTGCCAGACTTTATCATCAAGTTTTGCATTCGGCCAAGAGAGTGGGTGTATGTTATCAATAAAATCGACTGCTATTTTCTTAAAAACATCTAAGATGTTCAACGTGCTCAAAGCTTTTGAGCAGCAAGCGCGTCGCATGCGTTTGGGACCAAAATTGTTCAGATCCTTGCTGGCAGCGAGTCTTGTGGGTGCACTGTGGCTCTTTGTAAAAGTCTTGGGCGCGCAAAATGCCTCTTATGACGCCAATGCTCGCATTGCTGAAATGTTGAAATCTAAGCGCATTGTCATTTTAGAGAGTTGGAGTTTAAATTTTAAGCGTTGCGAACAAAGTGACCGTGAAATGTCTACTTGTTTTGACTTAGAGGAAGTTTCGGCTGTTCCCAAAGTGCTCAAATTTCCAGCTGCCGAAACAATGCCGTCAATGGTGGCGCTGTTTAAAGAAAAACCAACTCTTGTCACTTTAAAATATAAAATTACTCAATCAGACAGAGTATGGCTCGCGGAGCACGATAAAGCAGTAATTGCTTTCCCTCGGTCGGTGCAAAATAGAGTGCGATCGTTTTTTAATGGCACTGCAAACGATATCTATGGTGTGGGTTCAAATGTTATTTTTGGATTCAATTCAAGAGAAGTTTTAGATGCAGGAGAAATTGCCCTCGAATTTGACATGGACACACTCGACTACGTTGGCCCCACAGATTTTCCGATTGTTTTATCGGAACCTGAAGCAGCGGACGACTACATTGCTTCTAATCTAAGGTTACAATTCTCGGCAAATTTGGCTTCACAAATGGAAATGGGGTTTCCTGTTTTATTGGCTGCTGTGGCCATTGTGCTAGACCATTCTGTGGTTTTTGGTCTGGCAAGTTTATATTCTGTATTTAGAGCGGGTCGCGGATTTATAAACTTTGCTTTTCAGGAAAGCCTACTGGTCGCAACCGAAACCAATCAAAATATTTTAGCTTTTTGCAACGGCATTGTTTTTTCATTGCTCATTATTTTTGTTTTAGAGATATCGGCATTACGTCCACGTAAAACGTGGATTTTAATTTGCGGAGTTTTAGGTTCTGCATTTTTGTCGGTAATTTGGCGCCATTTTGATTCTAATTATTCTTTAACGTTAGATTTGTGGGCAGACACTCTTTCTGCTGGAATATCGCTGCCTATTTTAGTCACGGGAGTTGTTTTTCAGGTTTTGAGGTGGAAAAAGAAAATTAATGCATCTACAAAATCTGAGGAACTCACTAACTTAGGTCAGGTATTATTTTTTGCGCGTGCACTTATATTATGTGGTGGTTTAGCACTGCATTTTTGGATTAATTTTTCGGAGTTGTTAAAAATTTCTTCTTCGGCACTTAAAAATCCGCTAGATTGGAAACACAGTATGATGTTTCCTGTTCTTATAACCGTTGCTCTTTTTGAGGTTGGTTCCGTTGCGCGCAAAATGATTGGTTTTGCAAAGGTCATGGCAGAAAGCGCCGTGCTCGAAAAAGAAGTTGCCTTAGCGCGCGATATGCAACAACGCACTTTACCTGTGCGCAAACACGACACAGATTTGTGGCAGTGGCGCGCATTTTATTACCCAGCCTCAGCATTGGCTGGGGATTGGTTTGATGTGCGCGAATTAAAATTCGCCGATGGCCGATTGCTTTTGGCTTCGGTGGTTGTAGATATTACTGGTCACGGTGTTGGTCCGGCCCTGGTAACAAGTGTGTTATGTTCTCAGTGGGGATTGTGGTGTTCCGAAATTACTAAAAATGACGCTCCTACAGATACTGCGCAAACTAAATTAATGCTTTCTGAAGTTTCGATGCGCATGCACTTTGGGCTTTTAGCTCTGGGCAAAGGCGATGCTTGCACGGCTGTATTATCATTAATTGATGCCGAAAAAGGAGAAATAGTATATGTCACGGGCGGGCATCCTGGTGTGTTAATGCAAAGTGGACCCGATAAAAAAGTTCGTTACTTAAGGTCCGCAGCCACATCTTTGGGATCAAGTGTAGGCGCAGAAAAAACTTTGGTGAGTTGGCCTGCGGGAGCTGCTAGTTTTCCAGAAGGGGCCTTGATTTGTTTGTATTCCGATGGCTTGGTTGCGCTAGATGTGCCAATCACTTCCTGGGTGAAAAATGTAGAGCGCACTGTGCGCAAAACAGAACAGTCTATCACTCAATTTTTGGTGCATCAGTTGAGGCAAAATAAAAAAGATTTTCACGCGCGCCCCGAAGAAGAGGATGACATGACACTTGTTGTGTTGCAGCTCAAAAAAGGTAAAGCTGAATCGCTAGATAAAAAAGAGGCCGAATCTGCACCACAGTCTGAAGTTCAAGTGTCTGAATTCAGTGTGGCGTAAAATTCTTATGAGTTTTTTATTTTTACAAAAGAGATGTTGAATGAATGAAACGTCAGGGTTTATTGCCTTTATAAAATTTGTCAAAATATTTTTTATTGATGCTGGCGCATTATTAATGCTGGTTTTTTTGACTTATTTATTGTTTCGCGGAAAACGAGCGTGGATGTTTAAAGGTGCCACAAGTGTTTTGTGGGTGGGGTTGTTTATTTGCGCATCATCTAAATTTACACCTTGGATAGCCCAAGATTTATTGATCGAAAACAGGCGATTGATGATTGAAGCTCAACAGACTGATTGTTATCAAAAATCAAATGTAGTTGTGGTGCTGGGTGGGGGAATATTATCAGACGATGTGCCTGATACAGCTACCTTAAATAGAGTCAATGGTGCAGTTACTTTAGCAAAACAGCAGGCTTCTAGGTCGCTCAAATTTGTATTTAGTGGTGGCATTGGGCGCTCAGACCTCAAGAATTCTGAAGCACTAGTGATGCAAAAATACTTTCTAGCTTTACTTGGCCCCGTGCCCGCAGAGAATCCGCCTTTGCAGAGTTATGTCGAGGAAAAAAGTTTAAATACTTTTCAAAACGCCATAGGAATTGCCGAGTTTTTGCGCACTAAAAGTTTGAGTTCTGAAATCATTCTTGTGACCAGTGCACTGCATATGTCTCGTTCGGTGCAAACATTTACGAAGCAGGGATTTAAAGTTTGTCCTTATTCTGTGGAGAGCCCTGAAATCACCGGCGAGCGCAGTTTAATTTCCTTTGAAAATGTTTTTACATTGGTTCAAGTTATTAATGAGTACGTTGGAATTATGGGATACAAATTACGCGGCTGGATTTAAATTTATCAGGCAGCGCGGCCTTTTTTGGAAAAGTATTTTATGTTTGAATTTCCCTCGCCCATGCGTTAATCTGCTTGCCGATTTCCCCAATTTGCGCAGGAACAATGTATTACTCAAATCTAAAAAAATTAATTTCCGGGTTTTCCCAGCGTTTTTGCAATTCTACAATGGCATTGTCGAGGTGAGGCAATAAATATTTTCCGGCCGAAAGTGAAGCGTTGTAAGAGAAGTCTGGGTTTTTTTGATCCGCCGCGGTCATAATATATCCCAGCCAATCGTTTCCAATTCCAATGTAAAAAGGATGAATATTGGGGTCTTGATTTTTTAATTTTCTGGCCAAAGAATATGCCGCATTTGGGAAAATTTCGCCAGGTATTGTAACTGCAGCAATTCCTCCCAAGTTTAGAAGCGCCATTTCTGTTTCGAGGTTTCCTTCTCTGGTAGGTTTAATTTCGACTAAATTAAGTTGTGATGCCCATTTGAAAAGCTTGTTTTCAAGTTGAAAAATTTCGCGTGTCGATTTCGAACCAAATATTTCAGAGCTCAACGGCGTTGCCGAATTTAAAGCTGCCATTGTAGCATTGGCCAATTGAGAGCCGATGGCCGCAACTTTATCGTAATAGTCTTCCATACCAGGGCTGCGTTGGCCTGCTGTAAAGGGGTCAGGTATGCGTTCTGTCACTTCGGTGGGGTACACATTGCCAATGGCTCCATTCACGTAAACGTGAGTGCCAGGCATTTTTTGAGACATAAAGTAACGGTATGTGCCTACAAAATCCGCAGAAAGCACTGTATTTTTTTCAGGGAGTGTAGAAGGGTGGGCGCTCCATTGCGATAAAGTGCCAAGTACTGTGCCATTGAGATCGCGCACCACAAATAAAGATATTTGGTCGTTTTGTGCGTCTTTTTCTGAGGCTTTTGTTGTGGTATTTTTATAATTTCCTATGCCGTGACTCAATGTTGCTGGCACTCTGCGCTCCCAGGCTTTAAGGGCAACTGCCGCTGCATTTTTTTCAAACATATCCATATAAGCTGCGTTACGGCCGGTAAAAAATGGCAATGCGCCCCAAAGACCCATGGTGTCGGGAGTTTGGTGCGAATGAGTTGCCGAAAGTATAACTGTCGCCTTAGATTCGGGTAAAATATTTTGAATTTGCTCTCGAATGCGTAGCGAACTCGCGCGCGAAAGCCCCACGGAATCGAGTGAAACAATAATAACACCCTTTTGATTTTCGCCTTCAAAAGCAATGGCGTTGGCTTGCAAGGGGTCGTGGATTCCGGTGCTCAGGCGCGCAGAATTGGGGAGTCCAATATGCACTCCATAACCGCCCATTGGCACGGATTTTGTGGTTGAAATATCTATTGAAGCAAAGCCAACCCTTACCAATGCCATGGCGCTGGAGTGTTGTGCAAACAATGCGACGCCGGTAGTTAGAACGACACTTGTTATTTTAAAATTCATTTTTGACGACCTTTTTCTGAAATGGTTTTTGCGCGTGTTTTTTGGCTTTTTTAAAATCTATTTCCAGTGTAATTTCAACCGAACCGAGTGTAAATGTGTTTTTCAAACACTTCCTTAATTTCAGGATTTCGACTTTCGATGCGTGGTCCAAAGTCGGCACTTGCGGGCACAAAATATTCCTTTTCCCATGCTTTTATTTGCGGTAGCCAATGGCAATGCAGACTCAGAGAAAAATTCCAGTTTTCGTGGGCTAATTCACAAATGGGACCCTGCGATAAATTTTGAGCATCAAAAATAGCCAGTCTGTCGCCTTGTTCGTCGGAATAAAGAGTGACGGCAATGTAGCCTTCTTCGGCAGTGTTTGCGATTGATTTTGGAATGAACTGAGGGCTTGAAATAAAAATTCCCTCAGGCGCAAACCAAACGTCTTCAATTTTATTTTTTGACCCGTTGAATTTTGAAAGTGAAGGTTGAGCGTCAATTGATTTTAATTTTTGAGCATCAATGGTGCGGTATTTGTAGTCTTTGTAGAGGTTAAAAATGCGTGTGGGCGTGAGTTCTGTTTTGTAGCCGTAATTTATCCAATAAAAATTCTCTGCATTGAGTGGTCGGCCCATTTGAGTTGGAAAGGTCTGTAATGCGGGCATCCAAACTATTTTTTCGTCCGTAAACCATTTGATGATCGCTGACATTGGGGGCTTAATATTGTCATCTATGGTAAATTTTATGCTGCCGTAAAAGCTCAAATCAACGGCCGATGGAATCATTCCTGCAAAGTCTTCTGTGACTTTGCTTCCGTTGAGCAAATTTTCGTTGAGCTGCAGCCATTCTGAAAAATCGGAACAGGCGTTAGCGGCGCCTACAATTTCGAGCTCATTTGGTGTGGAATTCCAGAGTGCTGCAACATGTTGCCATTCGCGCGGTAAAGTAACACTGCGTGCCACCACCGAAGAATTTGAGTCGATTAAATCAGACCGTAAAATAACCCAAACAACGGTGTTGTCGGGCTGTTTTCCACTCACTGAAAGGCCAAATATTTGGCCCATTTCTAAATGAAAAGGTGTGTCTACTATTACTACATGGTGCTCCGTAACGCAAAGCGTGTGAGCCGCTTCGCGGATTTTAACTGGTTTGTTTTCGGCATTTAAAACTTCCCAAGTTTTAAATAAATCCGTTCCATTCCATTTTATTAATTTTGTAAATGGTTTTCCTAAAGGAACTGGACCTATCATTAACTGGCCGCCGTGGTTAACGCTGAAAAATTCTCCCGATGTTAAATCGACAGCGGGATGCGCTGTAGTGCGTACCATAGGGAATGGCATTTTTTCTGTGTCAATCATGGGCAATTCGTGTGGTAAACTCTGCTTCCATTCCTTTAGTGAACCTGCTGGCGTTTTTAATTCTAGAGTTTCTGTATCAAATTCATAAGGAATACCAACATCTGTAGTGAGTAATAATCGATGGTTTGCAATTTCTGTGATTGCAGTGTTGAGATGATTCACCACTCCTAATTCGTTGTGAAATTGAATAAATCCAGATTGCACAAAAGCGTGCGAAGTATTCGCAAGTTTATCGGCCGCTATTTTAGAAGGAGTTTCAATAATGCGTCGTTTTAAATATACTTTTTGTTGAGTTGAATCGAAGTCAACTCTATTGAGAAATCCTTTGCCTGCAAGTAAATTAGATTTAGGACTGGGTCTTTCTGCTTCTACAAAAAAGAAGTGGCCAGAGAGCTGCAGGGGGAACGAACCTGCAACTATTTTTAGTTTAAGATCGAGATTCGAATCGCTTCCAGTCATCATGGAATGTGGCGTAGATTTTTTAATTTTATTTTTTAACGTTGTATTTTTTGCGAATGACTTTAAACTTAAAGTCGTACCTACGGCGCTTAATGCATTTAAAAAAAACCTTCGTTTCATAGAGTATTCCCTCTTAATATGACACATCAAATTAAAAAAGCAATTTGCTTTGTTTGGCGTCGCAATAAAAATAAATTTGGTTATCTGAAGGTACTTGTAATGCCCTAGGCATAGGTTTGTCTATTTTCTTTCTGAATTTTCCGCGCTATGGTTCCAAAACCAGTGATTGAGGAGGATTTATGGCTACTTTAGGTGTGAACATCGACCATGTGGCAACATTGCGCCAGGCCCGCGGCACGCAGTATCCGGACCCTATTGAGGCGGCGGTTTTGGCGCAATTAGGCGGAGCCGATCAAATTACCGTGCATTTGCGCGAAGACAGGCGGCACATTGTAGATAGAGACGTGCGTTTGCTCCGCTCATTTTTGCAAGTGCCATTGAATTTAGAAATGGCTTGTACTGCAGAAATGCTTGCTTTTGCATTAGAAATTCGCCCCGATATGGTGACTTTGGTGCCCGAAAAACGAGAAGAGAGAACCACTGAAGGTGGTTTGGCCGTGAACCGAAATAATGCTGAGCTCAAAAATGCAATTGAAAAATTGCAAAATAAAGGCATGCCCGTCAGTTTATTTATTGAACCTGAGTTGCACGATATTGAAGAGTCCCATGGGCTCGGTGCAAAAATGATTGAATTGCACACAGGAAAATTTGCCGAAAATTCTAGTAACGAAAACGAAAGCACAGAATTAAAGAGAATTGAAAAAGCTTGCATTGCAGCTCACAACTTAGGGCTCATTGTTCACGCAGGACATGGTTTAAATTATCGCAATGCAAGGGCGGTTGCCAAACTTCCGTATGTGCAAGATTTGAATATTGGCCACAGTATCGTTGCGCGAGCTGTGTTAGTTGGACTCGAGAGAGCTGTGCGCCAAATGAAAGAACTCATACGCAGTTGACTTTGGCTTGTTGGCCAGTTACTTTAACTTTTGGTGCGATACCCAAAATTTAAAGGGAGATCCGGCATTGAAAATAAATCCTGTTACTTTTGTAAGCCGATATTTTATTAAATTACCACTTTCAAAAGTTGCATTTTTATTGCCAATTTTTAGTTTAAATTGTTTGAGTGCCTGCGGTCCTCAAGATAATCAAATGTCCCTAATTTTTAAAAATGAAAAATCGAATGCAAATTCTTCGGGTCTGAATACTGTAGACATTCCCCAGACAGCGGTGCGAAATCAAGGGCGATTTGGCATTTGTTGGTCATACGGCACCATTGGTTTACTAGAAAGTGTGTTTAAAAATAGGACTCAAAAAGAAGTTGATTTGAGCGAAGAAGCGGTCGTGTTTTTTCATATGGCTGAGGGTTTGCTTGCGTTATTTCAAACTTCCGATGTTGTAACTATCATAAGCGTTTTATCTAAAGGGGCTTTTCCGGAAGGCTGGAATGCTCCCATTCCAGATTGGCTCGAAAACCCTCGAGTTCCTAGTGAAATCAAACAACATGATGGCCTAGATATCGTAAAAATTTACGGAGTATTCCCCGAAAGCGCCTTTTCCCAGTCGTCCGCCAATTTCCTTTGAATATGAGGGAAAACTTGGAATTCCCTTGCATTTTTGTCCGATTATTTGCAAATCAACACCGATAATTTTCAAGCGGTAATAGCCCGGTCTGAAGACGATTACGATAAAGTTATTACTGCTGCTAAGCGGGCAATGGTAGAGGGTTTTTCTGTTCCTTTAGCTTTTCCCATAAATATTTCGCGATTGCATGGCGATTTATTTACAGGTCAAGATGTGTCTGATCCTAAGGACTGGGTTTCTTTTGCCATGGATGGCGGACACCTTGTTTTAGCCACGGATTTTGTCAATAAAGGTGGCGCGGCTGGAGCCATCTCGTCGCCTTTTATTTTTAATGAATTGCGTCGCAGTGCGTCAAACCTCGATACACTTCTATTTAAAAATAGCTGGGGTATTGGGGCAAAAACCAACGAAGCTGGAGCTGAAATTGGAAACTCACCTTCAGGAATCTACCGTATGGATCAATCCTATTTGCGCGGGGCCATGCGCGTTCCGACTCTTACTAAATCTCCTTACAATACTGTTCAGTTGGTTGTGCCTAAAGACATAGCAGACAATCCCATGTAATTGTATTTGAACTTCTCGAAATGAATTTGAGCCTCTCAAAAATCCATCCTTCGAGACAAGTTTGTTTCTCTGCAGAAAAACGAGTATGACCTTCGGCAAATCTGAGCTCGAGACCGGGGGATGGAATTGACACTCATACGGAGTCATCTCAACACATCAGCTGTTGAATTTAAATCAAACTTTGCGCACCACTTGGAGTTGTGCGAAAACTTGCAAAAAACCGTTGCAGCAGTGCAGCAAGGTGGCGGCGCAAAAGCGCAAGCACGGCTGCAAGTGCAAGGTAAAATGTTTGCACGCAAACGCATTGCGGCTTTGTGCGATGCCGGAACTCCTTTTTTAGAAGTTGGATGTTTGTCGGCGCATGAAGTTTACGAAGACTCTGTTCCCTCCGCAGGAGTAGTAGCAGGAGTGGGAACAGTGCGAGGGCGACTTTGTATGATAGTTGCCAATGATGCCACTGTTAAAGGTGGAACCTATTACCCACTCACAGTTAAAAAACATTTGCGCGCGCAAGAAATAGCATTAGAAAATAGGCTTCCTTGTCTTTATTTGGTTGATAGCGGCGGTGCATTTTTGCCACGTCAGGCCGAAGTTTTTCCAGACAAAGAGCATTTTGGTCGCATCTTTTTCAATCAGGCCAATATGAGTGCCTTAGGAATACCACAGCTTTCGGCCGTTATGGGAAGCTGCACTGCAGGTGGTGCTTATGTTCCAGCCATGAGCGATCAGTCTATAATTGTAAACGGTACGGGCACTATATTTTTAGGTGGACCACCACTTGTTAAGGCTGCCACTGGCGAAGACGTCACTGCCGAAGACTTGGGCGGAGCGCGCGTGCACACTGAAATGAGCGGTGTGGCCGATCATTTTGCAGCAAATGATGCACATGCCATTGAGCTTTTGCGGGAAATGGTGGGGCAATTAGGCTTTCGTCCCCAAGCTCAAGTAAATATGCGCAATGCCGAAGCACCAGCCTACGACCCCGACGAAATATTAGGAGTTTGGCCGCAAGATATGCGCAAACAAGTTGATGTGAGAGAAGCACTAGCTCGTTTAATAGATGGTAGCAGATTGTTTGAATTCAAAAACAGATACGCGACTTCGCTTGTTACAGGGTTTGGACATATTGAAGGAATACCCTGCGGTATTGTTGCAAATAACGGAGTTTTATTCGGCGAGAGTGCTTTAAAGGCTGCGCATTTTGTACAGCTGTGCAGTACCGAAAAAGTGCCTTTGCTATTTTTGCAAAACATTACCGGATTCATGGTCGGCGCCAAAGTTGAGCGCGCTGGCATTGCAAAAGATGGCGCAAAAATGGTGCATGCAGTTTCGACTACAAAAGTGCCTAAAGTAACACTCTTTATGGGTGGGAGTTACGGCGCAGGAAACTACGGCATGTGCGGACGTGCATTTAGCCCGCGTTTTTTATGGACATGGCCCTGTGCACGGGTGTCGGTCATGGGTGGCGAACAAGCTGCGCAAGTGATGGTCACTGTAAAAGCAGATCAAATGGCGCGAGATGGTAAAAAATTATCTGACGATGAAGCTCATGCTATTGCTCAACCGATTCGTGAAAAATACGAAAAAGAAGGCCATCCTTATTACGCATCGGCGCGATTGTGGGACGATGGCGTTGTAGACATGCGTCACACACGATCCATTTTAGCATCGAGTTTAGAAGCTACATTAAATGCGCCTATTGAAGAAACAAAAGTTGGCGTCTTTAGAATGTAAATGTTGATTGATTTTGTGATTTTATTTTTGCTTGGAGTGAATCATGTCGCAATCCGGAAATTCTTATATTGAAACACTTATTGCTAAAGAAGTGTTTGTGAATGGAAATCATATGAGAATTGACCGCCTCGAAAACGGTGCTTGGCGTATGGTTCTTAACCGCCCCGCAGTTAAAAATGCTTTTAATGCAGAAATGATTTCAGAAATTTCCGATGGCCTTAAAAAACTTTTAACATTACATCCTGACGATCTTCGGTTGTTAATTTTATCGGGTGAAGGTCCAGTGTTTTGCGCAGGAGCAGACCTCAATTACATGCGTCAGCAGGCAGCAAGCGATTTATCTGATAATATAAAAGATGCCCGCATGCTGGGGCAAATGTTTTTTCGCTTGGCAAATTTTCCTGTGCCAGTGTTGGCCGAAATTCAAGGTGCCGCGGTGGGTGGTGGCTTTGGTTTAGCAGTGTGTGCCGACGTCGTTTTAGCGAGGCCTCAAACTCAATTTGCAACCTCCGAAGTTAAATTAGGCCTTGTTCCTGGTGTGATTAGCCCTTATGTCATGCGTAAATTAAACCTAGGTCATGCTTCTTATATGATGCTCTCCGGCGGCAAAATTCTTGCCGATGAAGCGTTACGTTATGGAATTGTAAATCGCATTGCGCCAGTAGAAGCAGGAATTCTCAAAGAAATGATAGACGAACTCCTGCAAGCGGGCCCCCAATCGGCACGTCGCACCAAAGAACTCATTCGTCATGCGTCTCCTTTGCCGCCACCAGAAACATTTGAATACACTGTGAGGGCCATTGCCGATGCAAGAGTTGCGCCCGAAGCACAAGCCGGATTGGCAGCTTTTTTTGATAAAAAATCGCCTGCGTGGAAACCTTAAAGTCGCGCAAAGGAAAAAATGAATGATAAAAAAAATTGTCATTGCCAATCGCGGCGAAATTGCCCGCAGAATTATGCGTGCAGCGCGTTTGCGCGGGTACGATGTTGCAGTGATTTCAACTTCTACGGATTCTGATGCTCTGGTGCGCCTTGAAGCCGATGCAGTGCTGGAGGTTTCGTCGTTTTTAAATGTTACCGAAATAGTGGCCGCATCAAAAAAATGGGGTGCACAATATCTGCATCCTGGCTATGGTTTTTTATCAGAAAATGCCGATTTTGCCACTGCTGTAAATGCAGCGGGAATTGTTTTTGTAGGGCCCACGCCTCAAAATATGACTGCCATGGGTGGTAAAGAATCGGCAAAAAGTTTTGCCAAAAAATCACAGGTACCAACGCTTGATGCACTTTATTCTCATGAATTAGCGGCATTGGTTCCGGAAAAATGGCCCAATGCCTTGCACGAACGCGGAATAGTTTCACCTTATTTAGTTAAAGCAAGTGGTGGTGGTGGTGGGCGCGGCATGAGAATTGTCGAAGATGTTACCTTATTGCCCGAAGCCATAATTCGCGCCTCCGAAGAAGCCATGGCTTCTTTCAACGATGGCACTGTGTTCATTGAATCTTATTTATTGTCACCCCGGCACATTGAAATCCAAGTTTTTGGTGATGGAAAAGGCGGAGGGGTTTTTTGGGGAGAGCGAGAATGCTCTTTGCAACGTCGCCACCAAAAAGTCATCGAAGAAGCTCCAAGTTCAGTTGTTTCACCGCAATTGCGCGAGACCATGGGCAGAGCAGCGCTCGAATTGGTCAAACGCACCTGTTACCTTGGTGCTGGTACCGTAGAATTTTTATTAGATTCTCAGGGCAGGTTTTATTTTTTAGAAATGAATACCCGCTTGCAAGTAGAACATCCTGTTACAGAATGGGTGTATGGCATTGACCTCGTGCAAGCACAATTAGAGCTTGCCGAAACGGGAAAAATGCCAATTTCGTTTGGCGACGGAAATGTTTTTGTGTGTCCAACTCCGCGTGGTGTGGCCATAGAAGCCCGTATTTTAGCCGAAGACCCTCGCAATCAATTTATGCCGACGCCGGGGCCTTTGCTCTGTTACCTTGAACCACAAGGGACTTACATCAGAGTCGATTCCGGAGTGTGCCAGGGTGGCAAAGTAAACGCGCAGTTCGATTCCATGATTTCTAAACTCATTGTTTGGGGCGAAACTCGAGCCGAAGCCTATGGGCGACTGGCCTACGCCCTGGAGCGTTACGTTATTTTAGGTTGCACAACGAATATTCCTTTTTTATTGGCATGTGCTAGTCACTCTGATGTTGTAAATGGTCATCAATCTACGGCTTGGATTGCGCAAAATTTAGATTTGTTAAATGCAAGTGTTTTGCCAGAGCCTTGGGTTGAGTTTTTAAAATCGCAAGGTTTTCGCGATGCACTAGTACGAGTTATGTATGGTGAATTTAATTCAAATGTAAATTCAGTGGGCGCCCGTAATGTAACATTTAAAATCGTCAGTTTAAAAAACATTCACAACGACTGTTTTGAATTAAAAGGACCTTTGGTAGCAGACCTCTTAAATGTGGGTTTCGAAAAAATAAATACTGCCAAGCGGAGCCAGGGCCTCGTAAATGCAATTGTGAATTCACAGAAGCAAAGTGTGATATTTTATGCCAAGCGTATTTCTGGTTCCCAAATAGCTTTGTTCTTCTGGGGAGAAAGCCTTCTGCTTGAAGACCCTATTGCGACATTAAATGCAGCACTCGACTCGCAAACTCATGGTAGTGGCGAAGTGTTTGCTCCTATGGCGGGACGCGTGCTCGAAGTCAAAGTGAAAGAATCTGATACAGTGCATGTGGGCCAGGTTCTAATTGTGGTAGAATCGATGAAAATGCAATTAGAAGTGAAAGCTTCGCGCAATGGTGTTGTCAGTCGCATTTTTATTGTACCAGGACAAATACTGAGCGGCCCGGATTTAGTTTTGATTTTAGAATGATATAAAGGGTGTCTATTATGTCTTTAAATAACGATTTATCGTCTGAAATGAGAGAACTCACTAGCATGGTTCGCGCTTTTGCGGCCAAAGAATTAGCTCCCTATGCCGACGAGCTCGATAGAGAAGAGCGCCTGGCACCAGGTATTTTCAAGCGTTTTGCCGAACAAGGCATTTTAGGAATCACCGCTCCAGAGCAATATGGCGGTGCGGCTTTAGGCGCAGTGTCAGTTGTTTCAGTTATGGAAGAACTGAGTTACGCCGACCCCGGAACCTGTTTATCGTATTTGGCGCACTCTTTATTATTTGTACACAATTTGGCTCAAAATGCTTCCCCAGAACAGCTGTCTACTTATTTGCCACAGTGCATTAATGGAGAGTTTGTGGCAGGTATGGCCATGACCGAACCGGGTGCAGGGTCCGATGCTGTTGGAATGCAAACCCGTGCAGTGCGTGACGGCGATTATTATATTTTAAATGGCACCAAAATGTTTATCACCAATGGGCCTATTGGAGATGTCTTTTTGGTTTACGCTCGTACCAGCGAAGAACGCACTGGAATTTCGACTTTTATTGTTGAAAAAGATTTTAAAGGTTTTTCTTGCGGCAAAAAATTGTCAAAAATGGGCATGCGTTCGAGTCCTACAGGCGAATTAGTGTTTAGAGATTGTAAAGTACCAGTGCGCAATTTAGTGGGCCGAGAAGGCGATTCTGTAAAACATTTGATGAAAAATTTAGACATCGAGCGCGTTGGTTTGGCGGCCATGTCGTTAGGTATCGCCCGTGCTTGTCTCGACCATTCGCTTAAATACGCGCAAGAACGTCAGCAATTCAACACTCCCATTGTGAACTTTCAAGCGGTGTCCGAAAAAATAGCCAATATGTACATTGGATACCGTGCTGCTCGTGCCTTTGTTTACGAAGCTGCCCAAGTGATTGACGAAGGACGCAGAGCCAACCAAGAAGCAGCTGCGGCAAAGGTTTTTGCTTCAGAAATGGCGACAAAAGTATCGCTCGATGCCATTCAAGTTTTGGGCGGATACGGTTATATTCGTGAGTTTCCTGTAGAACGCCTCATGCGTGATGCTAAATTAATAGAAATCGGCGGCGGCACCAGCGAAATTTTGCGTTCAATTATAGTTAAAGAATTTATGCGCAGGTGATTTTTTTAAAGTTTGATAAAGGTACAATTTGTTTAGAAGGAAATGTACCATCGGGGCAAAAATGGCCCGGTTTAGTGTGGGATGAACGCACCTCAAATTTTCGCGCACCTGCTTATTTTTACCGCCAAATTGTAATGGCCATTCGCTCTGAGAAATTAGAATACACCGATAATGCACGTAGTTTTGCAGCTCTACCGTTTCCGTTTGTCAAGAAAATTCAACCCCGAGATCATCAACAAAAAGCACTGCAAGCATTTGCCGCTGCAGGAAAATGCGGTGTAGTTGTTATGCCCACCGGTAGCGGTAAAACAATTTTAGCTTGTCTTGCAATTGAAATAACTGCCAGGCCCACGCTTATTTTAGTGCCTACGCTCGATTTGATGCAACAATGGGTGCGCGTGTTGCAAGATTTTTTTTGCAGCCCTTCAGAGCATCAAAATTCGAGTGCAGAAAATGAAGAAATAAAAATTGGCATGTGGGGTGGGGGGAGTTATGACACTCAAAAACTGACTGTTAGCACCTATGATTCAGCTATCATTCACATGCCACACAGCGGTTCACAATTCGGATTTCTAATTTTCGACGAATGCCACCATTTGCCTGGGCCCCAAACGCGCTTGGCTGCAATTATGAGTGTTGCGCCTTTTAGACTGGGCCTTACTGCCACTTTAGAGCGATCCGATGGGCGCCATGTGGACCTGCAAAGTCTTTGTGGCCCAACGGTATTTGAAGTGCAAATTGGCCAGCTTTCCAACCAAACTCTTTCGCCTTACGATGTGCATACCATTCCCGTTGCTCTCAGTGCCGAAGAGCGTGTTATCTACGAATCTAACCGCGAGTGTTACCTTAAATTTGTGCGTGAGCGCGGCATTGATTTTAGAAGGTCTGATGGTTGGTCGCAGTTTATTCGGCAAAGTGCCCGCGATGAGGCTGGTCGCGCTGCATTTAAATCGTATTTGATTCAAAAGAAAATTGCCCAAAGTCCCCGTGCAAAATTGTTGCAAGTTTGGCAATTGATTGTCAAGCACAAAGAATGCCGCATTTTAATTTTTACACAAGATAACGACACTGCGTATCAGCTTGGTACCTTATTTTGTTTGCCAGTGCTCACCCATCACACGCGCATGAAAGAACGGATAGAATTTTTAAAAATGTTTAAAGAAGGCACTCGCACTGTACTTGTCACTTCAAAAGTGCTCAACGAAGGTGTCGATGTTCCCGAAGCATCCGTGGCTATTGTTGTGTCTGGCAGTGCCACTGTGCGCGAACATGTGCAGCGCTTAGGGCGTATTTTGCGGGCCTCTCCAGGCAAAAAAGCAGTGCTTTACGAAATCGTTTCCGACGACACTTCCGAACTCAGTGTGAATGAAAGGAGGCGTGCTCACAATGCTTACGAAAGACCTTCTTAATTACCAATTGCGCAAAGGTGTTTTTGTTCCTGGTAAAATTAAAGTAAAAGATGAAGCAAATTTAGGAGCATCTGCTGCTTTAATTGCTTATTTAGAAAATTCAATTGGTGAAAATTTGTCGCAAATTGAAGCGGAATTTAAAACCATACGTGCGGCATTTGAAGTTTCTGAATTTCACATGCGGGGTTTTGAAAAATTACTACTAGACAGGTGCGAATTTGGAGCGGGTTCCGATAGTGATGGTCCTGAATTCAGGCGAAAAGCATTTGAACAAAGCCAATTATTGCTACAGCAGGCCGACTTAAATGATTCAGAAATGTCTGCTGCTGAGCGTATTGCTGCGCAATTAAATTTGAGCCCTGAGCAGCTTATGTCGCATTTGTACAATGACCTGCCTGCTTTTCAAAAGTTAGTTAAATTCGATAAAATTACTTCCGAAGAACTTTTACAGCGTTACAATTGCGCTCAAATTCAGGGTTTGTTAATGCGCAGCAGCGTATTAAAAATTGCCTTGCCAAAGTGGAATACGGGCGAATTGCGCAGGCTTTTAAAAGCATTGCGCTTTGCACGCCTTGTGGTGCAAGTTTGCAAAAAAGAAAATGGCAGTTGTGAATTAAACGTGAGCGGACCTCTGTCGCTCCTTATGGAAACCCGAGCTTATGGCATTCAGCTCGCTGTTTTTTTTCCACATCTTTTGCAACTTCCGGAATGGGCTTTAGAAGCTCAAGTAGAATTTGAACACGGCCGCACCGGAAAACTTGTATTAGACAACACCTGCGAAATAAAATTGCCCCTGTCGCATTTTAATTCTTATGTTCCCGAAGAGCTTCAAATGTTTCAAGAGGCATTTGGTAAAAAAGAATCGGGCTGGAAAATTTCTGAAGCGCAAGATTTTTTGCCATTTGTTGGCGAGCAGCTTTGTTTTCCAGATTTTGAATTTGAAAATGCAAAAAAGAAAAAAATTTATTTAGAAGTTTTTCACCGTTGGCATTTTTCTGCATTGGAGCACCGCATCAAACAACTTGAATCGCAGCCGGCACCACTTATATTGGCTGTGTCTCGCAAGCTTTTTAAGGACGAAGCTCTATTTAAAGAATGGAGCGCAAATAAAACCGTTGCAAAGCATGTTTTTTTCTTTAGAGAAATGCCACTGGTCAGGGACGCGTTGCAAGCATTGTCTTTATTTAAAATAGACTAAATAAATTTTTTAAAAGTTTAGGCTAAAAGCCCTTCATTAAGGGAATTGCTATCTTGAGTTTCAAATACGGACACAGTAAGAATCTTTGATTTTCGCCCTCTCAATCGAGCGCATTGGAGCGATTTGTGAATTGTAATGTTAGTTAAATTGTCTGGAAAAGTATTATCTGTTGTTAAATCATCGACTATTAACTTGTTTGATGTGTTGAATTGACAAAATATCTTGTTTGTAATTCGTGTTATTGTATTTGTGAATGGAGAAGCCAATTTGTCAAAGAGCCCTAAAAACGCAGCTCCTGCCAAAAGTATGGGAAGTGGAAATCGAAGTGCAATAGTCTTTGGTATAATTTCGCCAAATACCACCGTAAATAAAGTGAGAGGCAAAGCAACTAATAAAAGAGCAACTGTTTCTGAAGTAGAAGAACTCCAGTTCATATTTTGAGTTAAATAAGGCGATAGGCGCGCAGATAAATCGGCACCTCCAAGAGAACCCGAAAGCATGGATATAAATGTCATAATCATTTGTAAGGCAGCAATGGTTCGTTCTGGATTGTGTTTGCACAAGAGAGCGATTTGTGCGCGAGCGTGGCCTTGGGTGGCAAGAACTTGCAATTCTTTAGTACTAGCAGACAAAAACGACACTTCGAGGCAAGCGCAAAATGCATTGAGAGTAACGCATGCCAGAACAACAAGACAATTCATTTGTATCCTCACTGGTTAGCCTTTTCATGCTTTCTGATTGTGAATGTATGCAAGACCTTGCAAGAGCACAAGCCAACTGGCCAAACAATGACCGTAAGGTAAATATATAGATGCGTCAGAGGCGATAGGGGAGTAATTTGCCCTATGTTTGTAACCTTAATTCTGTTTTGTTACTTTATATTATGAATTTTAAATTGGTATTTTTTACAATGAGTGTTGTTCCTTTGAACGCCTGGGCCGTGGTGCAGGCGAATTACCAGCAATTTCCAAAAAACAATTCTATTCAACATGTAAATCCGTACCAACAAAACAGCCCCCGGCAAAATGAAACGCCTGTGCAAAATGAACCAAAATTAGGGCGTGGAAATCGCGAAGACCTCCGCATTGGCTTAGAGCCCCTGGGATACACTTTAAATCCGTTGTCTGTTGCACCGTCTTTTACTGTGGGCGCTTTTGTTTCTTTATTTGTGTACAAAGGTGTTTCGTTAGATGGTCTTATTATTAAACCAGTGCTTAACGCTACCAATGCTTTCGACAAAACTTTATATGCAGGAACTGTGAGTTACTCCTTTAACAATGGGGCTACATTGCGTTTGGGCATGGGCTACAAAACGACTGTAGAAAAAGTAATTTATGAACGGATTCAAAATGACGTGCAAACTGCGGCCATTAAAAATTGTTTTGCAGAACCTGCTCCATTGCCTGGAAACCTATCGCAAAAACAAAAGTATTCTAACTGTCATGCCACTATCAATGCTGCCAGTTTAGGATTGTACGCAAGTGTGGGAATCCAAATTATGCGATTTCAAACTTTTGGTGCAAATTTCCGACTTTTTTCGGTTTATTTTCCTATTGCTGATATTTCAGCCAGTAAATTTGACCCCAACGACCCCAATCAAAAAGGTTTGGTCACCCCACGCGATTTTTACGATGTCTCAACTCTTGGTTTTGCATGGACGTTCTCGATTTGAGTTTGGCAGTTTAATTTCACCTCCTTTTTCAAATGAGGACGGTTCATGTTACTTTACTTGTTGTGCGTTGGGATGGACCCGTAAAAAAAACAAGATTTTGAATCAGAAATAAATTCTATTAGTGTTGTAGAAACAGTTCAAGATACTCATTAAAAATTGTAAAATGCAATGCAATGCAAGACCTACCTACTGAGGTGGCAGGTCTTGCATTTGTTTGAGTTCTGACGCATGTTTGCACCAGTGCTCAAAGGCTTGATATTCTCTCAGGGAGGACTTTCGTTTCGAAACGAGGGACGAAGGAAGGGTTACAGTGCAGGACAACGCGTACCAAAATATCATTCGCAACCTGCCATCGTCTGCGGAACGGAAACCATTATTCGTGGTTGGAGATGTGCACGGCTGTGCAAAAGAGCTCTCAGATTTAATTTTAAAAGCCAAAGAACGCGTGTCCGATTTTCAACTGGTTTTGGTGGGCGATTTATTCACAAAAGGTCCAGACCCCGTTGGTGTGTTCGATATAATTCAAGAACACCAAGCTCTTTGTATTAAAGGGAATCACGATTGGGCATTGTGGGCTTCAATATTGCAAGCGCAAAAAAAAGGTCCACAGAGTTTACCCGAACACACGCAGCAAACTTTGCATTTAATTAGGTACCACAAGCGAGCAATTTTCGATTTGCTTTCGGCTTTGCCGCATGTTTTTACCACCGAAATTGTGCCAGCAAAATTGCGAAAAGGATGGGAGAGTTCCTATCCTGCCATTATTGTTCACGCGGGAATCGACCCTATTAAAGGTATGATTGCCACCACGGAACGTATGATGCTCACCGCAAGGTATTTGCGTTGGGAAGTGACTCCAGCGGGCCGAAAACTCGTGTTAGTTCCTTCGGGCCATCGTGCAGAAGTGCTTAGCAATCGATTGCAATCTCAGGAAACCAAAAACCACGCTGATGGAATTGTTCCGCATAATTTAGCTTATGCTCCATCGTCGGTGGTTTCTGCGCCAGCAAAATTGGCAAACACTTTATCAGAGGCCCCTGCGCCTCGGGTCATTGGCTCCAGCGATCCTAAAGAGCGTTTTCGTTGGCACGAATTGTATAAGGGACCTGAATTAGTTTTATTTGGCCATGATGCCAAACAAGGACTCTTTCGTAAAACCTTAAATTCCGGCAGGCCCATTTGTGTTGGCCTCGACACTGGTTGCACTTATGGACAAACTTTAACCGGTTATTTTCCTGAATTTGACGATGCTATTCAAGTGGCAGCACGACGTAAATATTTTGATCTCATTCGAAATGTTATTTTATTAAAATCTATAACTCCACGAGTGGCAGTATAATGCCATCAAGTTTGAACACAGATTTAAATTCTAAAATAAGTTCCGATGTCATTTCTAAAACAAATTCTGAAAATAAGTTTAAAGGCACCCAGCTTTTTTTAACGGCACTCATGAAACAAAGTGCCAGGACAAACCAAGTCGTTGCTCGTTCTTATGGCAATGGCGCCTGGAGTCAGTTTTCGGGGCAAGATTTTTGTGCCCATTTGGGTAGAGCATCAGCCATTTGGTTGAAGCAATTGCCTGTTTTAAATTCTGTTGCGGACTCCAATTTAGAAACAGAAAAAAAGCCTGAGCGACAGTCTGTTTTGTTTCTTTGCCGCAATTCTTACAGTTCATTTGTTGGTGCATTGGGTGCTCAATTATCGGGCTATGATGTGATGTTTTTGCCGCAACAGGTATCGCATGACGATATTAAATGGTGCCTCAAGCATTTCAATGGACAAGCCTTGGTCGCAGACGCTCAAGAAGTCGCGCGCAGTTTATCTGGTTTTGATGTGCCTGTATTTAATGTGGGTCAAACTCCATGGGTGGCGCAAGACAAACATGCAGAGCCCCAAATATTTCAGGATTTTAGAAAATATTTAGCCGACGAAAAAGAAAAATTAAATAATTCGTCAAAAAAGACGAAAAAAAATAATGAAATTAATTTGAAGGTCGGGAATTTTCAATTCATTTCTTTTGGGCATGATGGGTTTCAAAAACCAGAAGAATTAATGCCCGATGTTTTAATTACCGTTGCGCAAAATTTTTTAATTCATGTGGGAGTTCCGCCAGGATTGTTTTGGCAAAGTATGGAACTCATGCCGCCATCTTCACCATTTGCGCATCTTTCGCGCTTGTGTGTGTTGCTTAAAAACGGTGTATTAGGGTTTCCTAATCAGAGCACTGACTGGCAAACAAATTTAATGATATTAAGGCCCACAATTCTTTTTGTGGGGCCTGCGGAGTTGTCACGTGTTGCAGATTTTGTGCAAGAAATGTCGCAAAAACCTACTTATGCACCCCGATTAAAAGTAGTCGAAAAACTCGAGAAAATACGAGGGTTTTTAAAGTCCGGCAAAGCGCTCAAACTACCAGAGCCTATTTTTGAAGGGGCATTTCGCTTGTTGCGAACGGCAGGCCGCCTCAGTGTGGGTTCAAAATTTATTGCCGATTCTGTGGGCAGTTTACGCTGCGTTGTGCACGCATTAGCACCTGCTCGTGAGTCCGATGTCAAGTGTTTAGAGCAATTAGGAATTCCTGTTATCGAAACTTATGGTGTGACTGCCGCCGGCGGCCTGCTATCGTCAAACACATTTGAAGCACCGCATTTTAATTTAATCGGAAGCCCGTTGCCCCATGTTTCTTTTCGATTGGGAAATGGATCTGTGCTGGAATACCGCCTTAATAATCCACTTTTCGACCGTTCAAACCAGGAGCGAGTGGGGCGGTGGTGCGAAACAGGCGATGTGGCACAAATGACTCCCTACGGATTTGTGATTTCGGGCAGACAGCGTCATCTTTTTGTGACTGCTGGCGGACAAGTTATTTCGCCTGCGCGGCTTGAAACCCTACTGAAAGAGCACCCAGAAATTGGTGATGTGTGCATTGTGGGCGACCGCATGCCGTTTTTAATTGCTTTAGTTGTGCTTGGTGCCAGTGCACAAAGCGATTGGCGAGAATCGCCCGAACCTGTGCGGCAACGCATTCAAGATATTATTGCGGGGGTAAACGAGACTTTGCCTCGGCATGCCACCATCAAAAAATTCGCCATTCTCGAAAAGCCATTTTTAGAAGCTGATGGTGAAAAATTGCCAACTGGTTTGGTCAATCGTTTGCGTATTCTTGAAACTCGTAAAAATATAATTCAGTCATTGTTTACTTAAAATAATAATACAATTTTGCCGCTGCTGCTTTGACCATGTGGATATTTGACCATGGCAACACAGCAACAGTACAATGTTAATGGAATGTGTTACTTTGTTGTTGTTACTTTAAATAGTGTGTCTCTTCATTCGGGTCCCCGTTCAAGGAGTTGACTGATGCAAACTGATAAAATTTACGAACTTGTGCGGGAAGCCTACAGCCCGAGTCTCTATTCAGAGCTCAACTGGCAAGGCACATTTGACGACTATTTAGAGATTGTCATTAAAAATCCTAAAGTAACGCGCACGGCTTTTCAGCGCATTCACGATATGATTATGCATTTTGGTACCTACGAATACGTAGAACACAAAAAGAAAATGAATCATTTTAAGTTTTTTGACGACCCGCTTGGCAATGGCAAAGACGCTGTGTTTGGCCTTGATGTGCATTTGGCCAAGCTTGTGAATTTTTTTAAAGCCGCAAGTTTGCGCTACGGCCCCGAAAAACGAGTTTTATTGCTTCATGGGCCAGTGGGCAGCGCTAAAAGTACAGTAGCGCGGGTGCTTAAAAAGGGTGTGGAATGGTATTCTTCGCAACCCGAAGGAGCTTTGTACACTTATTCGTGGTACGGGCTCAAATCTAAGTTGAATATGGAAGACACAATGCCGTGCCCTATGCACGAAGAGCCCTTGCGTTTGATTCCCGAAGAAGCGCGCACAAAAGTTCTTTCATTTTTAAATAAAGGAAAAGCTTTTGACGAAAAAATCTTTGTAGAAGGTGGCGTTAATCCTTCTTGCCGCTATATTTTTGCTGAACTTATGAAGCAATATGGCGGTGATTGGGAAAAGGTTATTCGCAATCACATTCGCACGCATCGCCTTTTGCTGTCTGAAAAAGATCGTGTAGGCATTGGTACTTTTCAACCTAAAGACGAAAAAAACCAAGACTCCACAGAACTCACAGGCGATTTAAATTACCGTAAAATTGCGGAATATGGTTCTGACTCAGACCCTCGTGCGTTTAACTTTGATGGCGAATTTAACATTGCAAACCGCGGTGTCATTGAATTTGTAGAAATGTTAAAGCTCGACGTTGCCTTTTTGTACGATTTATTAGGAGCTTCGCAAGAGCACAGAGTGAAGCCTAAAAAGTTTGCACAAACCGATATTGACGAAGTCATTATTGGCCACACTAACGAACCTGAGTACCGTAAATTACAAAACAATGAATTTATGGAAGCGTTGCGCGACCGTACTGTAAAAATTGATGTGCCGTACATTACAAAATTGAAAGAAGAAGTGCGTATTTACCGCAAAGATTTCAATCCTGAAACCGTGCCACACATTCACATTGCACCGCACACGCTCGAAACAGCATCTATGTGGGGAATTTTAACCCGCCTCGAAGAGCCTAAAAAAGCAAATTTGACTATGATGCAAAAGCTTAAATTGTACGACGGAAAAACCCTTCCGGGTTATACCGAAGACAATATTAAGGAGCTGCGCAAAGAATCTATGCGTGAAGGTCTCGATGGCATTAGCCCGCGTTACGTGCAAGATAAAATTTCTAATGCATTGGTAGACGACAAAGGCGGCGGATGCATCAATCCCTTTATCGTATTGAATGAACTTGAGGGCGGTCTTAAAAATCACTCTCTTATTCGCGATGAGGAAACCAAAAAACGTTACCGCGAATTATTAGCTGTTGTAAAACAAGAATACGAAGACATCGTTAAAAA
>JAYTOT010000011.1:0-1789 GCA_043747645.1 Pseudomonadota bacterium | reverse complement strand
CGTTCTATGAGTTTTTGAATATCGCCTGCAACATTCGCATTGCCTGCTCCCATTTTTCCGCCAATCTTACCCAGAGTTGCCGCCATAAGCTCGACTCCTTCCTTCATCATGCCTGCGCGCTTTTTTTGCGACGCACTCAGGAGCGCAAAAATAACAATGAGAGAAAAGAATAAACCAATAAAAATGGGAAAGAGCGTTAAGGGAAGTTCCAAGCCCTTAATCAGCTTTTTGATGTCGCCCAAAGGGGTTTTATAAATGCTCAGTTCCTCTTCTTTTCCTGCAATGACTTTCTTTTGATCATCAACAATAAGTTTGAGTTTGTCGACTTCAGTGGTCAAGGCAAGATTTTTAGCCTGTTCTTGCTTTAAATTAATGTCGAGTGTTCTTTTGTCTCCTGCAATAAAGTCGCGATCTCTAGCAAAGGTGTCTCTGTCTCTCAGGAGTTTTTCAGATTCTTCTTTTGATTTTTGATTTTGTTTTTCGAGTTCTGTTTTTTCTTCAATTGTTTTCTGCATGATCGATGAGGTTTTTGCAGAATTGAGATCTTCGAATTTTACGCCAAACTTTGAACCAGCGGGCAAATCTAATGCCGATTCAAGCACGTTTGCTGCCAAGGCGCGTTGCTGCGGAGAAAGTGACGAACTTAAGGTTACTGTCAGCTGAAATGGCTTTAAAAGCGTCTTAAATTGAGTCATCTTCATGTTTTCAATCATCTGCATTGAAAATTGATCTCGGGAAATTGAATTTGGCAGGGATGAAAACGAAAGTGCATTATTTTTTTTCAGCTCGTCTGATACTTTGGCAAGATCAAGTTTTGGATCTGCCTTGACAAGCCGAAGGTCGCCAAAAACATCGCTCTTGAGTGATTCTTCAACCTTTGATAAAATCAGCCGCCTGTAAATGGCAGTCTTTTGATCAAGTGCGTCCATCACATCTGGGCTCAACTGCGCTGCAGCCTGCACAACAATGGGTGCAACTAGGGAAAAGGCAAAAATGAACGGTAAAATAAATTCACAAATGACCTGAAAAAAGGATCGAAGGCAAGTTGTGGGATGTATTTTCATTTCAGACCTTCTTCAGACTCGAGCAATGGAGAGTTATTTTGATTACTTTGTTCATATTCTATTGGTCTGCGTTCGAGGGTAATTTTAACAGTTCCTTCGGATTTTTTTTGAACTTTTTTTCCCGGAATAGCTTGAACGAGTTCGACCCTGCTGGGTAAAGCGGCCGGTCTAACACCGACAGACATCAAGGCAGGATCATTGCCCGCGGATGTAAATTCCGACATTAGCAGCGAACCATAGCGGAGCGAGGTATTTGTATTCTGATTCAAGATGCCTTGCTGCAGAATCTTGGAACCTGAAATTTCTACGGGCGCAGGTTCAAGCTCTATTTTCACCCAGGGCCGAATTTCCATCGCATTTATTTTTTCAGAAAGTTGTTTTGCCAAATCTTTGCCCTGAACACTCATACTCTTTTCGGTTGTAAAAAGATCATCGTAGGTAAAGCGCATCACAATAAAGGGTCGATTTTTTTCAAACTCTTTTTTATTTTGTGTCGCCTTGAGCATTTTGTTCATTTCTAATTTAAGTTTCTCAAAATCTGCAACCTGCTTGACATCTTGATCTATAAAATTCTTATCTGCCGCACTCATCAAAATACGAACCCCTTCGGTGAGCTGGGCCATGCGATCACCACCCGTTTCAGCCGCTTTGCGTGCCACGGCGTCAAGTGGAATGCCTGCCAACGTCGGGGCACCCTTTACTGATTTCTTTTTCAACTCATCAAG
>JAYTOT010000010.1:0-81739 GCA_043747645.1 Pseudomonadota bacterium | reverse complement strand
GACTCCCTTTAACTTTCCTATTGCAATTGGATTTAATCTTCCGCTTGTAATGGCTCTGTGCGGCAATACTGTGGTTTGGAAGCCCAGTGACGATGCTGTCTTTGCCAGTTATTTGTTAATGCTTGCTCTTGATGAAGCAGGGTTTCCGCCGGGCGTGATAAACTTCTTAACAGGGCCTGGCCCTGAATGTTTGCCAAATGTTCTCAAAAACCCCGATTTATCGTGCGTGAATTTTACCGGAAGTTTTAACACCGCCAGAATTTTTGGAAATTATTTGTTTAATACAGAATTTAAACGCAATAATTTTCCGCGATTTGTTGCCGAAACCGGCGGCAAAGATTTTTTAGTTGCCGACAATACTGTAGATGTAGCAGACACCGCGGTTCAAATTATGCAGGGTGCATTTGGCCGCAGTGGGCAAAAATGCTCATCAAATAGTGTTGTATTGCCGCATATCGATTTATGGCCCCGATTAAAACCTGAAGTTATTGCTCGCGCAAAAGCTTTACAGCTTACAAGCCCTACCGAACGCAAATGCGATTTGGGTCCTGTAATTAACGAAGTGGCATTCAATCGAATTGTTAGCTTTATTGATCGGGCAAAGACAGATAAAAATTGTACAATTTTGGTTGGCGGCGGATACTCGAAAGAAAAGGGATTCTTTATTGAACCCACAATTATAGAAGTGAATGCTGACAATCATGAGCTTTTAAACACAGAAATATTTGGCCCAATCACAGCAGTGCGCACTTGGAAAACTTTGGACGACGCCGTTAAAGTGATTGAATTGCACAATTACCGCCTCACTGGCTCCGTCGTAAGTAGGTCCGAAACTTTTTTAGAGCAGGCCATTCCGGTACTTTCGCAATACGCAGGTAATTTTTATATCAACCGCCGTACCAGTGGAGCCATTGTGGACCAACAACCTTTTGGTGGCGATGGAGCCAGTGGTACCAACGCTAAAGCTGGCGGTAAATGGTATTTGTTAAACTTCTTGTCGCAGGGTTCGATCACCCGTCGTCATGCTCGCACCACAACTCCTGCTGCCTTTGAGAAAGTGCAGAAGTTCTGACTTTATCACGCTGTTTTGTGCTTCTGGCTTGTTTAAAAAAAGTAGCTAAGGAAAGGTGGGCGTTTGACCCCAAATAAGAATGAAACTGATGGCTGAGTAAAGCAAATTAAAAATGCTTTTTCTCATTAAATAAGCATAGCCGCCAATTTTAAGTAAAACTTATTTATTTATGTAACGCAATCGATCAATATTAAGCTAATATATTAGTGATATCATTTAATAAAAAATAAATTATAGCAAACCTATTGACAGAAATCTAAGCATGGTCGATAAACAAAAATGTTAACCTTGTATCTGAAAAAAATCATTTTCTGGAGGCCATTTTTATGAATAAGCTACTTTCCGTGTCATTAATTAGCCTTTTTGCATTCTCGGCGGCACTCGCTCAATCAGAAGGCGCATCAATTGTAAAATATTTGCAATGGAATGGCGTAGAATGGATAGAAATGACCCGTGCCACGGTGCTCAATAGTGAATTGGAAAATGCTCAGGCAAAATGTCAACAGTGGGTAGAGAATGCTGCCGGGATATCTCGCTATTGCCAAACTTCTCGTTCTCAACTGCAGTGATTCTTGATTTTTAGATTTTGCATTAATTCTCTTTGCCAAGTTAAAATGGACGGAGCTGAATTTAACTATATTAACTATTCTTGTTTAGTTGAGCCAAATTGGTTTAGAGAGTAAATTCTGATTTAATTTGCCCTACCCTAATTTCAACCCTTTGAGTTTCAGTATTTCTTGCGCCCACGGCACTAGTGCTTGGGTGTTTTTTGTTGCTAATGCCGCGTCTGTTTCCGGAGAAGTTAGGCCCATATTTTTAAAGTAACACACCGTTTGTTGTAGGCTCACGAGTGCGCCGAGAGTGGGTAAGGGTAATTTTTCGTGTTGAACAAATGCCTGAAATTCAGCGGTGGTCGAAGTAGCAATGGGTCCTTCGTTTATAGTGTTGAGCACATGATCTTTCCAGCTTTGTTCTAAAGAACTCGAGTTTAAGTTTAACAAAATTGGCACCCATTGTTGCATAAATGGGCTGGAATTTAACTTTGTTGCGAAAGTGCAAACCACTCCGGCAACCCAGTCTGCGCGCACTGCATTTACAGAATTAAGAATTGTGATCCAAAAAAAACATTGCGATGCAAAAAATAAGTCTTGCAAAACGATTGGTGTGTCGCTTGATTTTGATTTTAAAGGATCGCTAAATTTTTCGAAATAAAACGCGGAAATTACATTTAAAAAAGCGGTATCGGTTTGAGAAATTGGCCATTTTAAAAATGCGATGTAGGCATCAGTGAGTAAATTTTTGTCGGAATTGACAGCGATATTTTGTGTTAAAAATAGAAAAAAAGCGCTAGCGGGAAGCTCAATGTGCAATTGGTCGAAATTTCGACTCAATTTTTCTGAGGGATTGAACTTTACAAAAAGTACCTCTGAAGTTTGAACTCCGATCAAAAAATTGATTGGAATATGAGTTAACAATTGGTTCATGCAATTGCAAAAACCACCCGGTTTAATCTTTGCCCACTCCATTAAAATGCGCTCTCGACTCAATAGCGCAAGCCCAGGTGCCTGCAATTTTGCCGCCTCAAGAGTGGAATTATCTATTTTGAAATTCATTCCTGCCGCAAATCGAAACAGGCGAATAATGCGCAGCGGGTCTTCAAAAAGCCTTTCGGAAGCATTGCCCACACAACGCATTTGTCTGGCGCAAATATCAGAAAAGCCATTGTGAAAATCAATTATTTCAAAAGTACGTGAATTTAAATAGATTGCATTGACAGTAAAATCGCGTCGCATGCTGTCTTCAAAAAAAGTTCCAATTTCTACTGTATCGGGATGCCTACGGTTAGAATAAATTCCTTCTTTTCGGAACGATGCGACTTCGAAAAGGTAGCCTTTTGATTTTACGCGGCATACCCCAAACGAAACTCCCGCAAATTCAGATTTTGGAAAAATACGTAAAATTTCATGCACTGGAGCACTGGTACTAATATCTAAATCTTTAGGAATTACTGTTAAATCAATGAGCACATCGCGTACCGATCCTCCCACGACGTAGGCTTCATATCCCTGATTAACGAGTTTTTCGCAGACTTTCTGCGCAGCAATAAAGATTGCGCTTGCGAAAACGGGGAGGTCGGTGGGCAATTTTTGTATTTGGGGCTGCACGGCTTGTGATTTTCCCCATCCGGAGTTTAAGATTGTCCACAATTGAACCCTATAAGACACTGTGTCTGACTTTAAATCACCCGAGAGGTTTTATCCAATCGTGAATAGCAATTCAAAAGAAGATGTAACAAATTCTCAATTTATGAAGGCGAAGTTTAACTGGAATGTGGAAACAAACGAAACTCTGTTTCGTTACCTTACGGCAGGCATTTTGATTGTCACTGTCTTGAGCCGTTTTATAATGCTGTCAGACAAGCCGTTTCACCATGACGAAAGTTTGCATGGGTATTATTCTGAGCGTGTTTCTCTTGGCTATGCGCACGAATATTCAGCATTGTTACATGGCCCCATGTTGTATTATGTTGTTGGTTCATTTTTATACATGTTCGGGGTTTCCGATTTTACAGCGCGGCTACCTGCGGCGCTTTTTAGTGTGCTTATTGTTGCAAGTCCGTTGCTTTTATCAAAGCAAATTGGTCGCAAAACTGCGCTATTTTTGATGTTTTTGTTTTTCTCTAGTCCAACATTTATGTATTTTGGCAGATTTTTAAGAGAAGATGTTTTTACCTCGGTTTGGGTCATTGGTTCTGTTTTTGGCCTTTTCTTATATTGGCAGACTCGTAAGCTTTGGACGGCCTATTTTGGAATTGCCATGCTTGCGTGCCATTTTGTGAATAAAGAAAATTCTTATTTGCACACTGCGGTTTGGGCTATCGGTCTTGCGAATATTTGCTTTTTTGCTGCCAAAATTAAATCGTTTTCTGCAGCCGAAACTGCATTTTACCCACCGCTGTTTAAAATTTCGAAAGATGACAAAAAAGTATTTTGGCTCAATTGTGTTTCTATTTTTGTCACAATTTATGTCTTATTTTATTCCAGCTTTTTTAGACATTCCAAAGGCGCATGGAATGGAATTCTTGACGGACTCTATCGCGAAAGCTTGCTCTATTGGTGGGACCAAAACAGCAAACGTCGCATCGACGGGCCATTTGACTATCACTTGCCAATCATTGCAAATTACGAATTTATTTGTTTGCCATTTTTGTTTTTGGCGTGGCAAAGGCTTGTGGTATTGAGTCGAAAATTATGCGAATCCACGACTCAAAAAACACAGTTTTTTATGGCCCAACTAAAATTCAGTCGAAAAGTTTCAGTTTTTACGTTAATTTTATTGATATTAACTTTTGTATTTCCTCGCATAGCGCTTGTGCCAGAGGCTTGCGAATACACAACATTCTGTTTGCAGAATTTGTCTCCCTCTTTGGCCGATTTAGTGATTCATTTTGTAAAACCGCTTCATGCAGCGCATTCGCGGCATATTTTACAAATTCTTTGTTTCGTAACTATTGGAGGCACAGCATTCTTTAATGCACTCTATTTGCGTCGTCGAACCGATTCTTTTTTATGGTTTTGGCTCACTGGTTCTATTGGAATATACAGTTATGTTGGCGAAAAAGTGCCCTGGTTAGTGGTATATATTTTAATTCCACTCTTTTTTATTTGCGCACTTGAAATGGGAAGAGTTTTCTCTTCAGAGAGTCTCGCTATCGATAAACAACTCCCAGAAATCAATTCTAGTGTGAAAGAACCAAGCGAATTTTTTTCACAGCAATGGAAAAATAGGGCAATTTTATTTCTGATTGTAGTAACTCCATTCACACTTTTTAAAGCAATTAGGGTGAGTTTTTTTGATTCTGCAAATTCCAAAGAAAGACTGGTTTTTACGCAATCAACTCCCGAAGTCACTTTATTGCGCGACCGATGGCACGCGGCAGCCCAAAAATCTGCGACACAAAACATTCAGGTGACCATGTCTGGTGATTCTACCTGGCCCATGGCATGGTACGCATCAGCATTTAAAGGCACAGATTTTTCGCGTCCAGCAAAAGATAAAGCAAATAATTTCGACGTTATCTTGCTAGATTTGAACGATTTAGAAAGCGCTAAAAAAGACTTTCCACAATTTAAAATGTTTGAAATGAGTTTGCGGTCGTGGTGGGTGCCCGGGCAAGATCCAAATATAACGCAAATATTAAATTATTTTTTCAGGCGCGAAATTTACCCTCGCACTCAGGCATCGTTACCCACCGACAATGGAACTGGCGACACTAAGATTTTGGTTTTAGAGCGCGCTTCAACGGGAAGTCCCTTTTCTTTGATACCTGACGCCACTTTTATGAAGCGGGTCTATTCTCCCTTCGAGACCCCCAAACCAGCCATAAAATGACTCATTTTGTGGCATTTTTTTGCTTTGCTTTGCAACCTAATAGAATTATGTAATTTTCTTTCATGTTTCCAAAGAGCATTTGCTAGGCTATGACGGTCAGTTCAGGTCAGTAGGCCTTTAGGGGTTTCGTGCTCGAGGAAAAAAAATGTCCCGCATCATATTAGCGCTTGCAGCAATAACTGTTTCTGCAAGTTCGGTTTTTGGGTCTGCAGCATATTTCCTTTCGGATATGCTTATTTTCAAAGGGCGTACCAAAGAAGAATGGCAAGTTAAAAAGGCGGCCGTTTGCGACGAATGGCTTCGCAATTCAGCATTCGCCGATTTGCGGGAATCAAAGCCCGTTGGCGCGCCATTAGATTTGAGTTGCGAGCAAGCAATAGAATACCCCGCAGACGATTTTTATGCCCAGAATTCTGAAGGGTTGAAAATACGATACCGCGAATTCAAAAATCCGATTGTAGGCAATGCCTATGCGAAAACCAACAAACCCAACCAATTAATTGCTCCAATATGGCTGCACGTGCATGGAATAAATGGTAATTATTTGCATGGTGCTCGGTATGTAAAAGCTGCGAGTCGTTTAGGGTTTCAATTGGTGGCTATGGAGCTCCAAAATCACGGATTGTCTGGCAATAATGCCAAAGGTGCGGCGTACGGCTGTCGCGAGAATTCTGATGCTGTAGCAGTGTTTGATGCACTCACTAAAAAATATCCTAATCGCGACATCTTTATTACAGCGAGTTCTATGGGATCTATGGCTGTAGCCAATGCTGCGGCTCAACTGATGTCGCCAGAATATTCGCAACAGCTTGTTGCTGTGAGTTTAGAAAGCCCCATTCCGTCTGTGAAGCGCATTGTTTTTGAAAGTCCACAGACACCTAAGGCACCAAGTGCTTTATTAAATGCGGGAATTTATTTGGCCGGTTTGCGCGCGGGTCAGAATTTTCAAAGCTGCAGCCCCACCGACGGGTTGAAGTTTTTGACGGTGCCAACTTTGGTTCAGCATGCTAAGCCAGACGATTTGGTACCAGAGACACTAGCTAAAGCAGTATTTGATGCGCTTCCAGAGAATTCTTTGAATCGGTTTAAGGTTTATGCACGAGGTGCTCACTCGACAGCATGGAATGGCAACCCAGAGGAATTTGAGTCAGATTTACTCTCGATTTGGAACGCTGGATTGCAATATCGTTCAGAATTTTTCGTTGGAAAAACGACAAAGAAAACAAGGTAACAGAAATCATGACCGCTCGCACCTACACTCGACTCGTAGCAATTGTTGGCCGACCTAACGTTGGCAAAAGTACACTATTCAATCGTATTATTCGCCAACGTAAAAGTTTGGTTCACGATGAGCCCGGAGTGACTCGCGACCGCATTTTTGCGCGCGCTGCCTATGAAGGCCAGGAATTTTATTTGTGCGATACAGGTGGTTTTGAACCGACCTCCAAAGACAATATTAAAATGCAATTGGTTGAACAGGCTGAACTCGCCATTGAGGAAGCTGAAACTGTTATTTTTGTGGTTGACGGCCGCGAAGGTATGCACCCCATTGATGCCGAACTCGTTAAAAGATTGCGCAAAGCCGATAAAAATTTCATGGTTGCGGTTAACAAATGTGACCTCCCCCGAGATGACTACTTTGCCGAAGACTTTCGAAAACTCGGCGTGGAATTTATTTTTCCTATTAGTGCCGAACACAACCGCGGTGTAGGTGAATTGCTTGAGCAAGCTGTTTCTATTTTTAAAACCAAGCCCAAACTTGATACAGAAAATCCTGACACAGTTAAACTCGCGATTATTGGGCGTCCCAACGTTGGTAAATCGTCGTTATTAAACCGTATGGCTGGCGAAGCGCGGAGCATTGTCGACGAACGCCCAGGCACAACACGCGACACTGTCGATATCTCATTAAAGTATTTTGGTCGTGACATTCAGATTTTGGACACGGCAGGTATTCGTCGCAAGAGCAGAATGGTCGATAATTTAGAAAAATTTTCGGCTTTGCGCTCTCTCACGTGTCTTGAAGATTGCGACGCTGCACTTCTTGTTATTGATGCATTAGAAGGCCCCACCGAAGGCGACGCACGCGTAGTTGGTTTTGCATTTGAATTGCGCAAACCAATATTAATAGCAGTTAATAAATGGGATTTGATTGAAAATAAAGATTCCAAAACTGTTAAAAATTACACAGAAAATCTACACCGCGCGCTACGATTTATTACATATGTTCCCATAATATTTGTAAGTGCAGTCGAAAATCAACGTGTGAGTAAAATACTTCCGCAATGTTTGGAACTTTACGACAAAGGTCGGAAGCGTATTTCAACAAGTGAAGTGAATAGGGCCTTAAAAGAAATTCTTGTGGCACATACTCCGCCCCTCACAAAAGGGCGTTCTCGCCGTATTAAATTCTTTTATGCCACACAGGTTGGAGTTTCTCCTCCTCGATTTATTATTTTCTGTTCTGACCCCAAGGATATTCACTTTAGTTACAAACGATTTGTGGAAAATAAATTTCGCGAAGCTTTTGACTATGCTGAAATTCCAATATCAATTATTTTCCGTGAACGCAGCAGAAGTCCGCTTGAGTCGCGCAATATTACTGCCGATCAGCTCAAGAAGAAATTTGGAAAATCGGGTTCGAGCCTCAAAAAAGGCGGCCTCGATAACGATATTCGCGACACTATTTTTGACGATGAAGACTATGACGCATACGACGACAAGCACTCTTCTAGTCTTGAAATCATTTACACAAATGAAGGTGATTAAGAGTGACTGTTGAACCAATTCGTCATTTAAATTCTCGTAAGCGTCATTTGGCAGATCTGTGGTCTGCTGCTTTAAAACTTGATCAATTGCCGCAGATGGATCGCTGGATTTCTGAAGAATTTCGTAAAAATCCTAGTTTTGGAAGTCGCGATCGCAAATGGTACAGCGAAATGCTTTTTGCGGGCATTCGGTTTGGATTTTTGGCAATTATTTGTCAGAAAGCATATGAAGCGCAATTAAAATTTAGTATCGATTCTGCCAAATCAGTTGAATCTTGGAATCAATTTTTAATTAAATTAAAACCTGAGATTGACTCTCCGGCAAAAATACTTTCAGTTTGGAAAACTATTTCTTTTTCGCAATTTTTTTTGTGGACAGAAATGCGTTATTTAAGTTTGAGTGCAACGGCTGAGTCTCCCTTTTTTGCATCAGAAGACAGCGAAAAATGTGCTTCTTTTTATGCTGAATTTATGCAATTTTTGCAAAATAGTACTCGCACAGATGACAAACTCTGTTTGGCGTCTGTTCCGCTTTGGTTTGGACAGTGGTTAGAAGAACGGTGTGAAGTTTCTGCATGGACACAAGCAGAACAGGCGCATTTTTTAGCATCATTGGCAACGCGCCCGCCTCTTTGGTTGCGTATGAATTTTGCAGATCGCTTGCCAGACGTACGCAAAGAACTCGAAAAAGAAGATTTTCGCATTGAATCCCACGGCAGTGCACTGCAAGCCAATGGACTCAAGGGAATATTCGCTACCGAAAGTTACCGCACTGGAGCATTTGAAATTCAAGACTTGGCAAGCCAAGAAATCGGTGCACATGTTGATGTGCGGCCTGGCCAACTTGTGTGGGATTGTTGTGCCGGTGGCGGCGGAAAAACACTTCAGATTGCGTCGCTTCTGAAAAATAAAGGAGCTGTATTTGCGTCTGATATTCGCGAATACAAACTCGACGAAATTAAAAAACGGGCAAAACGTGCCGGATTTTTTAATATCCGATGCATGGCATGGGATGGAATTAAAAAACCAGAATTTCCGAAAGAAGTTCAATTGCGACATGGTTTCGATTGGGTTTTAGTAGATGCGCCTTGCACATCTACCGGTACTTGGCGACGGAATCCCGATGCAAAATATCGTGTGAATGCTCAGAATGTCGAAAACTTGGTGCAATTGCAGCTTCAATTGTTGCAAAAGGCGGCCGAGGCACTCAAGCCTGGTGGTCATTTAGTGTATTCAACATGCAGTTGGATTGTGGCTGAAAACGAAGATATATGCAGAGAATTTTTGAAATCCAATTCTGGGTTTCAATTGGTTTCAATGAAAATGCTAGGTAGCCCGGCATCGAATGCAGACACAATGTTTGCTGCAGTGTTTAAGGCGTCAATATAAATTGATTTAAACTTTTTTCATAATTATTCTGTATCTAAAATAAGTCCACTAGAAAATTGATCTTTCCCTCGGTTTGTGGACACCCAGAACAAAGAATGGGTAGGTTTACCCAAAGGGGATTTCATGGGTACCAAGAAACAACGCGAATACACCAGCGAGTTCAGGCTTGAGGCTATTAAGTTGGCAAATGACCTTGATTCCGTTTTGCAGGCAGCCAAGAGCTTAGGAATCGCTCCTAGCTTAATTTATTCATGGAAGTCCAAGCTTGCCAAGGATGGGGCAGATGCGTTTCCTGGGAAAGGTAAGATGCCTCCT
This sequence comes from Pseudomonadota bacterium, assembly GCA_043747645.1. Classification (GTDB taxonomy): domain Bacteria; phylum Bdellovibrionota_B; class Oligoflexia; order Silvanigrellales; family Silvanigrellaceae; genus JAYTOT01. The sequence continues at coordinate 71,803 of JAYTOT010000010.1, read as the reverse complement.
GAAGAATCAAAGACAAGGGCTCTTGAAGCTGAATGCCGAAAACTTAAACTCGAGGTAGAGTTCTTAAAAAAAGCAGCTTCTTATTTCGCGACACATCAGAAATAAGAATGGCATATATTAAAGAGCAGCAACGATTTTATCCCGTTGCTATGATGTGTCTGGGTTTGAGAGTCAGTAAAAGTGCATTTTATAAGTGGAAAAAAGAGCCTTTTTGCAAGCGTAAGCAGGCTGATAAAAACTTAACTCAAGAAATAAAGCTTGTTTTTGATGATTCTCGTGACACATATGGTAGCCCTCGAATTCATGCAGCACTTTGTAAAAAAGGATTTAGGTGCGGTAGGCACCGCATAGCTAAATTGATGAAAAAAGCAAATATTCGGTCTAGAACGAAGCGTAAATTTAAAGTGACAACTGACTCCAAACACAAGTTACCCGTCGCAGAAAATATCTTAAATCGCGATTTTTCTCCAACGCGTTCAAATGAAGCGTGGGTTCAAGACATCACGTACATTTGGACCCAAGAAGGGTGGCTTTATTTGGCCGTGGTAATCGATCTTTATTCGCGGAAGGTAGTCGGCTGGAGCATCCAAGATAATATGAGGAAAGGTCTTGTGATTGATGCTCTAGATATGGCGATAAAGGCTCGCAGACCCAGTGCAAATCTTTTGGCACACAGCGACAGAGGGTCACAATACTGCAGTGGATTATTTCAAGCGAAGCTCAAGGCAAATGGCATGATCTGCAGTATGAGTAGAAAAGGCGAGTGTTGGGATAATGCAGTTGCAGAGAGTTTTTTCCATTCATTAAAGACGGAACATGTTTATTTAAACAAATTTAAGACACGAGAAGAGGCCAAGCAGAGCGTGTTTGAGTTCATTGAAGTGTTTTACAATCGAACTAGGCTGCATTCAACACTTGGCTTTTGCAGTCCAGTCGAGTACGAGGAAGAGTATTCAAAAGTCGCTTAACCGTGTGTCCTATAAATACGGGGAAGATCATTATCAAATTAATTGTATTTTAAGACTTGATTGCTCACAACTGAGTTCGCGCTAAAAGTTCCGTCAATTGCTGGCAACGGTCACCCGTTTTTTTCAGAAAATCGCGAACTCCCTGGAGCTGTAATTCATCAAATTCAAATTTAAATTGTTTTTCTTCTGCCATTTGTTCAACGACTTCGGATAATTTTAAATCGGGCCACTTTAGTTTGACAGTTTTAAATGGAATAAATTCGTTTTCGTCTTCGCTGAGTTCAAAGTCTCCCACCAAAATAAAGAGAACGCATCGGCTCCAGGATAGTGAAGAAAGCCTAGCCAATGGGAAAACTTGCGGAGCAATATTGAATTCAGAAAGCCATTTTACCATAGCTAATGGCGCCTGGCTGTGAGCGGCGGGCATGCGTGAAGCAACGGAAATATCGACAATGTGACTTGCAGATTGATGCAAAAAGCAGGCCACTAAGCTTGCTGCAATGCCTGATCCTGAATCCATAAATACAATGCGCTGGCGCCTTTTGCCGAGTTTTAAGCGGGCCGTACCGTTTTCGGCAAAGTCGATTTGTTCGGCCCAATTGCAGCTCAAATCGGCAATTTTTTCGAGTTTTGCGCTAATATTAATGAGCTGTAAAGCGTTTTCTACTTCTAATTTAGTGGGTTTTCGGCATAATATTTCACGTGCCGAATTGTAAATTTCTCGCTGCCAAAGATCCACTTTGTCGTCAAGGGCGTGAATATCGTGAATTAAATTAAGGTCGCCTTCAAACATGGCAGCGTAAGATCTTTTGAATAAATCACGCGTATCGATGAGCATTTTTTGAATGACATCGGTATGCGAAATGTTTTGGCGCCCAGCTAGTTGCCGTGCTAAACTTTCTACTGCATCGCCAATGCGCTCGATGTGGTGTGCAATTTTAGCACAGGCATAAGCAAGGCGAAGCTCGTAGGCCATAGGTTGTTGCGTTGCAAATATCTGTAATATTGCATTGTCTAGTGCAGTTTCTAAATTATCTACTTCGGAGTCGAGCACAACAATTTTTATGAGTTGTTCTCTGTTAGGCTGTTCTAAATGAATCAAAATACCATTCATTCCAGAATCGACCCTGTCGCACATAGTGCGCAATATACTTTTCATGTGGGTGAGCTGTGATTCTAAAGTGGGTCTGCGACTCATTTACTGGCCTACCTTGCACCGGACTCGGGGCGCTGTTATGGAAAATTACAGTGTAGCCACACCGTCGCTCATAGGCGGACCGGCTTGCATTAAGGAGCCTAAGATGGCGCAGACTGAAGCCGGTGTCGAGTTGCTCTCCAGAGATGCTTTTTATAAGCATTTGGAGTCGTTGAGCGTAGAGCCTGAAATCAATCCCCGGACGGGAGTGCCTTTAAAGCCGCGCTGGCTCACTGTTCATCGGGTACACGGTGAGCGACTCTATGATATCAAACGCAATTTGCGCGAAGGCCAGCTTTTTACGGTCTGCGAAGAAGCACGATGCCCTAATATTTCGGAATGCTGGAATTCCGGCACGGCTACTTTTATGATTTTGGGCGACATTTGTACTCGTGGTTGTAGGTATTGTGCGGTAAAAACAGGGAATCCTGAAGGCCTGCTAGATGCTGATGAGCCCATTAAAGTGGCCAATAATATTAAAAAAATGAAGCTCGATTACGCTGTTATTACAATGGTCGATCGCGACGATTTGGCCGATGGTGGCTCGGCGCATATTGCGCGAACCATCGATGCCATTCAAAATGAAAATCCAAATTTGTTATTAGAAATTTTAGCAGGAGATTTTCAAGGCCGAACAGAGCCTTTAAGTGAAGTGATTCACGCCGGCAAGGGCATCAATGTTTTTGCTCACAACCTAGAAACTGTTCGTCGCACCACGCCAAGAGTGCGAGATGCACGAGCAAAATACGACCAAAGTTTGATGGTTCTTCAAAACGCAAAACAAATGCGAAAAGGTTTGTTTACTAAAAGTGCACTTATGTTAGGCCTTGGCGAGGCTCCTCAAGAAATTGAGGAAAGTCTGCAAGATATGCGCTCCGTGGGCGTCGATATCGTAACCATTGGTCAGTATTTGCAACCGTCTAAAAAGCACCTCAGTATTAAGCGATTTGTGCACCCAGAAGAGTTTGATCATTGGAAAATAATGGCAGAAAGTCTGGGATTTAAAGCCGTAGCTTCGGGCCCATTGGTACGAAGCAGTTACAAAGCAGCACATTTATTTCCAAGGGAATAAGAGTATTGCGTGTAATTTCCTATGTTTTGTGTCAAGCTCTTTTTTCCCTTTGACGAGGGCGGAAAAAAGTTTTCAAAAAAAAGGATGTGGCAAATGAATGATATTTATAATTTCGAAGTCAAAGCTATCAATGGTGAAACCACAACTCTAGAGCCTTTTAAAGGCAAAACAATGCTCATTGTAAATGTAGCAAGCAAATGCGGCATGACCCCTCAATACAAAGGCCTCGAAGATCTTTACAAAAAATACAAAGACAAAGGTCTTGTAGTTTTGGGTTTTCCTTGCAATCAATTTGGCGGACAAGAGCCTGGCACTGAAAAAGAAATTCAGTCTTTTTGTTCTCTCAATTACGGTGTTACTTTTCCTCTTTTTGCAAAAGTAGAAGTGAACGGGGACAGTCAGCATCCACTGTTCAATCATTTAAAATCCAATGCTAAAGGCCTTTTAGGTACTGAAGCGATTAAATGGAATTTCACTAAATTTTTAGTGAGTCCTCAAGGCGAAGTCCTCGAACGCTTTGCGCCGACCACCGAGCCTAAAGATATTGAGAATGATATTTTGAAATTGCTAAATAAATAAATAAATTTTATGTTATTTTATTATTATTTGTTTTTTCTTGAGTATTCTTGGAAGGCATAAAAAATGCCTTCGTCGCAGCCGTGCGCCGCATTTTCTAACTTAAATTCATCTTCAAAATTTGGAAAAAACGCATCGCCATCGTAGGCGCCGTAAACTCTTGTGAGAGAAATATGGTCTGCGATTGGTAGTGCGTGTCTGTAAATTTGGTCACCACCAATAATATATATTTTTACTTCTTCTGCACAAATTTCTAAAGCACGTTCTATTGATGGACAAAACGTAACACTGGTTTTTCCGTCGTCTAACACCAACGGTGGAGGACAATTGCCTCGTGTTAAAACAATGTGTTTTCTGTTTTTAAGTGGTCTACCAAGCGATTCAAAGGTCAAACGGCCCATAATAATGCAGTGGTCGAGGGTGAATGATCTAAAACGTTTGAGGTCGACAGAGAGCTTCCAGGGGAGTTTGTTTTGCACCCCAATAACGCGCTTGTCGGCCATGGCTGCTATTAATATAATTTTCGGCATTGTTTGTCTGACCTGTTTTTACACTGCAATGGGGGCCTTTATGGCGGGGTGGGGGTCGTATTTTTCGAAAGAAATATCGTCGTAATTAAACGCAAAAATATCTTTGATTTCAGGATTTAATTTTAGTTTTGGCAGTGGACGAAATTCTCTTTTTAATTGTTCTTGTGATTGCGATATGTGATTTAAATACAAATGAGCATCGCCAATGGAATGAATGAAATCACCAACTTGTAAGTCTGTAACTTGAGCAACCATGTGAGTGAGCAGTGCGTAAGATGCAATATTAAAGGGAACACCCAAGAAAACATCGGCAGATCGTTGATACAATTGGCACGACAATTTGCCTTCAGCCACATGGAATTGAAACAATGCGTGGCAGGGAGGGAGGGCCATATCTGGCATATCTACCGGATTCCATGCCGAAACCACGTGCCTGCGGGAATCGGGATTTTTTTTAATATCTTCTATGACCTGTTTAATTTGATCGACGCCGGGTATGCCGTCTCTGCCTCCGAAATTGCGCCATTGATGGCCATATATAGGCCCCAAATTTCCTTCGTAATCGGCCCATTCATCCCAAATGCTAACACTGTTTTCTTGCAAATATGCAATATTGGTGTCACCCTTTAAAAACCAGAGTAGCTCATGGACAATTGATTTGAAGTGAAGTTTTTTAGTTGTGACAGCAGGAAATCCTTGCGATAAATCGAATCGCATTTGGTATCCAAATACACTTAGCGTGCCAGTACCGGTGCGGTCGCTTTTTTGCGCGCCAAAATTAAGAATGTGTTTGAGTAATTCGTGATAAGGTTGCATGTCTAGCTCCTTTGCTCAAGGGCGGAAAAATTGCAAATTAATGAGGAGTTTTATTTGTCTCCAAAATCAATACTTATAATTATGCCGCGTCAGTTGGGTGATATTTTATTAACCACGCCTTTGGCACGTGTTTTACGTCAGAATTTTCCAAATTGCCACATCAGCTGGTGCTCGCATCCTATGGGGAAGCAGATTTTGGAAGGCAATTCTGACTTGAACGAAATACTTTATAACCCGGTTCAGCCGCGTCGCCCAGTGCGCAGTGAAAAAAATAATTTTGCTGCTCATATTTCGTTTTTATGGAGTTGTCTTTGCTTTATTTGGGCTGAATTAAAATTTGTTCAAATTTTGCGCCAACGTAAATTCGACACAGTTATCGATGTCATGAACAATCCTCACACTGCTGCATATGCGTTTTTTACAGGTGCGAAAACAAAAATTTCTTTTACAACCCGATGGTCGCGAAATTGGGTCTTTAATTTTAAAATAGATAGAAATTTATTTGCAAACCATTATCTCGCTGCAGGTAGACTTCAACTTCTAAAGCCTTTAGGAATAGATGTTTCTGAAGCATTAAATGCCGAATGGTCTGCTTCAAATTTACCAATTTCACATGCCGACATTATGAAAATAAATTTATGGCGCTCGCAAAACAATTTGGTTTCTGACAAATATTTTTTAATGAGCGCAACGCATCGGCGCGAATTGCGAAAATGGCCCGTTGCTAGTTACGTTGAATTAGCGCTGAAACTCATTCAAGAAAGAGGATTTCCTGTAATTTGGCTGTGGGGACCAGGTGAGAAAGAAGAAATTGAAAAATTGCATTTAGGTCTTCAGAGCTTGTTGCAGGCAGAAAATTTACCAGAAGATTTATCTGTTATGCCGCCTTTGTTTTCTTTGCGCGAAACTGGCGCTTTATCGACGGACTGCTCGCTTTGGATTGGAAATAGCAATGGTTTGTCGCACATTGCTGTAGCAAGTGGAGCTTCTACGGTGCAAATTCATGGGCCAACACGGCCTGCGGATTGGACACCAATTAAACTCAGTCAGCATCGCGGTGTGCAACGTAATGAAGGATGCATTAATTGTGGAAAAAATAAATGCAGTCTTCCTCGCAGAGAGTGTCTCGATGATTTATCTGTGAGTGCAGTCTACGAGAATATCAATGAACTGCTTTCGATTCCATCGCCCTGATTTCGTTGAGTCGGGCAATAAGCCCGCTCAGTGCCATTTTACTAGAGTCGATGTAAACAACTTTCTTCAGTTCTTCCAGACTTCGTTCAAGTTCATCGACTTTATCTAAATTAACCAAAGCGGTGACAAGCGCTTCGTATGCTAATAATTGCTGTGGATGATGGACAATGCAATCTTTTAAATCTGCAATTGCATCCTGTGAGCGCCCCGCTTTAATGCGAACAAGGCCTTGTTTTAGTTTTAGGGCTGCAAGTTCCTGAGTGTTTTCAACCCCTTTTTCGGCATCTTTGAGGCAGCTGAGCAACTCGTCCCAGGCATTTAAACGCTCTAAAGCATCAACTAAAGTTTGCCTGGTGTCTAACGCAGAATGTGGGCAATGCTCTAGTAGAATATCTTTTGCTTGCTGCGGCTTATTTAAATTATATAAATATATTTGCGCCAATTCATGCCCAGAGCGTTGCTTTTCGTGCGGATTGTTTGAGGCAACAATTATTTTTTCAAGTTGCTCTGCAGCATCTTTCCAGCGCATTCCCTGGGTGTACCATAATTTATAAAAACGAAGTGCTTTAATATTATAGGGGTCGAGGTCTAATATTTTGCGGAAGACGGGCTCTACTTCACTTTCAAGAAATAATTTTTTTTCATAAATAAGCGACAATCGCTCGAGGCAATGAACTTTATCGGCGGAATGAGAAAAACAATCGATTACGGTTCTGTAAAGTTGATTTTGTTCATTATAATTTTCGGCGCCTAAAATATCTTCGGCAACATAAAGCTTAAATTGATTAAATGAAATATCGACATTCATCACGCATTTTTTTGAGACTTCTAAAAAGTCGTCGAATCGCTCTAAACCCAAATACAAAGTGCTGAGTAATTTTAAATAATCTGCGAACTGAGATTCAGAATTTGGCTGAGCTGTATCTATCCGCCATTGTAAAAGTTGAGCGAGTTGCATATGGCATTCATAGGCTTCGAGCGTTCCTAATACATTTTGTTGTTCTTCTGAGCCCATACTTGAAAATTTAGAGATATCTTTTGCAAGTTGAACAACAATTTTGAGTTCGTCCACAGAATGCGGCGCAGGGCGATTTTCTGTTTCGTTGCCAGCTTTAAACGCAAAGTTAGAAAGAATTTCACTCCGCGATTCTGAAGTGGAATGAGGATGAGCAGAGTTGATTTCTATGGGCGGCACGGCAATCCTCCGAGCTCAGCCAAGGCAAGCCGAACTTTAACTGGGGCGCAAGAGAAACCTCAAGACCAGTTCCTCGCAATTTTTCACTAGGTCATCGTACACAAAGACAGATTCGTCGAATAGCCATTGCAGCGACACGCCGTCAACAATTGCGATAATGACGCTTGCAGTGTGTGCTGCATTGCCTTCATTAAACACACCCATGGTAATTCCTTGTTGAATGATTGTGGCAACAGTAAGTCGGAATTTTGAATAATGTTTTGCAATAGCTTGACGCACATTTTCTTTTTGGTTGATTTGAGTCCAGAAATCCATATTAATACAATAATATTCTCGTTTTTCTTTCACTATGCTGAAGCATAAATGAATAATGAGTTTAAGTCTTGCAATAGGGTCGTTTTCTGATGCAGCGGCTAGTAGACTCTCGATATCGCCAGCCACTCTGTCGAGCACGGCCATCATGAGATCTTCTTTGTTTAAAAAATAATAGTGAATAATTCCTTTGGAAACGTCGGCAATACGAGCAACATCTTGCATAGAAAAATTATTGTAGCCGTAACGCGAGATGCATTCAATTGTAGCATTTATTATTTGCGTTTTCCGCTCGTGCGCTAAATCCTGTTTGCTCATGGGTCTGCCTTTATTTTCGAAACAAATTCCGATTGGAAGTGTCAAAGAGCATACTTCGAGATTTCTCGACGTCAATGCATTGACCACGCTTGGCTGAATTGTGCTTCCCGCCTCATTGTCTGAAAGCATAACCTGTATTCACGGAGAATTAAAATGCATGACCTACTTCATCTCATGTTTCAAGACGGCACTTTAACTTCAAGCGAAGTGAAAGCACTGCGTAGGACTTGCAAAAACTTACGTGAAAATCCAGTTCGAGTCTTGCGGTCGCTCAATATTGCTTCGCCTATGGCAATTCAAGATTTGTTTAGGCGATACTACGGAATTGCAGCAGTCACCGAAGAGCTCATAGATGCTCTTGATGAGAATTTTAAAGCACTTGTTCCACCAGATATTGCACTTAATTACAGTACTTTTGCAATTTCAGATGAAAACGACAGGCTTTATGTGGCCCTAGAAGACCCCACAGACAAAGGCACATTGCACGATTTGCAGTTTTTTTTGGGAAAAAAAATTGTGCCTGTTGCAGCCACTGCTCTGCAATTAGCTCGAGGTCTCAATAAACTTTACGGACTTGAACTCAATGATTTAAGACTTAGCACTCTGTTGGAAAGCTCCCGTGGAGTTGTGGGTGGTTCTACCCAAGGTTCAGGTGAGCAACGGAATTCTGACAGTATTTTAGGAGATTCTGGTTTTGGTTCATCGGCGGGAGACGCTCTTATTGCGCCTGAATCTTTTGAAATTGATGATGATGATTTGGAGTTTGATGCTTCAAAATATAAAAGTAACAAGCCCCAAAAATCGTTTGACTACTACGAAGACAGTTCCGAATCGTCACAATCAGAAAATGATCTTCTAGCCAATGAATTGTTAGGCAATGATTCTATTTCTGAGAGTGATTCTGAACAAGAAAAACTTGATTTGGAGAATTTGTCTGCTGACAGTCCAAAAGACGATTTTGATGACGCCCTAAGTCATTTTGAAATGAGTGATTCTGAATCACCCGAGGAAACTCTAATAGAATCACCCGAGGAAACCGCAGCGGAAAGCGCCGCTGAAATTTCTGATTTTGAGTGGGATGCTGCAGCTCTATCGAATATTATCAATGGACTTCTTGTTAAATTGTCGATGGTCAGCTCACTCAGTGAATCTGTGGGATTGGCAAATTCTAAACTGAATGCGCTCAACATAAGCATTGAAGCCTACGATTCTGGTTTTCAGGTAACCTGCAACTCAGTCGTTTTTGAAATTAATGAAACGACCTATAATTTGGGGCAAAATGTTCCTTTTGTAGAAGGACTACGACCATTGTTTAAAAAGTTTTCTCGCATGAAAATAGATATTTAAAGTTCACAAAACTGCAACTTAATTTATACTTAAATGTGCATAAATTACCTATGAGTCAATTTGTTGACTTGTTTATTTTTATTTGCAAAGTACCGAAATAGGAGATGAATAAATTCGCTCGAAACTCATTCGAATACTTTAGGGTGGCATAAATGCAATCAGAACGCACAGATCTTCATCAATATGCTTCAGAATGTATTTCGGATATTATTGGTGCACAACAATCCTTGAAAACCGTAGCAAGGCGACTTGCAGAACTCATAGAGCTTGAAAAAAACAAATCAGAAAATCCGCAGGCGCAGCTCCTCAATAACTCACTTCCAGATTTGAAAAGAATTTCGACAATTTTGAAAGAAACATGCCTAGGAATTGAGGAGTCGTTAACTTTTCAAGACTTGCAGCAGGCATCGTCTAGCGAGTCGGTGCAGAATTTAGGTGATGTTAAAATGGCTCTCAACGACAGCGTTGGGCTTATTAATAAAGTAACAGAAACACTAAAAGACACTGTCTCACAGAGCCGAATTTCGCTAGTTCAGGCGCGCAAAACCTCTGCGCGCGGCAATGAATGGATTCAGCTGGGACTTGATTTGCAAAAAGATTTTGGTGCATTTCAGTCACAAATGGACGACCTTTCAAAAATTATTAAAGATTGGGAAGGTCGCACAGAAAAAACAAGTGCGATTCAAAAAGATATATCGAGTCACTCTCAGCAGCTCAGAGATTCAATGCAAATTGTTCGGGTTGCAATGCTTGGTGGCAGAAATTCAATTGTAACAATTCAAGATAAAATTTCATTATTGGCAGGAAAAGTTTCGGACATTGGAAATATTATAGATGTTATTGATGACATTTCAGAGCAAACAAATTTACTTGCTTTAAATGCAAGTATTGAGGCTGCGCGTGCGGGTGATCATGGCAAAGGCTTTGCTGTAGTGGCCGATGATATTCGTAAATTGGCTGAGCGATCGTCTACGGCTACAAGAGATATTTACGATAGAATTGAGGCAATTCAAGGCGATGCTGCAGCATCGCTCGAAGCAATTGCGCACGGACATTCTGTTATGGATGGCGGTGTGGGTCATGTGGCTCAGACCGATGAATCTCTGCGTGGACTTCGCGAAAAAATAGGACAACTCTCTCGAAATTCTATTGGAATTGAAAATAGTTTGGGATTGGCAAGAAATATGTCTGAGTCTAATTTGGCTCGGTCACGGGAAATGAATCGCAATGTGCGTCGGATTTCCGATGCAAGTACATTCGTAATTTCGCTGGTTTCAGAAATGGAAAGTGATTCTACTTCGCTTGTAGGCGTTTTAATGAGCTGCCAGGCGACTCTTCAAGCGCAAATCGGCGTATTATTGAGTTGCAATGCTTCGTTGGATCTGAGTCAAGAAGCATTATTTCGCTCGCATCAATGGTTGCAAAGGCACCTATCCTACTTAAGCAGTTTTAAAGGTGGAGTTGAGGCTGCAGAATCTATGCTTCAGGCAGAGAGTGCTCATTTCGATTTAGTGCTTGAAAAGAAAGAGATTTCTAGGCTTGATTGGTCGCTAGCAGACCGCTCGACTCAAGAAATGGCAGCGCTTGTCGATAGATTGGTATTGGCGGCTGGAAATTTGACACAGCTTGTGACCAATGGCGTGCGACTTGAACTCGGTGCCCCAGGGCAGGTGTTAAAGCTACTCACCAATGGGCATTTAAGTTCAATTTCGAAAGGAAACGACGAAAAATGGGAATCCGCATCACGCCCAACAGCGTGATTGAACACAATCTAGAACGAGCGCAAAAAGATGCTTCAAACAGTCTTGAGCGTTTGTCGTCTGGAATAAAGTTTACGCGGTCGGACCCCATGCCCACAGAGCGTTCGCTTTCTGATTCGTTGAGCAAAAAAATGCGCGAATTGAATTCCTACAAGCGCAACGCCAACGACGGTTTAAGTTTGGTACAACAGGCCGATTCTGCATTAAATGAAATTTCAAATATTACAGTGCGACTCAAAGAGCTTGCGACTCAAGCGTCGAGCTCTGCACTTTCCGACAAAGAGCGTTCTTTTTTATTCGTAGAATACCAGAGTTTGCATGACGAAGTTGGTCGTATTGCCAAAACGACCGAATTTAATGGAATGAGACTCCTGAATGGCAACGAGGGCGGTTCGCAGAGTTTGAGCATTCGTGTTGGTGCTCCTGCATTAAATGACGACGGCAGGGATCAGAGCGTGGTTTCGCTACGGAATTTGGATTCAATTATCGCAACACCCGATGCGTTGGGTTTAAAATCTGTTGGCAATTTATTAAAAAATTCTAAAGGTATTTCGCTTGACGACATCTCAGATACTTTTGAGTCCTCTGCAGATACTGTTTCAAATTCCTTCGATACCGCAATTGAAACTCTTGCACAATACCGATCGGGATTTGGTGCAGTTGCCTCGAGGCTTTCTAAAGTAAATGATGTGATAGATGTGGCATATGAAAATGCTGCATCGGCAAATTCACGTCTGCGAGATGTTGATTATGCTTCAGAAGTAGCGAATTTAACGCGTGCAAATATTTTGGTTCAAGCGGGGTCAAGTTTGCTTTCTCACGGAAATTTGCCCGCAACTATTGCTCTACAGCTTGTTAAAAATATAGATAAAGGCTGAATTTACAATTATTGAAGATTCACAAATTCAGCAGAAAAACCATCGCCATGGCAGCTCTCGGGCAAAACATGCACACACGGAAAATTTTTAGACGTGGGAGCAATATAAGTGGCCTGCGATTCGATTTTTGTAAAGGCTTTAACTGCTGCTTTTGCTAAATATTGCAGGCCTTCTGAACTGACAAATATCAATTCTGCCAACGAACCTCTAAGCTTTCGTTCGATGAGTATTTCGGAGCAGTGTACAAATTTTAATACTGTACTTCCCCATTCATCTTGCGCTAAAATAATTCGAATTTGAGCGCCGCTAATACGGGAAACTACATTGGGCGATTTTCCACTCAAACAAAATTGCAACCATTTGTTTTGAATAAAAATGCTTGCAGTGGTGTGCTTTGGATATAATTTAAAGAATTCATTGCGCGGCACAGTTGCAACTAAATGGCTCAAATTACCAGAACTATCGTATGCAGACTGCACCCGAGTGCGATCGATTAAATCGAGTGCCACTTCTGATGCAAGAAGCTGTGATGATTGGAGGGAGTCTTTCATTTTGGTGATTTCCTTCCTGAGCTACAATCGGGATACCCTTCTCCTTGAAGACGTAACACGAGAGCATACAGTAGGATCACTTTTCCGTGTCGAATTTCTGACGTATTTAACCCTTTATTTTATCGTCAGAATTTGAATCAATGTGCGGTGGGTGGTGTTGAAATTTTGACACGCCAGTTGAATGTGTCGGGTGCCAGGCCAGTTTGAATATCTGTCAAGGCTTGTTTGAGTTTGGCTGCGCATTCACCTAGTTTTCCGTTGTTGATGAGAATTGTTTCGTTTCCGTCGATGAGGGCATCGATCGGTGAAATGACTGCTGCGGTGCCACAGCCGAAAATTTCACTTAATACTCCCGATTTTGCATCGGACAATACTTTGTTTATATCAACGGGTTCTTGCTTGACTTCATAATTCAGACTTTTGGCTAGGGAAATGAGTGAATCGCGAGTGATTCCTGGCAATATACTGCCGCCTAGTGCGGGAGTGATAATGGTATTGCCATAAACAAACATAACGTTCATTGCGCCCACTTCTTCGACAAATTTGTGTTCTAGGGCGTCGAGCCATAAAACTTGCTCTGCGCCCATGGTACGAGCGTGCACAAGAGATGATAAAGCTCCTGCGTAATTGCCGCCACACTTTGTATCGCCAACGCCGCCGCGCACTGCTCTTACTCTTTCGCGCTCGATATAAACTTTGACTCCAACTTCGCGCGCGTAATAATTTTTAGCCGGACTCAAGATGATAAAAAATCTGTAGGTCTGAGAAGCGCGGTAAGAGACCCCTTCGTCAAGTGGTATGAGTGTGGGCCTAATATAAAGAGCTCCAGGTGAAGGGAGTATCCAATCAGCATCTACGGCCACTAATTCTTTAACGCACCGTTCAAACAGTTCTTCTGGCACTGGCTCCATGCCCAGCTGCCTTGCGGAATGGGCAAACCGCTTGGCGTTTTGGTCTGGCCGAAAAAGAAATATGTCTTGTTGTGACAAATCGGTGCGGTAGGCCTTCATGCCTTCGAATATTTGTTGGCCATAATGAAAAACCACGGCATCGGGATTGAGTTGAAACGGACCATAAGGAATGATTTCGGGAGTTTGCCAGCCTCCTTTGTGTGGCAAGAAATCGCAAACGAGCATGTGATCGGTATGAACCCTGCCAAAAGGAATGTCTGCCGATAAGTCGGGTGGGGTCTTGCGTTTGTGTCTTGGTAACAAATTTCTAATAATACGGGGGCTTTGCAGTGCATTCTGGGGCATGCTTTTTTCCTCGGCTGTAAACAAGCCTGCAGCATAATAATTTTTAAGCTTTAAGCAATTTTGAACTTGCCTCGCAAAGAAGATCTTTGTTTTTCTTGACAGAGCTAAGTTACCGGTGGCATATGTTTCGGCGTGTGATGGGGTATCGTCAAGTGGTAAGACAACGGTTTTTGATACCGTCATTCCCAGGTTCGAATCCTGGTACCCCAACCATACAATTTGATTCCGCCCTTTTTGGGCGGTTTTTTTTTGGAAAATTACAGATTGTTAAGGTAACAAAATCTTATTTCGATTTATTTAAAAAAATATTTCAGCGGCTGACTGGCCAATTATGTAATAATACTTGCATAAAAATTCTTGAGCCTGTAATCGTTGTGTGTCAAAGTTTTTTGGCTCTAGTTTTTTGCAACAAATATTTTATTGGAGAATTTTATGAAGAACTTTACTTCTGTTTTAGCTATTTTGGCTTCTGCTTTTTCTGCCTTCGCATTTGCCGATATCGTTAGCGTTTTCCCAGTAGCGATTCAAAAAGTAGAAATTTCTCAACTTTGTCCCGCAAATGCTCGTTGCATTCTCGATGGCACAAGTGTTAAATTGTCATTCACTGTTCCTTGTGCAGGCGCGCTCGGACCTGTCTCGGTTCGAGTGATTGAAGACAATAATGGCGGAGCTAAGTTGTACATAAGTGCAGTTTCTTTCGCTTCCTCTAAATCTGCAGTTACTCGCTGCAGTGAACTCCCAATTGAAACATTTTCAGTTTCTTTACCTTCAACATTCATTCATGCTGAAGACATTGTTGACTTGAACCAAGCTCAATAATTTTTGATGGTGTGCCTTAATTCTTTAAATAGAATGCACCAAATCGACCAACTGACCCACTCTTTCAACTGGCGTTGTTAGCCTAATTCCGTGACCTAAGTTAAATATAAATCCGCCTTTGTGTGCTCTACCAGCTTCAAGAATTTTTCGAGCTTGTTTTTCCATTTCGGCTTGGGGAGCATAAAGTAACAAGGGATCTAAATTCCCTTGCAATGCGATATTTAAAGACTCAGTCCGTTTAGAAACACGAGATAAGTCTTGACGCCAATCTACTCCCAGAACGTTTGTTGGAACAGTTAAGACTTCTTCTAAAATTCCAGCGCCTTCGCCAACAAAGTGAATTACGGGCACGCGAGGCTGAAGCGCCTTTAATATTTTTGCAGAATAAGGTGCGCAAAATTCGGCATATTGTTGTGGAGTAAGTGCACCACCCCAGCTTTCGAAGAGTTGTAATATTTCGGCACCAGCATCGACTTGCATATTTAAATAGTCGATTGTGATGTCCGTAATTATCGACAATAAACCGTGTAAAACTTCAGGCGATTTAAACATGAGTAATTTAGATTCAAAAAACTCGCCTCCCGCAGAGCCGCCTTCAATCATATAACTTGCAACTGTCCAAGGGGCTCCAGCAAAACCAATGAGCGAAGCGTGGGCAGGAAGCATTGCTTTTGTGCGATCGACGGTTTCGGCAACATAATTTAATTTAGAAATTATTTGAGCCTTATTTTCTGCTTGTTTTTGCAACCAAACTAAATCTTCGGCACTGCGAATTGTGCGTGAAAATTTAGGACCTTCACCAGTTACAAAAGTCAGGCCTAAATTTAACGCTGCTGGTATAAGTAGAATATCGGCATAAATAATGGCCGCATCTAAGTCGAACCGACGCAATGGCTGCATCGTAATTTCGGCAGCAATTGATGGCGTTTGGAACATAGTTAACGTGTCGTGTTTAGTGCGCACTTCGCGGTATTCGGGCAAATATCTGCCCGCTTGTCGCATGAGCCAGAGAGGAGTTCTTGCAGGTTTTAAACCTTTTGCTGCCTGTAATAATGCTTTCATAAAAGATTATCCCTTTTTCCAAGTTCAAGGTGAGAAATGATTTTTTTAACGTCTTGGCTGCGCGATGAAGGCATTACTAAAATCGCCTCGGGTGTGGCTACAATAATTAAGTCCTGAACCCCAATAGCTGCAACAAAAGGACCAGAGGAATGTACTACTGAATTTTGAGCATCGGACACATAAACATCGCCGCTTATACTGTTACCTTGTCCGTCTTGTGAAAAACATTCTCGCACTGCAGCCCAGCTGCCCACGTCGTTCCAATCAAAGAGGGCAGGTACGCATGCCACATGGCTTGTTTGCTCAATAAAGGCAATGTCTATAGGCACTTTTTCGAGTTGTCGGTACACTTCGGGTAAATTTTCGGGAGTCACGCTTTCTATAAGCTTTGCCATGTCGGGGCGGATATTCGAAAATGCATTCCAAAATGTTTGAGTTTTCCAAACAAATATTCCTGCATTCCAAAGGTACTTACCAGTGCGAATAAATTGTTCTGCAGCTGCTTGGCTTGGTTTTTCTCTAAAGCTGCGCACGCTGTGACCAAGTGCGTCGCCGGGAGTTTCGTTATAAGCAGTAAATGGCATAATTTGTGCATTTTTATCGAGTGGAAGTCCCGTTTCTATGTATCCAAATCCTGTTGCAGGATATGTGGGTTGGATTCCAACAGTGACAAAATAATTCTGATTTGCAAGTTGCACAGCATCGTGAATAGTTTGTTCAAAAGACCGCACATTTTGAATAGAATGGTCTGATGTTAATACGACCATAACAGAATCGGGATCTGTTTTTAACAATTCCCATGCTGCTAACGCTATTGCAGGAGCTGTGTTTCTTGCTTCGGGTTCGACAATAATGCGAGAAATATTTGCACCACATTGCTCACGCGCTAACGATTCTTGGCCACTCGCAGTCACTATCCACCGGCGCGAAGTAGGGCTAATATTTTTAACTCGATTTATTGTGGCCTGTAGCAGCGAATCAGATTCGCCGCCCAGCGCTAAAAATTGTTTTGGTTTGGCCTTGCGCGACAATGGCCAAAGGCGGGTGCCCGAGCCGCCACACAAAATCACAGAGTAAATATTTTGGTTTTGGAAGATGTCGAAGCTGTGTTGTCGGGGCTGCATGAAGTAGATTCTCCCAATTTGGTGGAACTCACGAGCGAAATACCTATGTGCTAGCCTAAAAGAGTTCTCAAGATTTGACAAAGGCATCTAAAACAGACTTTTATGGCAACTGCGTTTGCACGCTCTTTTCTGTTTTTCGACCCGGAGGATTTCCATGTCTGCACGTCTGCGTACCTTAGAAGATCTTAACTTAGACCCTACGCAACGTTCTACCGTTTTGGTGCGGCTGGATCTCAATGTTCCGCTCAAAGATGGCGAAATTACCGACGACACTCGCATTAAAGCTGCGCTTCCTACTTTAAAATGGCTGCTTGAAAAAGGCGCAAGGGTTGTTGCGTGTTCGCATTTAGGCCGGCCTAAAGGCAACGGGTTTGAAAGTGCATATTCATTGGCTCCTGTGGGTGCGCGTCTGGCTGAGTTGTTAGATAAAGAAGTTTTACTTTGTCCCGATTTCTTAGAAGACGGATTCGATAAAATAGTGAACGACTTGCTGCCAAATCAAATTATTTTGCTCGAAAATTTAAGATTTCACAAAGAAGAACAACAAGGCGACTTTAAATTTGCCCAAGCAATGGCTAAAAACATTGACTATTATGTGAACGATGCCTTTGGAACTTGTCACCGACCCGATGCCTCTATTGTAGCCGTTGCGGAACAGTTTGATATTAAAAAACGCGCTGCCGGTTTTTTGGTGTGCAAAGAAATCGATTTTTTAGAGGGTGCATTTAAGTATCCGCAAACTCCTGTAACGGCTGTATTTGGCGGATCTAAAGTGTCGGATAAAATTGCAATTTTGCAAAAATTTACGACCCTTGCCAATAATATGCTGATTGGCGGAGCCATGGCATATACTTTTTTGAAATATCTAGGTCGTGAAGTTGGAAAATCTCGTGTAGAAGCCGATAAAATGCTCGTGGTTGAAAATATTTTTAAGGCCGCCGAAGCGCGAAATGTAAAAATTATTCTGCCAGAAGATCACATTTGCGCTGCAAATTTTGCAGAAGACTCGCCGCCTATTTATGTTAATTCACCAGACATTCCTGCCGACCTCATGGGGCTCGATATTGGACCCAAAACTGCCGCTCGCTATGCCTCAATCATAGAGTCTTCAAAAGTGGCAATTTGGAACGGCCCGATGGGCGTTTTTGAATGGGAAAAATTTGCAAGTGGTTCACGCACTGTGGCTGAAGCAATGGCCCAATGCTATGGAATGAGCATTGTAGGCGGAGGAGACTCTGCTGCTGCTATGGCACTGTTTGGACTTTCTGAAAAAGTGAAACATGTGTCTACTGGTGGTGGTGCCAGTATGGAACTTTTAGAAGGCAAAGAACTTCCAGGCATAAGAGTTTTAAGAGGCATTTAATTTTCCAATTTTTGTATCAATGGGTGAGAAAATGGTTAAATCAAGCGCAAAACGCAGGAAATTCGTAGTTGGCAATTGGAAAATGAATAAGAGTCCATCCGATGCACTTGCACATTTTAACGAATTTCGAGATCTCACCGAAAAATTGGTTTCGGAAAATTCAATCGATGTTGGCCTGGCAGTGCCGAGTTTGTATTTAAATACTGTCGCAACAGGCCGTAAACATGTAAACCTTTTTGCTCAAAATTGCCACTGGGACCATGAAGGTGCATATACGGGTGAAATTTCTGCCAATATGCTTCAGCAAATTGGTGTTAACGGAAGCCTTGTGGCACATAGCGAACGCCGCCAGATGAATGCAGAAACCGATGCCACAGCAGGCACTCGTGCCGGAGCATTATTGCGCTTGGGTATGCAGGCTATTTTGTGTGTTGGAGAATCGTTTGCAGAGCGTAAAGCTGGGTTGCTAAAGGCAGTCTTAACCCGACAACTTGAGCATGGAATTGCAGCCACAGGCGCAAGAATTACGCACGAATTTTTGGGGTCTGACCCCACACGTCCCTTGCTTGCAATTGCCTATGAGCCTATATGGGCAATTGGCACTGGAGTCGCAGCTTCTGCCACAGAAGCTCAAGAAGCACATGCCCTAATTCGTTCTATTATTGAACATATTGCTGGTAAAAGCGTCGCTTCAAAAATGCGAATTATTTATGGCGGAAGCGTAAATGCTGCCAATGTAAAATCGTTTTTTAGTGCGCCAGATGTCGATGGAGCGCTTGTAGGCGGCGCGAGTTTAGATTCAAAAGCCTTTGCGTCCCTTTGTGCTCTAAGCGTGGCAGACTCAATTTAAATGCAAATTATTTCTCAATTTGCCGACGTCCAAGTGTGGGTGTGTGTTAACGAACGCGCATCTCAGGCCAATTTATTGCCTTCGTGTCAGTCTATTCCAGGGCAAAAAATATACGAATTGCTCGTGTCGCAATTGGGGCGTCTCGGTGCAAAATACGGCAAAACCATTTGGGTCAATCGCACTTTATGCCAGGGTTTTTGCAGTGCTCAAGGCGTCACTGTCACTTGTGAAAGTTTAAAACTGCGGTGGCAAGGAATTGGCGAATCTGATTGTGCTCAAATTGTTGCAACAATCAAAGAAAAATTATCATAAAATTATTAAAAATCAGAATGTGGATAACCTGTGGATAACTTTTAGTTCAAATATTATTAGCAGGTTGAATCTGGAAGGTTTTAATTTTCGAGTCTTATGCGACTTCGCTGACTTCAAATCTGCGTACAACTGTCACTTTAATTTGCCCAGGAAATTGAACGTCTGATTCTAATTTCTTGCAAATATTTTCAGCTAAATTAAGCACATCGTGTTCTTTTATGCGACGGTTGTCGACAAAAACGTGAACTTCGCGTCCGGCGTGCATAATATTTGTTCCCGTAACGCCCATCTCTTGAAAGCTATTCACAACTTCAGCAATGCCTTCGATGCGTTTTAAATATCCTTCTTCCATGTCCACACGTGCGCCGGGGCGTGCACCAGACATGGCATCTGCTGCCTTAAGAATGTAGGCATGTGGAGTTTCAACCACTTTGTCGTCGTGGTGTGCCAAAACAGTATCAATGACGTCTTCGGCCTCGCCGTAGCGAGTGGCATAATCGCCGCTAATTACTGCATGACTTCCTTCGATACGGTAGTCGAGAGCTTTGCCAATATCATGTAATAAGCCAGAGCGTTTTGCCAATTGACTGTCCACTCCCACTTCGTCTGCAATCATGCCAGCTAGGCGTGCGACTTCGATAGAGTGAAAATACTGGTTTTGTCGGTGACTTGTGCGGTAATTTAAAGAGCCAATAAGCTTTAATATTTCTGGGTGGACTAAAGGCAAACCCAAAATGCGGCAAGCTTCTTCGCCTAAGCGTAGGGTAAAGCGGTCTAAATGTTTGCGATGTTTCGCCATCTGAATGCGCAATCTGTCTGGTGACAACTGGTTGCGCAAGAGGGCTTCTTCAAGGGTAAGGCGAATGAGTTCTTTATCAACTCCAGCACCACCACTTATTTTCAACGTTGGAGGTTCTTCGCCTGAGATCATTAAATCGATAGCTGTCTCGGTATTTTCTGTCAGTAGAGAAATAATTTCCGAACCTTCATTGAAGTATCTTTGAGCAATTGCTAACGAAGGTGTTTCGACAGCAAAGCTTGTTTTAGGCCAAATAAATTTGGGATTGTAACGCACATAAACAGCGTTCAAGACATCTTTGGCATAAGTTTTAGCTTCTAATTTTAAATTTTCTTGATTTTCAACGAGCCAGCGCGACACACCAAGTTTTTCGGCATTCATTATTTCTTCAAAGCAAGATTTTTCTAATTCTTCTCGTTTAATATTGCAGCGTGTGGCTAAACTACGCTCTAATTCTACCGCTATCTCTTTTTTTTCTTCTACTATTTTTTGGTTTTGTTCTTTGATTGATTCAATCACCTGTAATTTTGACTCTACTTCTATAGCTTGGCTTAGGAGTTCATTTTCTCTTTTATCTACTTCACTTTGCTTAGTAGAGAGCTCTTTTTCAAAGTCTTCTTGAATGCGTATAACCACTGCACGTTCTTCGTCGAGGCGCTCGTCTTCTTCTTTAAATTGAGCTTGCGCAGCTTTTAACGCTTCAGCAAGCACGATTTCGCGCTGATTTTGCGCATTTTTTAAAATTGTATCCGAACTTTCCATTGCAACTGTGCCATATAAAGCTGAATTTCGAAGCACTAATTTTTTAGCAACAAAAGCCGCCACCACAGCGCAAAATAACGAAAACACACCGGTAGCCCAAAAAATTGAAACAGACATAAAACACCTTCAATCGTTTCTATTCATAAATAATGTGGGTAGAATACAGAGTTCCTATCCACAATTGTAGAATTTCAAATATAAGCTTTGGAGCAAATAATGAGTCCTACTCCGCAAAATTCAATTCCCACTGCTCAAATTCTTGGTGATTTAGCCAGACAAGCTGGAGCTATCACGTTAAATTATTTTCGAAAATCCTTTTCACTCACAGAAAAATCTGGAGATCAGGGAATAGTGACAGAAGCCGATTTTGCGTCTGAAAAATTCATCAAATTTTTCATTCAAAATCACTACCCTCACCATACCATACTCGCCGAAGAGTCGGGACTCACATCTGCAAAAAATGAAGCCGAGGCGCAACCTATCTGGATCATTGACCCCATTGATGGCACCACAAATTTTTCAAATGGAAACCCTTACTACTGCATCTCTATCGGATTTGGATTTAAAAGCACCGATGGACGGTGCCAAATGCATGCCGGTGCAATTTATCAGCCAGCAACAGACCTTCTTTACACGGCAGAACGAGGTATGGGAAGTTTTTGCAACGGAGAAGCCATGCGCGTGTCTGATTTTCGGGAATTACGAGCATCATCTGTTTGTACGGGATTTGCATCTGCCAAAAATAATAAGGTGCAAGCGGTGCTCGCGCGCATCGAAAAAATTCAAAACAACTGCTTGGGAATTAGAATCAATGGAGCTGCTGCCCTAGATTTATGCCACGTTGCCAAAGGGATGTTTCAAGCATTTGTAGAAGATCACCTTTCTCCTTGGGACCTTGCGGCTGGTTCGCTCATAGTAAGCGAGGCTGGAGGGCAAGTGCTCAATTTAAAAGGGGAAGAATTTGATACGCTGCGAGATTCCGGAATAATTTGTGGTAATAGAGCTATTATTGCTGAGCTTTATACCATTTTATTCAAAAAAATAAAATAATTTAAATTTATATTAGGCTATCATTTTCAATACATACCTCAGATTTGATGGCGAAATCTGACAGTTGAAAAATATTTTGCTTGTGCGCATCAATAAGTGCATTTATGGTCAGGCCGCTGAGCCAAATAAATCCGTAGAGGTTTCAATTTTTTGAGGAATATCATGAAACACCATGTTTTTAACAATGTTCGTAGTTTAAGGTTTTCAACTTTAACCAAGGTAGTACTGGTTCATGCTCTCACTACAGTGTTAGGAGCATGCGGTGCTGCAAAAACAACGCGGTCACTTTCCAACGCTTTAAATTCTGAATCTCCCTTGGCGGTAAGAAGCCTTTCGGACGAAGATTTATTTAAAAATAATTCCAAAGAAACAGATTCGGCTTCTGGCCGAAAAATTGTTCCCGAAGTTTTACAGCAGGAAATAAAACAACAGTTTTTGGCTAGTTTGTCTGCTTCAAGCAATGCATTTAGAGAGATTGATTTGTCGCAAAATGGAGAAATCACTTTTTCAGAGCTCAATATTTCTCGGGTTGAAAGCAATACAATTGATATTGGTTTTGATGCGGGACTTCAGAAAAAACAGGAATCTGATAAAGGATCTGTGGCTGGGGCCGCAATTAATTTTAAAGTAGAGCAGAGTCTGTACAATATTTTGTTTTCATTTAAGGACGAATTTGCTGGCGAAATTTACCGAATACCGCTAAGTGAATCTTTGAGAGTTTTGCACGAAATGAAAATTTCTGCGAAAGCAAATGTGAGTCTAGATTCAGTGCCGTTTATGCAACCACCGTGGTTAGCAGCCACTATTGCATTATTTTTTAAAGATATTAGTTTAGCTCTCAGTGGCCATGGCGAATGGAATCGTAAGAGTGATATTAGCTCTAAGCTCACTTACAAAGGTACCAAGAATAACATGGCTGGCACGGCATTTATGAGTGATTTGTCTAAAGATGTAGTGCAAAATTTGTGTCTTCGTGCTGCAAAAGCGCGTGGGCTCGACTCTGCCGAGTGTAAAATTCATGCACTTAATTTTGCCAATCCAACCGAGGAACTGAGAACAAGTCTACAAAAATATAAAGTATTGAATGTGACTCGTTGTGAACGCACTGGCATACGTGAATTCGGAATGCCAATATACAAATTCTATGCAGCGACGGATGGTATTGCCAACAATGCTCCGGAGAGTTCTAGAATAAATGTATTTATTCCAAACGGTAATGATTGGGTAAAAACTGCCAATTTATCTAATTGGGCAACGTCGCTTGGTGAAACAAGAAGTTCGGAATGTCTTGTGGCAAACAAAGATATTAGCTGCCTTGTGGTTAAATATGGCGCCAATTTTTATGAAGATCAGTGCGACAAAATCAACAGCAAAGAGATTGAAATTGGGTTATCTACAAAAGATACTAATATTATATACGGTCTCTAAATATAACGTTTAGCCATTTTTTCGAGGGGTATAGGCTTTATTTTTGAGGCCTGCCCGGCTTGGCCGAATTGCACCATGCGTTCGGCCACTATTTTTTTCATGGCATCGCGCGCGGGAATCAACATTTTTCGGAGGTCAAATTCCGAAGGATTGTCTTTTAAAACTTTTCGGACTGCAGCGGTCATGGCAATGCGATTGTCAGTATCGACGTTAATTTTACGCACGCCGCTTCTAATTCCTTCTTGAATTTCACTCACGGGCACTCCCCAAGTTTCCTTCATTTCTCCGCCGTATTTTCTGAATTCAGCTTGCAGTTCTTGCGGCACAGAACTGGAGCCATGCATCACTAAATGTGTGTTGGGCAATTTTTTATGAATTTCGCGAATGCGTTCCATATTTAAAATATTGCCATCGGGTTTACGAGTGAATTTGTATGCGCCATGGCTTGTGCCAATTGCAATTGCAAGAGCATCAACTCCAGTGTCTTTGACAAATTGAATAGCTTCGTTAGGGTCTGTCAAAAGCTGTGAGTGAGACAAAGTTCCTTCGAATCCGTGACCGTCTTCTTTTTCGCCTTGTCCTGTTTCTAACGAGCCTAAAACTCCTAATTCGCCTTCTACAGACACACCAAGTGAATGGGCGATTTTGACGACTTCCCGTGTGACGTGTGCGTTATAATCGTAGTCACCGGGTGTTTTTGCGTCTTCTTTGAGTGAGCCATCCATCATCACGCTAGTGAATCCCTGACGAATTGCAGAAATACAAGTGGTCATGCTGTTGCCGTGGTCTTGGTGCATTACCACAGGAATATCGGGGTAAACTTCGACTGCAGCAAGTATAAGGTGCCGTAAAAAGGCATCGTTTGTGTAAGAACGTGCACCGCGACTCGCTTGAATAATAACCGGACTGTTCGTTTCTTGGGCCGCTTCCATGATGGCCTGAATTTGTTCCATGTTATTGACGTTGAATGCGCCTACACCATAATTGTTTTCGGCGGCGTGATCGAGAAGCTGGCGAAGGGATACTAGAGCCATTGGGAGCCTCCTTCAAAAAGAGTTCAGCAGGTCTGTTAGAGTTTGAGTTTTGTAACATCTTGGAGAAGCCATGGCTATTGTTGAGAAGGTCGAAAAGTTTCCGTTGGGCCCAGCGCGTGAAGTTTTTCGAACGAATATTTTTAAAGTTGAAGAACGCCACGGAAAAACACACGACAATTTGTATGAAAGAAACTTTAGCACATTAGCATTTGCTAACTGGGTAAACGTTGTAGCAGTGACACCAAATGGTGAAATTATTTTGGTTGAACAACATCGCATTGGTACAGATTCGCTGACTCTTGAAACTCCGGGAGGCGCGGTAGATCCGGGGGAAAAAGATTTCACAATGGCTGCTTTAAGGGAGCTCGAAGAAGAAACCGGTTACACGTCGCAGCGTATTTTAGCTTTGCCAGGGTATCATCCTAACCCAGCAATACAAGGTAATAAAATTACATATTTCATTGCCCTTGATGCACAGCCTATACCTAAAAATCGAGACTCTGGAGATCCGTTTGAATGCATTCAATTGCATTTTATTCCAATTGCAGAAGCTTTAAAAATGGCCAGAACAGGGCAAATGTCTCACGCACTTTGTTCACTTGCTATTTTATTGGCAGAGCCGTATTTGAGCTCATTTATTGCAAAAAATAAAGTAACAAACAATATAATAAATCCAAAATGGAAAGGTTCTGTTTGTGTGTTTTGTGCAGCATCTGATGGCCAAGACCCTCGTTACCTTAAGTTGGCTCAACAAACGGGTGAGGCATTAGCAAGTTTAAATTTAAGGCTTGTTTATGGCGGAGCAAAAAATGGCTTAATGGGGGCTGTGGCAGATGGTGCGCTTTCGCAAAACGGAGAAGTGTATGGTGTATTGCCAAAAGTTCTTGAAAAATTTGAATCTGCGCACGCTAAAATACAAACTTTAGAGTGGACCGAAAATATGGCAGAGCGCAAAGAAAAACTTTTGGACAAGAGCGATTTATTTTTAGTATTACCTGGTGGAATGGGCACTTTAGACGAATTGTTTGAAGTTATAACTATGAATTCTTTGGGGTTTATGAATAAACCGTTGGTAATATTTGACGCGTTTGATTTTTACACACCTTTACTGAATTGGTTAGAAACTGTAAATTATAAGGGCTTTTGTAAACCTCCGAGCGAAATGTTTTCAATAGTTCGCACTATTGATGAACTAATAACATTTTTGAAATAATAAAGGATTTAAAATGATTAAAAATAAATTGAGTGTGTTGGCAATTTCGATTTTGTGTAGTTCAGTTTCATTGGGGCAAGATATTTTAAAATCGTTAAACGATGTGCAAAAAATAGCCCGAAAACATACCGGGCTTGAAATTCAATTCAAACAGGAAATTTACACTTCAACACGAGGAAAAGTAACAAAGTCAGACGGAACCTTGGTCTTTTCTCCTCCAAAGTTATTTCGCTGGGAAGTTATTGCTCCGCATAAAGAAATTTATACAAATAATGGGAAGGAATTTTGGAAATATTCTGAAGTCATGCGCCATGCACAAAAGTTGCCTAGTAATAGTTTAGAATTAGATTTTTTGAATATAATTTTTAATTTAGGACATTTGTCTGATCATTATGGAATAGAAGTGTGGAAGCCTGCCGGTGTTGCTGACGACAAGGCAAAAAATGCCGATGCAGTTGTGTCTGATAATCCTCCTCCTGCTATACCAGGGCACTTGCTCTTAAAGCTTATTCCTAAGAAAGCTGAAAATCAGCAGAACATATTTGCAGTGATAAATGAGAAGCAAGGCATTGTTGAAGAAATGCGGATAGTGTTTAAGAATGGTAACAGGACGCGAATTTCTTTTGAAAATATGAAATCCGCTAAAATCGACCCCGTTGTTTTTAGTTTTGTGCCGCCACAAGGAACAGCAGTGGATAAAATGTGAACTGAGAGATTGAATGAATTTTAGAGAGATATTAGCACAAATTACGTGGCGAACTGTACTAGATATTGCACTAGTTGCTGTGCTATTTTATCAAATCATTACCATGCTCAAAGGCACTAGAGCAGCGCAAGTTTTAGTTGGCATGGCCATGATTTTTGTGGGCTATGTCGTTTCTAGCATGTTAGAACTTGAAACTCTAAATTGGCTTATTAGCAAATTTTTCTCTTCATTTTTATTCGTAGTTATTGTTCTTTTTCAAGACGACATTCGGCGGTTGTTAACACGATTTGGTCGAGGTCCTTTTACTTCGGGGCTCGATGCAAATTCTGGTTTGCGCGTTATTGATGAAGTCATGAATGCCGCAAAAAATTTGAGCCACGATCGCATCGGTGCGCTTATTGTTTTTGAAAGAGTGACTGGGCTCGATAGGCTTTACGATCATAATGTTCCTGTAGATGCTCTGGTTTCGGAACAGCTTTTGGTGTGTATATTTCAATCGTTTTCGCCGTTGCACGATGGTGCTGTTATTGTGCAAAAAAACAGATTGTCTTGCGCTTCGGCACAGCTGCCGTTGTCTAAAAATCCATTGTTTTCTAAAAAACTCGGAACCCGCCATAGCGCTGCTGTTGGAATATCGGAGGAAACTGACGCGGTTGTGTTGGTTGTTAGCGAAGAAACAGGAAATATTTCTGTTGCTTGGGAAGGCCAATTGCAAAAGCAGCCTTCTATCGATTCTGCGCGACGCATATTAACACGATTGATTTTGCCAAAGGTCGATAGGCAGCATTATTTCGGGGCCGCGCTGTCAAAATCTAAAAAATATTTGCCTCAATTTATATTTAATACTTTGCGTAAATTAAATCAGCCCATTGTTGGTGGAGCAGAAAAAAGAAAATCGGGAGCGCGAGACAGGCGCAACGAAGTCAAAAAAGAAACTCACACCGATTCCGAAATCAGTTCAACGATTTACGAAAATCGCCTTGCAAGCATGGCGACTCCCATAAATTTGCGATTTCCACGGTACGCAAAAATTCGCTCAACTAAAACAGACGGATCGCATTTGGTATTGAGTGGAATGCACGGCATTCAGGCGAAAGATAATTCTGAAGAAAATAAGAATGCCTCAGATTTTAAAGGTAAAACTGAAACGAACTTTAAAAATTCCAGAGACGAATATCACAGTCATGAAGGATTTGAAGATCTCTCTACAGATGACGATCATGAACATTCCAATACTCCTGAAAAAATAGCCATTGAGCAAAATCAGGCAGCAGTTGCTTTGAGTCAGATGGGTCCAGAAGATAAATTTGATCCCCCATCGCCGCGCACGCCACCACCAAGAGATATCTCTATAGGTGGAAAATCTATGAATCCACCTATAGAAAATAACGATGACAGCTCTGAAAAACGTAAGAAAAATTAAAAAGGTTTGCCATGAGTTCCTCGCATTCACGTGAACATATACCTCTGACAACGTCGCTGTGGCGATTGATTATATTTAATGGCAGATTAAAAATTCTCTCGATTTTGTTTTCTGGTGTCATTTTTTTAATGGTCCGCACGCAGCAAGTGCGAGAATTTCCACGCCTGGCAAAAATTCACATTGTGACTTCAGATTCCCTTGTTGTGATTGGGTCTTCCGAAAGAGTTATTGATGTCACCGTGAGGCTTCCTGAGACGTTATTTTCCAGGCAGCCCACCGATGACGAGCTTGTGGGTGAGCTCGATATTTCTAAAGTGAATATTGGCAAAATTCGAGTGCGGCTTTCGCGTGAAAATTTTCCGTTGCTTGATAAACGTTATCAGTTGATTATTTCAGATCCATGGATTGAAATAGATTTAGATGCCATGCAGCGTAAAAAAGTGGCCGTACGTGCTGTTTTGCAAGGTCTACCCAAAGATGGACTCGCAATTGAAAGCGTTAACGTAACACCGGATATGATTGAAGTGAGTGGACCAAAAAGGATTATTAGCCGCATTGAGACTCTGTCTACTAGTGCAATTAATATTGAAAATATAGACCAAAATTTTTCTTCGCTGTCAAAAGTAGTAATAGATGATGCAAGTTCTCTAAAACTCGCCGAAGAAAAAGTAAATGTTCAAGTTATAGTTGGTGCAAAAAAAGTCATTCGAGCTTTTCATGCTGTGCCTGTAGAAATAAATATTCCCGGAAAATTTGAATTGCGACCTTCACATGTAGAAGTAGAAATTCAGGGTCAAAAGGGTGTTTTGGACGCACTGAAACCATCGGATGTTCGTGCATATTTGGACACAGAAGAGATGGGTACCGGATGGCAGGAAAAAAGACTTAAATTAAAAATTCCAGCGGGAACGAGTTTAGTGCGGGTATCTCCGGACTCAGTTTCTGTTCAAATCATAGGTAACAGGTAAAAATGGGAAAATATTTTGGAACGGACGGAATTAGAGGCGAAGCCAATCAGGGTGTTATGTCTCCTGCTTCGATACTACGCATTGGCCAAGCATTTGGCCTTGCCTTGCGGGAAAAAACAGAGCGACCTCGTGTGTTAATTGGTAAAGACACTCGCGTCAGTGGCTATATGCTAGAGGGAATATTATCGGCTGGGCTTTGTAGCGTTGGTGCCGATGTTTTGTTTGTGGGTCCATTACCAACACCTGGAGTGGCCTATTTAACGCGAGGAATGCGCGCAACGGCCGGAATAATGATTTCTGCGAGTCACAATCCATTTAGTGACAACGGCATAAAATTTTTTGACAGAGATGGTTTTAAATTTCCCGATGAAGATGAAGTGATTATAGAAAAATTAATTGATGATCCAAATCTAGAAGCGCGGCTTGTTTCTAGCGCAGAAATAGGAAGAGCCAAGCGTATTGAAGATGCTATTGGGCAATATGCTGTTTACTTAAAAGAAAGATTTCCAAAATCATTGAAATTAGATGGCATGCGCATAGTTGTGGATTGTGCAAATGGAGCGGGATATAAAGTAGCGCCAAAAGTTTTTTCAGAATTAGGCGCAGAAGTCTTTTGTATTAACGACGACCCTAATGGCTTTAATATTAACTTTGATGCCGGTGCCCTGCATCCCGAAAAACTGCAAGACGAAGTTCTTAAATACAGAGCCGACATTGGTTTTGCACTCGATGGCGACGCAGACAGACTTTTGGTCGTAGATGAAAAGGGTAATGTGCTCGACGGAGACCAAATTATTGCAATGTGCGCACTTGAAATGTCTGCAAATATGCAGCTGCCCGGAAAAGCAGTTGTGGTTACTGTAATGAGCAATAAGGGGTTAGATATTGCCATGCAGCAGGCCGGCATACAGGTTTATCGCACGCCCGTAGGCGATAGGCATGTAGTAGAAGAAATGAGAAAAAGAAATCTTATATTGGGTGGCGAACAGTCGGGGCATTTGTTGTTTCTAGATTCTAGCACCACAGGCGATTCTGTAATTGCGGCATTAAAAGTATTAGAAATGATGGTACGCCGCGGGAAAACAGTGTCTGATCTTTCAGGGGCCATGCAAAAAGTACCTCAGGTTACTCGTAACGTTAAAGTAACAAATAAGGTACCAATAGAGCAACTCCCTATTTTTGCGGCTCAGCTTGGCATTTTTGAAAGGGAACTATTTAACACCGGTCGTGTTCTGTTCCGTTACAGCGGCACTGAATCCCTGGCTCGCATCACAATTGAGGGGCTGGACGGAGTCAGAATTAGAAAAATGGCGCACGAATTGGAAGATCTTTTGTTGTCTGAGTTATCCTCAATGCCTAAGACCTGAGAGGTAAACTTAAAGTGATAGCGCATGTCTTGAATCGTTTTAAAAGTGAATCAAGTCAGCCGCATTCTGGCACACAAGAGTGGAATCGTTACTTTAAACTAAAATTCCTGAAAACAATTTGGCGTCCGGTCCGAAATGTAGAGAATACGGATATTATTGCTACTTCAGAGCGCCAGTTAGATGTTTCTTTGTCTAAAATTTTTAGAGAATTTTTAAAAATTCAGGGATTGGCATCGCTGCATCTTACGACAACCTTTGGGCAAATGCACTATTACGATTCTGCCCCTGGAAGTTCGGAACACCCTTTTATTATGCTCCATGGTATCGGCTCAAGTGGGCAATGCTTTGCAATATTAGCTTTGATGCTCAAAGAAAAACGCAGAGTAATTTTGCCGGACCTTTTTCATTTTTGTGGTTTTAGTACTACAAATAATGCCGTTATGAATCATTCAGAGCATGTTAAATCTATAGTAGAACTTATTGAAAATTTAGCGCCGCAGGGGTGCGATTTTTGCGGACTCAGTTTAGGCGGATGGCTTGGACTCAAAATTGCTGCCCAGCGCCCAGAGCTCATAAAAAAGATCATATTGCTCAACAGTGCCGGCTTACAACACGGTCATTATCAGCTGCGCGACACTCTTAGCTTTTTAAGTTGGAAAAAATTCAAGGTCATTTACCCTGGAATTATGAGAGCGTTTCCTTATGAGGGAACAATTGGTTTATCCAATCTTTTCAGACGCTCGGTGTTTCGACTTCTCAAAGACGACGCCGTGCGAGATTTTATTAAAACGGTTCACACTGCAGATTTCTTAGAAGGCGATCTCTCTAAAATTAAATGCCCTGTGCTTGTTTTATGGGGGCGCGAAGACCGATTGCTTTCGCCGCAAATTGCTGAAACATATGCCAAAAATTTGTCGCATGTCGAGGCCTGGTGGGTGGAAAACTGCGCTCATATTTTATGCCTCGAAGCTCCAGTTGTGGTTTATGAGGCCTGCCTTAGGTTTTTGAATTTGTCTTTTAATGACGATAATACTTTTACAAAAATGATGCGACGAACTGCCGTAGCGTTTGATTTAATTCCAATTGCTTCAAAAATAGAATGATATTTTCGATTTGAGGGTTTTTGATATGCTCATCGACAAGAATTTTTCGCCTATAATGGAACAGGTTTTTTCTGGCAGAAGGTTAACTCGTGTCGAAATGGGAGCAATTGCAGAATCTATAATTGACAGTGTTATGTCTGACGTGCGTGTTGCGGCGGTTCTTACGGGTTTGAGATTCACTCCATTAACCTCTGAATTAATGATGGGCGCTCTTGAATGTGTTCTGAGTAAATCAGAACGATTGAATTATCCACAATTTTCGTCAATGGTAGATTGTTCGGGCACAGGTGGCGACAACTTAGCAACTGTGAATATTTCTACAATGGCAGCAGTAGTGGCTGCGGCCGCAGGTGCACACGTTGCAAAATTTGGAAGCAGAAGCGTGACTTCACGTTGCGGAAGTGCCGATGTTTTAGAGGCCATGGGAGTTAAATTAGCCCAGAATGTAAACGATGTGAATGCCGATTTTAATGCTGCTGGGTTGTCGTTTTTGTATTCGCCGTCATTTTATCCTGCATTAAAGCATTTGAGTGCGGTTCGTAAGAGCATTGGTTTTCATACAATATTTGATGTGCTCATACCTTTGGCCAACCCAGTAAATATTACCGGTCAATTATTGGGGGTTTATTCTCCAGATCTCATTCCTATTGTGGCACAATGTTTGCTTGAATTGGGCAGAAGACGGGCGCTCGTAGTGCACAGTGTCGAAGGTTTAGATGAAATTTCGGTTTGTGGCCCCACACATGTTGCAAAAATTGCCAAAGGAACAATTACAAACGAAATTTGGAATCCCTCAGATTTTGGAATTAATGTTTCTCCTATAGACTCTCTTAAAGGCGCTGGCACAGAAGAAAATGCGCGGATATTTAAAGAAACACTCTCTGCAAAAGAATTTGGACCTATTTTTGATGCCGTCACACTCAACGCTGCCGCTACATTGTGGTGTGCAGAATTGTGCGACGATGTGCGCGTTGGGCTAGAAATTTGTAGGGCAGTCGTTAAATCTGGTGGCGCACTCAGAAAACTCGAAGAGTGGCAAAACGGGCGTCGCGCATGAATATGCCTGAATTTAATGATCATTCTCAGTGGGCAACTTTGCAGAGCAGAGATGTTTTAATGACTCAATTACTGGTCACGCAGAAACATTGGCCGGAAGATCAACTTTGGGAATTGAGAAAACAAATCGAAATCGAACTGCTTAAATTAAAGCGTCCGTACCAGTCGCTTGAAAAATATTTTAGTGAAATTAAAGCTGATAAATGTGAAAAAAAAAATATAAAATCAGATTTAGTGGAGTCTTATACTTTATTTGATTCAAATGAATCAGCGTTTTGTGATTTTGTGGCGCCCGATTTTTCGCTCATTTCTGTTCAACTTCAACCGGCCTTTTGGCAGACAAATTTTTGGAAAACCGCAGGGTCGCAAAAATTGCACCAAATGATTCTCCATAAACCGGCAAATTGCCAGGTATTTCGTAGTGGTTTTTTGTCGTCAGAAGCAGAAATTTTGGAATCTGCATTGTTGGGTTTTGATGGCATTGTTTGGCATATTGCAAACAAAGATCATTTTCAAATTCAATATGGAATTGAAATTGGTCGTGATCTTAAAATGAATGTTATACCTGTGGCAAAAAATGACCACGAATTAGATTTATTGTTGCAGACAGACGCGCCTTACATAGGCATTTGGGCTTTAGAAAATGACGAACAGAAATTTAATATGCCTTGGTTGCAAAAAATGTCGGTAAAAATTCCGTCTAATTGTTTAAAATTTGTGGTTGCAGCAAATTCTGTTCACAAATTGGCGGAAGCTCATAATGCTGCTATTTCTCAATGGGGATACAGGGGAATTCTGTTTTAAATTTAGTTATTCCTATGCAATGAATTGCTAATTTTTGAAGTCAATGCCTTGACTTCTTTCAATTGGAATCTAACCACGCATGGCCCTAGAATGAACCGAGTTGAAATTTAATTAAATCAATTTTCTATCAAAAATCTGACAATGAGTGACTCAATGAGTTTCAGATTAAATTGGGAGTGAGACGGAATGTATTTAGGTGGAAAAACTAGATTCGTGAATTTTAGTCAGGGCATTATTTTTAAGAGTTTATTTTTAAGTTTATTAATGCTTGGAAGCATATCGTGCAAGAAAAACGAATATGAACGCGGCGATAACGTTCAAAGTGCAAACGAAACAGGGAGCCAAACCTTTAACGCCATTTATTTGCATTGGACTGCCGGTGGCTATGAGTGCCCCTCCGAAGCTGCTTATCACACCATGATAAAAGGCAGCGGTGAAGTTTTGAGGAGCAATTATGATATTGGCCGTAACGAACACACTTTTGGCCGAAATACCGACTCTGTGGCTATTTCGCTCTGCTGCATGTGGCACGATTGGAAGACTCCCTGCAAACAGCAGCAATTCACCGCCATGGCAAAAGAAGTTGCCATGATTGCAAAAAAATACAATTGGTCAATAGATGATATAACTGCCAAACCTAAAGATTCCATAAATGGCAGGCGGGTAATGACCCACGCAGAGGCAGCGGCGAGCTGGGATTTCCCTAAAGATAATGTCATTCAAGCAGGCTCTAATGGTGATGAGCCTGCAAAAAAACGTTTTGGCTTAAAACACGATAATTACGGCCCCCGGCAATGGGACCCTGCATTTGATTGGCCTGGGTCTACTCGTGGTGAGTTGCGTTGGGATTTGGCGCAATTGCACGAAAACGACAAAATGGGCTCTGGGGGCGATGAATTGCGAAAAATGATTCGTAAAGAGATGGGCGGCGCTCAGAGTGGGACAGTTGAACAAGGTAACACGGCACCGGTTATTGTTAAACCTGATATTGTTAAGCCTGATATTGTTAAGCTTGATATTTGTGACGAAATTGCCAACGAGAAATAAAGGTTTGGGTCATACATTTGACCACACTCTAGTTTTCATCCTGCCCGCAGCACATACTTTTCAGATTCCGTAATATAGGGCTTCAAAATGAGAAAAATCGATCGTTTGTGTTTGTGGGCAGCCACGACTTGCACATCTTTAGGTGTTGTTACTTTAGCTTTTCCGCAAGGACGAGAGATGTCGCCACGCATGACAGGCATTCGCCCTGAAGCCATGGGAGGCGCATTTACTGCAGTGGCTGACGACCACAATGCGCTCTATTATAACCCTGCTGGCTTAGCTCAACAGAGTTTTTCAATGGAATTATTAAATGTTAAAGTCGGCTTTAATAAAGATCTCTATTCCAATGCCCAGACTATAAAAACCCAAGTTGAATCTATGAGTTCATCGAACGATTCATCGGCCAGCAAATCGGGAGACCAGGTCCGCACAATCACGAAATTAATTGATTCTGTTAAAGGCAAAAACAATTGGTTGCAATTTGGCCTCAATCCAAATTTAGTGGTTGCAGGGGTTGGTTTTGCTGTCAATTTTAACAATGAATTAAATTTAACTTTGAAAGACCCGTCCCCAGACTTACTCAAACTCATTTATGAAAATGATGTCGATGTGAGACTTGGCTACGGTCGGGGATTTTTAAACAACAGACTTTCGGCAGGTGCGGCATTAGCTTTTAGGCATCGTGCAGAAATCAACGGAACATTGGGGCTTCAATATCTTGATGCAGCATTAGGCGGACAAGATAAATTACAGAAAAAACTAACTGATTTAATTCATATAGGTCAGGGAATTGGGCTCGATTCAGGTTTATTGTTTAAAGCAGAAGAGAAATTTAATACCACTTTTGGGTTATGTATTCAAAATATTGGTGACCTTCACTTTAAAAAATCAACATTTGTAACGCAAATTGTGACAGATGTGCCGCAGCCGCTGGAGCAGAGCATAAATTTTGGCATGTCCGTAAAGCCTCAGTGGGGCAAAATGTATGTATTAGGTTCTGCTGAATTTAAAGACATGAATATTCCAGGGCCCGCGTCTCGAAAATTAGGTCTTGGCGCTGAAGCAGGATTTAGTAATTTGATTCGCGCTCAAATGGGGCTTTCGGAAGGGTATTTCACTGGCGGATTTGAGGCCAGACTCTGGATCATAAACGCAAGGTATGCCACCTACGTGAGTGAAAGAGGTGCATCTGCAGGTCAAATGCCAGAACGTAGGCATGTTATTGGCGCTAAAATATTACTTTAATAAATTAACATTCAAGGTAACAAAAATGTTTAAATTCAGAACAGTTTCAAAATCAGTCATGAGACTCGGCCCGATTCAGTTGGTCTCTGGTGCAATATTAGTCTGGTTTATGGCTATTGGAAATGGTTTAGCTCAAGACAAATCGGCTGACAAAGCAGGCGCAGAAGTTTCTGACACTAAGCCGGCCACTGAAAATCAAAAACCAACTGACGCGCCAAAGGCGACTGAGGCTTTAAAGGCAACAGAAGAAAAAATTGAGTCTACTGCTGATGTAAATGCGGTGGCAACTCCGGCACCTTTAGTCAGTCCATCGCCTCTGCCAGGAACGGATAAAGATTCAGAATTAAAAAAAGAAGGTATTCCTGCAGCGAAACCGACTGCAACTCCACTGCCCACTCCAACTCCTCCTCCTGTTCCCACGGGTGGGTTTATAGGTGGGTTTATAGGCATTGGTAATGGGTGGGGAAAGAGTTTTACAAGCGACTTTTTAGATTTTTCCGTTTTGGGTGGATACGAATATCGAAAAGTGAAGTTGATGAATTTGCTAACTCCAATGGGGCAAGTTCAATACAGGTCTCAATTTGGAGTTGAGCAAAACGGTCTAGACGCACCCTCATATGGCTTAGGAGTTCAGTCTTTATTAGTTGGTGGTGGTGCTTTAATGGCAGTGCCGGGCGTGGCAAATTTGCAAGTTTCTGCTGCTGGTGCGTTGGGTTTGCAACGCATCAATTCGCGAAATTTAGAATCAGGAAATCGTGCTGGAACCTCGCACGGATTTGCAATATCTGTTGATGGGCTCGCAATGTATTCTTTCAATCCTTATCTCTCTGCCGGTGGCGGTTTGCATCTTGAAATTGGAAAATTTAAGCGCCTCGACATTCAATTTGGGGCCATGGGATTTCTTTAATTTAAAAACGGACTCCGGGGGATTACAATGCGAATGTTAACAAAAATAAATTTAAAAAATAAAATTGCGCCAATTGCTTTGAGGGTTTTGAGTTTAACTTTAGGACCTGCCTTGGTTATTGGATGTGGAGCATCAATGGGCTCTAGCAATACCTGGAAAGAAACTAGGGTAGCAAAAGTTGCAGACGCTGACGCTGCATACGATAGCAACGATTTTGAGGGTGCGAGCGCACAATACGAAGCAATATTAGATAAAGACCCAGACAATGAGGCTGTGCGCATGAAATTGGCGTACACCTATAACGCGCTTGCTCGCTTGCGCCTCCTCGATTTAGGTGCCGGGTTTGCGAGTCTCGACCAAAGCAAAATTGGAAAAGGCACTGAGGGATTAAAGCCGATTTTGGGCGTTGTAGGGCTCACTTCTGCTGAACTCACAAAGCTTGAAGCAGACCTCAAAAAAGACAATACAGAATTTAATACAAATGGATCGTTTGCGACTCTCAAAATTTCGGATTTTGTAAAACACAACGATCGCACTAAATACGCACGTAAAAGCTGGGAAGTTTTGTGTCGATTTATTTCTTCAGACGGTCTCGACAAAATTGCCAAAAAAGGCAGCGAACTTCGAGCTACTTATAAAATTGACGAACCTAAGGGCTGCAATGGCGGCGCTACTAAGAGCAAAATATCTACGGCTACAAGTTTAGCGCTAACTTTAGCTTTGCTTTCAGAAACCGCAACGTTATTGCAATCTGTAGTTTTGGATCCTGACGGAAACGTACGCCTTCTTGCTAAAGTAACATCTGCGCTCAGCGGATTTCAAAATGTCAAACTTAAATTAGGCGACGAAGACGCTCCAGAGGGAATTCAATTAGCTGAATATATGGCTCTGGCAGAAGTCACTCCGCCTACTTTTGACGCTGTTACCACGATTTTAAATACTGCCGATAGCGCTCTTACTCTGTTAAATGGATTAGCAAAAGACTTAGCAAGTGAACCATTTAATATGGTATTTCAAAATCTTTCGGCAATTGCTTCTCTCATAACAGAAGCGCCCGGCGTTCCTCGTGATGTTACTCTAAGTATTCGAAAATCAATTGCTCGGTTTCAGGACATCAGCGCTAAAGCTCGTGCTTATGCAAAAGATGTTCAAAGTATCACTGGCGGTATGACAAAGGAACGCGAAAAAATTGCTGATGGACTTAAAACTGCCACTCAAAATATCGACAACGCGAGGCGCGCTTTTAATAAAGTTCCAGGCCAGAAATTTAGCGACAAAATTGCAGCAAATGCTGGCTCAAAGGCTGCTTTAACTTCGATGTGTGGAAATTTTGATCAAGCCATTGCAAATTTTGGTCTGCCCGTTTCCATTAAAAAACCAGTCGCTTGCGGCGAATTGAATTAATAAAAGAGGCATTATGATTAAATATATTATTTTAAAATCTGGACTTTGTTGCATTGCACTTAGCCTTATTTCTGTTGCGTGTTCAAAAAGTGAATCTACGAAAGATGCTACAGAAGCAAGTCGATTCGGTGAAAAATATGCAGAAAATCTACTAAAAAACGGATTTAATAACACTAAATCAAAAGAAATTAATGTTGCAGCGCAGAAAAAAATTACGGATAAAAACGACAGTGCCATAGAAAATTTTGCACCAGCTCTAATATCTGGAGCGGTGGCCTATTTAGGCAAAGACATGGAATTAGATAAATTGAGTATTGTACTCGCCTCACTTTTTGAAACGATGAAAGGCGAAGGCGCAGATTTGCCTGCGGAAGGTCAAAGGCATTTGCGAGGAACTGTTGCAAGAAAAGCATTTAGTTCTTACGCAAAAATAGTAACAGATCAGACTAAATGGTCTGCTGCAATATCTGCAATTTCAAAACAGAGTGTAAAATCTATTACTGCGTCGGGTATTGAAGCCACAGATCTGCAAGAGACAATTGGCGAAATTACCTCTGAATTAATGCATTCCATGCAAGACATCGGCGTTGATAAAAATAAAACGGACGACTACGCCGCAGCAATTGTCGCTGGTGAAATTACAGGTGTTGCGGGTTTTGCGGCCGCTGCGGATCTTAAAAAGTATGTGAGCGACATAGCTGTTAGATCTATAGGTAATTTAGATGGAATAGGTGCAAAAACCGACGAGCAAAAATTGAAGGCTATTTTTGAAATCACTTCTCAAGGTGCAAGTACTATTTTAAATCTCAGTGGTCAAACGCATGATCAAGCTATAGAACTATGTAAAGAACTAGTCTCTGGTGCCATGAGTGCTCTAGATGATGCAGGACTCAGCGATGCGTCTTTAGACAAAGCAATAAAAATAATATTGCGCGGAACTTTGAAGGGGCTGGACGGAAAAGGAACATCGCAAGCCCTTTCCGCTACGGAACGTCTCACTGCAGCAACTTCGATGATCACTGCTGGAATGAGCGGGCTCAAAGACAATTACGCACTTTCTGGTGAAGCAAATTTTGGTGCTGCCATGCGCGCATTTTCGGCTGGTGCCACGCTTGGATTATCAGATGCGGGAGCAGGTACTGCTGAGCTTTTAAGTGCATCCGATGACTTGGCAAAGCAAGCGACTAGCCAGTTAGACGAAGCGGAATTGCCGCCAGAAATTCGTATAGCAATGGCAAAAGAGTTGGCAAAAGGTATGGCAGTGGGCCTCAAGAAATCTGGTGTGAGTGCTGCGGCAATAAAAGACGTTAAAGACGAAATTGCCACCGCAATAAAATCAGAAATGGAAGGCGCTTTGGCAGGAACCCCAGAGCTTGCCGACTATATAGCGGGCCAGGTAGCATTTGACACAGACGTTCAGGCGGCAGTTGAAGCTGAAGCAAATACTCCTGCCGTTACCACTCCAGAGCCTGGAGACTCTGATTACCAAGAACCAACGGGAACAACAGCGCCAGAATCCCTAGCGGAAGAGCAAACTCCAGCCACTTGAATTTCTATTCGTATAGCGTGTAAAATACAATTATGCTTTGGTTTGCAATGATTTGGTTTAGATGTGAAAGGTTTTATTTATGAAAAAGTTTCTATTTTTGGCGGCTAGTGCTTTTATTTTAGGCGTGACTCAGCAAGGAGCATTTTCTCAAAATGATCAAAATTCTGCGCCTTCCAACTCAAGTCAGTCCGAGCAAAATAAAACAATGCAAATCACAGCGCTGCAAAGAGAAAGAAATTTTTTTGTAAAACAGTGTCGGACTCTAGAAGAACAGGACAAAGAATTGGTTCGAAAATGCCGTGACGAAAAATTGGGTACGGGTCTGCAGTGTCTTAAAAAAATTATTGCAAGAAAAATTGAAAGATAGAAAATTAAATCCACTGCGAGAGTTTGAGTTGCGCAACAATTGGAGCAAAACCCTCTCGCGTGACACACTTTTTTTCTTCGGCCAGTGTTTCGCACAAATGCACAGCGCAGGCTTCAGATTTATATTGCCTCAATTGCAAGGCTAACTCTTTGCGTTTTGCGCTTTCTTCAGTAAATAAAGGTTTATCTAGAAGTTTATTTATTGCTTCGCTATTTCGCATTTTTCCAAATAGAAATCGGCAAGAAATTTCTTTAATTGCAACTTTGGCGCAGTAGTCGGAACATATGAAGTTGTTTTGATGAAGGCATAAATCAAAATGTTCTAGTGTTAATTGCAAATTGGAATTTTCAAAAGTTAAAATATTTTTTCCAAAAAATAACTGCTTAACTGCTGGAATCAATTTCGTCGATGCGTGAATTGCGATTATATTGTTGGAATTGAGTCGATTTAAGAGTGAAATCAATTGTTTGAGTTGTATTGTTTTAAAATTGTCTATTTGAATCAGTATTCTGGTAAATTTATTTTTTTGGAATGCTTGCAGGTTGTTAATAATTGTAGAATCTAACGGTGGGCCAAAAGAAGTTAAGAATGAACCAGACAAATGCAAATGCTTGGGGCGAACTGCCGAAATATTTGTGATGTTTTTTTCAGTAAAAAGTTCCCATGGTGAGCAACAAAGTACCCAATATTCTGAAATAAAATACTTTGACAATCTATCGAAAGAAAAAAAAGTTGAAAAATATTTGTGGAAGAAAATTATTGCATTTAAATTGAGAGTTACGAATATTTGTTTTGATTTAAAACAGGCAAAAGAAGCAGAAATAGACTCAATATTTGAAATTAAGAGATCTGGTTTTTGAAGTTCAATGTTGTTTTTCAAACTGAAGTAGTCCGAAAAAAAACGAATCAAATTGAATTTCTTTTTTGGTTTGAGTTCAAAAATAGAGAAATCGAAGTTCGAAATTTGGGAAGCGCAATTTACCGGAAGGGCAAAAAGAACTTCGTGCCCATGGCGGCGTAAAGCCAACGCCAACGAGAGTTGCAGTTGAAGCTCAGAGTTGTTACTTTGCCAGACAAACAAGGTGCGCATGAAAAATGTACCTCGTTGTGAGTTTATCCAATTTTACAGCCACTGGAGAATTTTGTATGTCAGAAAATAGAATGAATTCGCGTCGTACAGTTTTAAGAAATGCTGCCGGTTTTGTGGGGCTGGCTTTAGTTGGTTCTGCTTTTGCTGATGACAAAAAGAAGCCTGAAGAAAAGAAACCCGAAGCAAAGAAAACTGGCGACATTCCTTTGCTCGACGAAAAATTGACTGCAGCTTCTAGTTTGAAATTTAATCACGATGCTTCAAAAGTACCATCTGCAGTTCGAGTCGATAAATCTGGTGTGAGTGGAAAAGATCAAACTTGCTCCAACTGCATGTTTTATAAAAAATCTGGCATGAACGGAAAAGACGAAGTGGGCGCCTGCCAGTTGTTCCCTCAGGGTGCTGTAAAATCTAAGGGCTGGTGTATGTCTTGGACTAAGAAGGCGTGAGTTAATCTCACTCTTATTTTGCGTTTTCTTCCTCATATTTTTTCAATTGAGCCGACATACATTTGTTCATCCGTATCATCATCACAATGGCATCGGCAATTGTGGCGTTTTCCTGAGGTTTAAAAAGGTCCGGCTCATCGGAATTTTGGGGTACTGTTGCATTGCACACGCCACTTATTGCCGTTATTTCTTGGTCTACAGCCGACTCTGTGCCCACATCTTTGTAATGTTTGAGCGGAGTTGTGACCAATATTTTTGAGTTGGGCATTTTTTTTGCGAATGCGCTTTTGCTCATCCAATAAATAGTAGAAGCTAATAGCGCCCGAGAGACTTTGCCATCGGGCCTGAATTCCGTAGAATTATTGTATCCCTCAATTAAATTTAGAGAGCGAGCATAAATAATTTCTTTGCAATATGGCGTAGATTTATCTACGTCTTTAAATCTGCTAGTGCAGTCGCCGAATTGTTTATCTGGTATTCTGCCAAAAAAATTCCGATGAATGCGCATCATAAATCCAATAAATTCAGAGCGTCTTAAAGACCATTTTAGGCTGAATTTGTCTTCTTGAAAGGGTTCAAAAAGTGCATTTTTTTCAATGGCATCAATGAATTCTGGGATTGCATTGTCTGGAGGAATTAATTGTTTAATGAATGCATAGACTTCTGAATTTATTAGAACTGCTTGATTTGAATCGCCATCGCTAGCTACGTGAATACCCACGATACGGCTTGTGGTCGGCAGGATTCTATTATTTTCGTCTACGCTGTGGTGCAGTAAAATACCACCGCTCATTCTAGGATGAGTGTCACAATTGTGCCTAATTTGAGAGATTTTTCGTTTTGAATTGTCTATGATTTTGCAGTAATTGCCGTCCCACAGAATGCCTTCACTTCGAAATCCTAGCACTCGTGAGTTTTGTTTTTCGATTTCGCCTTCTTTAAAATAGTCGAGAGTTTTAATATATTCAGATTTAAAGTCGAATGAATTAAGAACGTTATTTTGTGGTTTTAAATAATGAATGACGGCCAAATCAAGGGCTGCATAGATTCTAATTTTTGTGCAAGCTAAAAACACATCCGATTTTGGGTCAACTTTTCCTAATTGAGATTTGGGATTGAACAATTTTATATTAATCAGATCGCACGTCTTTTCTACTGGTACGCAATGATTCGCGGTGACAATATGTTGTTCGTCAAAAATATATCCCGAGCATTCTCTTGGAAGCTTGCCGGATGATTTGAGAAATACCATACGCTGAGCAAAATTATTTAGAAATTTTGTTTCCTTAGTCAGATTTTTTGAATCAAATTCAAATTTTCCGCCTTCACTTCCTGATGAAGCCAAAAGTATATCTGTGCCGGAATTCTGGCGACTGCAGCTCAGTTGGATAGAAATGAGTGCGATTATTTTTGTGGCTAAAATAAGGCGACTGATCATTTGCACCCCATATCAGAATTGTGTGCAGCGACAGATTGCTGAGCATTATTTGTGTTTCGTGGTGAGTCTTCCTTAGTGCTGGGCCGCATAGAATCATCGTCATTTTCTGCAATTCTAGAAGGAGGGTCGATTTTACCTCCGTTCAGCGGCGGATTTGAATCCGAAGGTGGAGTTGCAAGCGGACCGGCTATTTTGGTTGGAATAGGAACTGGTTTTGGCTTTCCCTGAGGCGGGGTATTTGGAGAACTCGAAGGCGGAATGGGCGGATTTTGAACTCCAGCTACAGGGCGATCCAGCGTAGGCGCAGGAGTGGGATCGGCATGTCCAATGTTATTTGGGGGATTTTTTCCGCTATCGTCGGGAGGTAGAATTCCTCGCGCATAATTACCTTCAACACTTGTTATATTTTCTGGTGGAATGGGATCTGGAAATCCGCCTGATTCTTTGCCCCCTGGCAAAGACAGGCTGTGAATAGGATATAGAGTATTAATGCTCATCATTGAACCGGTGAAAGAGTGTCCCAGTAAGTTAATAATGACGGGGTTATCTTTGTCAAAATTTGGGGGGCTGATTCTTATTATATCGACTACTTCAAGAGGTGAAAATTTTGAGTATTTAAAAAAGTCAGAAGCTTCGTTCAGAGGGACTGAGGCAAAGTGGAAGTTTTTTACCGTCGGTTCGTAATTTACATTTGATAATATGGAGTATATATTTGACTGTTCTTTTTCTGCTTCAGTCTTTAATTCTAAAGTATTTGTCAAAAGTTTTTTGAATTTAAAGAACAGTTCTGAATTTCGAGATGCAGCAGATTTTTTCTTGAATTCTGCGAAATAATCGTTGTTTGAATTTTTCGAAAATTTCTGAAGAAATAGATTGATTGCCGCTCTATTTTGGCAAATCCAATTCGTCTTTTCTGCGTTCGAAGAAGCCATTGCATTGGTACATTTTTGTACATTTTCAACCAAGTCAAAGACTGGAAATTCGCGCTCTTCTTTTGTGATTTCAGAAATTAAAAGTTTCTGATTGTCGTGTAATTGTTTCAATTTTGCGGGGATGGAGTTTGACTTTTTTTGTTCTTGATAATTTTTCAATAGCTCATCAAAAGCTTTTGAATTTTCAGCCGTTGCTGAACTGGCAACAGCAAATTCTTCAACAGTGGTACGAAGTGGATTTTGGCATGCAAAGTTACTTGGTCTGGTGCAAGGCACAGAATCTTTTTGCGAGAGGGAAGTTTCAAAGACTTTTCTTCGAAATGACATTTCTTCGCCGGAAGAAATGTCTTTCTGGCCGTCCTGAAACTTATACAATTGATCTACAAGATTTTTTTGTGTTTGAGCGGAATTTTCTCCCTTAAACCCTTCCGAAATTATTTCAAAAGCCTTAATTTTATTTTCTAAATATTCAGATGTTAAAGGAATATCAGCTAAATATTTTCCTTTTGAATAAACGCTGGCGTAAAATTTGAGAGTGGGCCAATTTTTGTGGCAATCGATGTCGGTCCAAACTCGTACAATTCTCTTGCCTTCTTTAATTTCTGGCTCGAAAAACGCTGTGCAAAAGGTAGTCCCATTGTCTTCAGTTGAGTTCGGGACTGGGGTTTTTTCTCTGCCAGCGAACAATTCCTTCAATACTTCATTAGATTTTACCTTTAAATATCCCCCGCTCGAAACAGCTTGAGGCTTTTTTAAATAGGACTCCAACGCTTTGTTTGCGTCTTCTGACGAATAATTTGAAGCAACACAAGTGCTCGAAATTCTTGATCGTGCCCCGCACGAAACCAAAAATAAAAACAGAAATGCAGAGCATTTGTATTGAGTCATCAAAATTGTTCACCTCCATGTCTCTACTATCGGAATAAGCGGGTGTGA
Organism: Pseudomonadota bacterium; assembly: GCA_043747645.1. GTDB lineage: Bacteria > Bdellovibrionota_B > Oligoflexia > Silvanigrellales > Silvanigrellaceae > JAYTOT01. The sequence continues at coordinate 27,228 of JAYTOT010000010.1, read as the reverse complement.
ACTTAACTTTTTTCACCAAAAAGGAAGAATAATTAACAAAATGTGGGCATAAGGAATCTTATTTTAGCTGAAATTTTAGAGTCATGGCTGCGCCATTGCTGTTGTTGTCGTTCCAAGGGCTTAAGGTAACAGAGGCTGATTCCTCATTTGTTACTTTATTGGCAGAATTAAAAAACCATTGGCCCGTTCCGATTCCTACCCCGGAGCCCACTAAAATATCAGACCAGTGATGCTGGCCATCCACAGCGCGTGCGGTGGCAATCCAGGAGCTGAGTCCCCAAAGTCCGCAAGAAACTCCCCATCCAGCCCATGGGTTTTCTATTTGAGATCGCAAGAGTGCACCTGCATAAGTCGAAAAGGCAAACGCGTGAGCAGAATGCCCGCTTATAAAAGACATAGTGTCGTCTTTCCTCAAGGTGCCATTTTGCTTTTCAGTTTCATAAAAAGGCCTCTGGCGCCTGAAAGTAAGTTTTGCCCAGCTTGTGACTATTTCTGTAGCCAAATGAGCGTGCATCCAGCCACGTAAATATGTCCACACCGGAAAGGATTCGTTGTTCATTTTAAGCAAAGAAAGCGTTGCAGCCGTTCCTAATCCCGCCCCTAGGCCCAAAATGCGGCCTGGGTGTCGGGTGGTTTCGCGATCTCGGGTATTGTTACGTTCCGAAGGGGGCAAAGTGGCCATTATTTTCGAGTTTGAAAAAGGCCATCCCGATTTGCTCGGCACAACTGCTGAATAATTCATAATTCCAATGAGCCCAAGTTCTAGTGGAATGGTATAAATATCTTGAGTTAATAATCCGGGTTGATAATTCACTGGTGGCGCATCTGCAATTAACATTTAAGCCTCCAGGGCTTCTCTTTTCTTCAAAAAAGAATCAACTCCAGATTGCCATTCAATTGTTTCTACTTTTACATTTTGTGTGACAATTGCAAAATAAAGTGACAGTGCAATTGCAACGGTTACACCACACAAAATTTGACCCATAGTTGTAGTTCCACCAAAATAATACTGCAATTGAGCATCTGGTTCTCTGAAAAATTCCATAAAATATCTGAAGAAGCCGTAAAATCCAATAAATGCAACGCTGATTGTTCCTTCATAGTAATTTTTGATGCGACTGATTAAGTAAACAGTCAAATAGAGGAACCAGCCTTCGCCAAGGCTTTGGTAAAGCTGGCTGGGATGTCTTGGTTGCGGGCCACCATCGGGAAAAATAATGGCCCAGGGAATATCGGAACTCACAATGCGCCCATAAAGTTCGCCATTCATAAAATTACCAAATCTTCCCAGGCCAATTCCTAAGGGAACCGTAAAGGAAAGGCGATCGGCAAGGTGCCAAAATTGGATTCCGTATTTGCGGCAGAACAAAAAAATTGCCAACACAACTCCAACAATTCCACCGTGAAATGAAAGCCCGCCTTCCCAAACACGAAATAAATCTGCCGGCGCATTTTTATACGCATCCCAATTGTAAATAAATACATAAGCCAATCTAGCTCCAGTTATCATGCCTAATATGAGCCAGGCAATGAGTGTGTCTAGTAGAATTGGAGTCAGCATAATTTTGCCTTTTCGTATCCAATAGCGACACATGGAGTAGCAAAATATAAATCCAAGCAAATACATTGTGCTGTACCAGCGCAAACCCCAGTCAAAGTTAAATTTTTTCATGAGAAGTACGGAGATAAATGCAACGGATAGAATTAAAAATCCAATGCGAAAAATTGCGATTCTATTTGCCGCCTGGGGATATTTTTTTTCGTCAGTAAATACTAAAGCAACCAGTTGTGGGCAAAATGCGAATAAAATTACCATTCCTAAATTCGAAGCTAAAAATTCTAACTTTAAGTCGGCAACCCGAAAAATAAACGGGCTCAAATTGTGTGTGTAAAACTCAGTGTTTGACATGCAAAAAAAATCCTTAAATTGAATAACCAATAGAAAATCGCAAATATTGTACAGAGGGGCTGGCCTTTTCTTTTTGAAATAATGCATTTCGGCGCATAGCTTCTTCAGACTTTGTGCCTTCAGAAATAAAATTTCTAGAAAAAGAATAAACGGGAAAATAGAATCCGAGCCAATCGACTCGCAAAAATGAATTTTCAAATTGCCATTGATTTCCAAAGGCAGCATTGAGCCCAACGCTCGAAATACTTTTGCGCTCTACTTTAGAGTGGTCAGAGGGCAGTACATCTCCGGAGGTGTCGCGTCGCCAGGCGAATCCAAAATTCACATATTCGCTGTCTTCAAAAAAGAATTTAGCCTGAATGGTTGCCATTGTTGCTTTTGTTTTGAGAAATAAACCGCTTGCAAATAAATTTGATTCCAAAATTGTTTCGGAATTTAGAAAATAGGAAGCGCTGGCACCTGCACCTGGCCATGGAGCAAATCCTAGGGGTTCAATAGCTAGGGAATATGTCTTTTGTTCTCTATTTTCGGCACTGGGAGGTTTGGGTTCTTCTGGGTCGCTTCCTGTTTCTTGCGCTTGGCAATACACACTGCCCGAAAATACGATTTCACAAAAAATGAACAAAGGTATCAGAAATTTTAATTTTGAAACTGTAATTCTGAATGTCTTTTTTTTCAAAGGAAAATCCTTTCACGGTGCAGGAACTTCGGCGATGCCCATGCGCATATAGTAAAAATAGGCCGCGGCAAAGACAACGACTAAAAGAGCAAATAGTACAGAATATAATATTGAATTATTGCTATGTCTTACTCTGCTATCTCTTTGTCCTCGTTGTTCATATGCGCTTTCGGGGGCCATAAAATTGAGATGGGTTTTGACCTCTTCTGTGTTGAATTCTGGATAGTTTGATAAAAGAGCATCTTTGTCATTCAAAAAAACCCAACGGTTGAGACTGGCCGAAATTTCTGCGTTGTTTGGAATTTCGTTGCCTAGCCAGAGCTTTATTATGGCCTCAGAACCAATAGGGCCTTGAATTTCACCTGAAGGAAGTCTGACCAAATAGGGCGATTTGTCCATGACCGGTTCTTTAAAATCTCGCAAGGGCTCTTCGAGCTCAGAAAGGGCCGAAACAACAACTGTTACGTTATCTGGAGCACCCACGCCTTTCATCATTTCAATAATGCGGTGTGGAGCTTGAGCCAAGGGGCCACTTACAACAGCTTTTAAAATATCTTTGTCGGATACGTACCCGTGAACACCATCGGAGCAGGTTAAATATACATCACCTTCTTGCACTGCTCTGCAATACAAGTCGGCTTTTAAGTCTGCAACTACGCCCATGCCGCGCATGAGTCGCGATTTTTGACGCTCGTTGAGCGGCCCTGGAGGGCAATCTCTGCCAGGAATAAGCAGTCCGCGCTCAACAAATGTTCCAACATTATGATCAATTGTGATTGGCCAAATGGCATAGCGAGGTTTTAAATCAGGTTTTCGGTAACCACGCACTAAATAAGTGCGCGAGTCGCCTGCATGGCCAATGGCCATATATTCGCCGGCAAACTGTAAATAATTTACGGTTGCACCCATACCGCGTAAATTTTCGTCTCTACTTGCATGGTCGAGAATTTGAGAATTTATTTTGCGCAAAACTTCGTCTAAAAACGGGCCCACATTTTCGACTAAAATTTGTTGAGTTTCTAAAAACGCATCGCGTAATCCGGTGACCACAAGCTGACTTGCTATTTCACCACCTTTATGTCCACCCATTCCGTCGGAAACAATGACAAGTCCGTATTCTGCACTGCAAAAATACGCGTCTTGATTGCTCGTGCGAACGAGCCCTTTGTCTGTAGCGCCATACATGCGAAGCCGCATCGGTTACCCTAAATATCAATGATTTGATGAAGAAATTGCTTGATGTAGAGTACACTACCTGTTCTCTGGGAGGCAACATGGGTTTAGATGTTCGAACAAGAATTGGCCTGGGCAAATTAGAGGCAGTGGTTTTTAAAATTGCACATCGCATGTCGGCTTGTGGCATGCAGTATTTTAAAGATGAACTCACTTCAGAAAACAAGTCTGAAGAATCTAATTCGGGTCTTGCAAAGACACATATCGAGATTTTGGCACGCAAAATTTTGGCGATAGAAACGCCAGAGTTTGGTTTTTTTGGAAGTCACTCTGGAAGTTTGGCGCGCTTAGATTCTCCTAACGTAACAAAAATGAAAGAAACAGATTTATCGCCAGGCGCAGAAAAATATTTGAATTTAAATTGCGACATTTATTGGATGATTGAAGCAATAGATAGCCCCGAACAATTTGACAGTCGTGGGAGCCATTGGTCGACAAATTTGTCTCTCATTGTCGATGGAGAGCCTGTTTTAGCGGTTGTTGCTTTTCCATGCCTGAACGAATTATTTATTGCGTCTAAAGAAAACGGTTCTCGATTCGGAGCAATTGATTCGAACATTGAAAGTTTAAATCAGTGTCAAATGCATTCACAAACATCGTTTTCGAATGCAAAATTTGGCAGCACCGATGCACATGTTTATGGACATCGGGCATTAGAGTTTTTGTATCGGCACATATTGCTGAAATGTAATAATTTAAATTCTTTTACAACGTCATTTGGTTTCACCCGTATTTTGTGTGGTGGAATTAATTTCATGATTTCACCATTTGCTTCCGCGAGTGCTTTGGCCGCGATTCAAATTCTATTTGACGAAACTCCCAAAGCAGTTTTTTCTACGCTTCACGGTCATCATTCAAGTTTGAGATATCGCATGGGTTCGGCTTTTGGCGCCTCTGATTTGAATCTCTGCGAGGGATTTCGAAAAATTTGCGACGATGCCTTTGCGCGTGAAATTTCACAAGCTGAATTTAAAGTAACAAATGGCGCCCCAAATTTAATGCAGGTTTCTGAGTTAAATTCCTCGTTTTTGGAGAATTTTCCTCAGCCTGTTTTAAATCAAAGATATTGTGATGATGATAACGAAACAAGAGATTGGGTTAGAGCACTTGAGCTAGGAGTGCAAAAATTTAAAGAAAAATTTGAAAACTATTTAGTTGAAGATGTGGCCATCATTGTTTCATGGAACCAGAGTTTATCGGGCAATGTGAAAAATGGAAAAATGGATGGTGCACCTTCGTTGAACGATTCTCTGGGAGTGCAGGTACGAGCAATTGTTGCTGGAGCTACTGGCTTATCGAGCAGTAGTCTGCCTGTGTTGTGTCATAAGCACGAAATTGTTTTTGAAGCACTATTGGCAGCAGTGACTTTAGCAATTGAAAAAAAACACAAGCCAGATTGTTCGATTTTGGCATTTAGAAATTCTGAATCAGGCCACTTTGGAAATACAACTTGGGGCGAAGAAATTAATGCCTCTTTGTTTCGAACATATCTGGATATTGCTAAGCAGGTTCATAATAAAAAACGCCATGCATTTATAAGTGCCATTCAAGCAAGAATTTTGAGTCAAAGGGAAGATTCAATTCAAATTTTTCTTGATGGCACTCAGCAATCGATTTGTCGCACCAGTGTGCGAGCACGGTCTGCAGTTTATGCACAATCGGGAGACGAAAAAAGGAGTGCCAGTCGGCATTTTTGGAAAAACTACGAAGTTAATAAATCAGATTTTGAACAAAAATTAGATTCTATTGCAAACGAATTATCTGAAGATGCACTTGCGCAGCTTAGTGTGCCGTATGCGCCTGAATCATTACCCTACGACTACTTAGCTATTGATGCTGATTTGTTGGGCCTTATATTACATGAGGCTTTGGGTCATGCTCTGGAAGGCGATTTGGTTCAAGGCAACGGTTCTGGCTTTGGAATCGACGGACAAATGCAATCTCTCACTGTCGCCCCTCCTTGGCTTTCTGTCTTGACCGATGGAAATATCGACTCTTGCGGTCAGAGTTTTGTCGACTCGGAAGGTGTAAAAAGCATCAGAAAAACGTTGGTGAAAAATGGCATAATAGTCGACGGAATTCACACTCGTGAGACCGCAAAAAAAGCTGGTAAAATTCCCGACGGCTGCTCTCGATTTCAATCTGTGTTTCATCCGGCAATGAATCGCATGACAAATATATGGATTCACGCGGAGCAGTGTTTTTCACTAGAAAGTTCAAATATTCAAATGCCTCTTTCACCTCAAATAGTTTATAATGCGATGCTTAAGAATGGGTTTTTAGAAGGCAAAAAGACGGTTCTCTTTTTGAGTGGCTGGCAAGGTGGAACAGCGACTTGTTCCAATTTGGAATTCCGCGCAGACGTAGATCGTATTTATTTGTTTAAAAAAGATGCTCCAATTCAAAGATTTAGAAAAGCAAATTTTACTGGAATTGCGACGGCCTGTTTTCGTTCGGCAGTTGCTGCTTTTGGCCCGCACATTTGTGAATCAGTAGGTGCGTGCGGAAAATACAGTCAAAGTGTCATGACATCTGACGGTGGGCCAGCTATTTTACTGGTTAAAAATGATCCGCTAATTAAAGTCATCGGCCCAGGAGAACAGGAAGAATGAAAATAAATGCTGAAGTATTAAATCATTCAGAAAAAATAAAACATTTTCTTTTAAAGGAAATGAATGCAGGCCAGATAAAAAATTATCAAGTGAATATCAGTTACTCTCTTTCAAAATCAACACAGCTTACAAACGGTGCATTGTTCACTCGTGATCCGCTTCACACCTCTCATAAAGTAACAATTGGAGTCTTTTTTTCTGCTGGAAACAACAAAAGCGGAATTTTAAACACGAAGGGCACAGACTTTGAAAAATGGGTCAGACTTTATTTAAAATCGAGGGCCATTGCGCAAGAGTTGCCTTTTGCTGGCAAGTTTCAGAAATTTTCGGGCTACCCTATATTGGAATTAGCGTCTCCTGAACTATTATCTCTTTTTGTATCAAACAATATTGAATCTGAAATCAGTCGATTGATGGGAATTTTAGACAATGCAGCAAAGCACGTAAAATCGCCTCGGCTCATGAATCGAGAAACATCGGTACTTTTTGCAATGCAAAATCGCATCTATTTTGATTCAAATTTAAATGAAGCTTTGGAATTTTCTGCCTCTTGCGAATTATTTTGCAGTTTTAGTCTGCAAGATTCTATTGAAAGCTCTGCCGATATTTTCGGATCTGTGCCTACGGTTGCGGAATGTTTGCACCTCGTTTCTATGGCTGCACGTAATATTATTGTTGCAGATGTCCGCCCGTTTGAACCCTCACTCTCGTATTCTGTATTGCTGAGTCCCACAGCTTTGTTAACTCTAGTAGAAGAACTTTTAATTCCAAATTTAAGTTTAAGAGATATGCTCGATGGCACAAGTGCGTGGGAATTAAATCAGTTAGGAAAAAAAGTAATAGAAAATATTTCGATATCAGACGATCCGCATTTAAAATATTCTCCATTTTCGTCGGCCTTTGACTCTGAGGGCACTCCAACTCAAAAAGTGCTTGTTTTGGACAACGGAGTTTTGAAACACCCGCTTATGAATGTGCGATTATTAGAAGAAATTCGCTTAATTTCACCCGAACAAGCAAGTCAATTAAAACTCTCTGGACATGGGCAGGAAGGGGACGAAGTTGAGCATACTAATGTCTTTGTTGATTTGCATATTCCCCAATGCACCAATGCTGAATTGTTAACAAAATCGTTTGAAGTTTTGCACATTAATCAGTTAACAGGCATGTCGTGTGATACCTTAACAGGGCAATTTGCCTTAGATGCCGAGGCAGTAAAAGTGTATCACGGTGGAAAATTAAAATATTCCACAAGCGTTACTTTACGCGGAAATCTGTTTGATTGTGTTTCGGCAGAGAATAATTTAAAAGGAGACCAAGAAAGAGTTCAGAATTATTGGTTACCGTCACTCTATACTTCGGAACTTAAATGCGTCTCCAAAAATATGCAGTCACAAGAATAAATTTAACATAATCTTTTTTTAAAGGTCATAAATTGAACACTAAAGTAACTTCTTGGAATCTTAATGGCATTCGAGCCGCTGCAAAAAATGGTTTTTTTGAATGGCTTGCTGGTGAAAAATCTGAAGTCGTTTTATTGCAAGAAGTGCGCGCCGATGATTCGGCAATATTGCAAAATTGGCGTAATATATCTGGCTATAAAAGTATTTGGCATGCCGCAGAAAAAAAAGGCTATAGTGGCGTAGGAATTTATACAAAATCAGCTTTCGCAGAAAGCGATATTCTACGTGGCTTGGGTAATGCCAAATTCGATTCAGAAGGTCGATTTTTGGGTGTGGTTATAAATAGTATTGCTTATTTAAGCGCTTATTTTCCTAATAGCCAACGAGAAGGGACTCGTCTTTCGTACAAGTTAGATTTTTGCAATGAGCTGCTCAAAAAAATGAGTGATTTGCAATCGCAAGGAATTAAAATTGTTCTGGGAGGAGATTTTAACATTGCGCACTCCGAAATTGATTTAGCAAACGCAAAGGCGAATCAGCGCAATGCCGGATTTTTACCCGAAGAAAGAGCCTGGATGAGCACTTTTTTGAGCGAAGGATACGTCGATACATTTAGAGAGTTTCAGAAAGAGGGGGGTCATTATTCTTGGTGGAGCAATCGACCAGGGGTGCGAGATCGCAACATAGGATGGCGCCTAGACTATCATTGCGTGTCAAAAGACTTGAAGGCAAGCCTTGTGTCTGCTCAAATTCACCCACAAACTCTGGGATCTGACCATTGTCCTGTTTCACTAGAAATGGATTTAAAATGAAAACAATAATTATTGCGGTTTTAGCATTTTTTAGTTTATTTGTCGTACCTCCCGCTCTTGTTTCCGGATATGTAGTGTATCAAGTTATGGCTGGAGATTATTCGTACCTCGAAAAAAACAAAATATTAGATATTCTTTCTAAAGAAACAACAGTTTTTTATTCTGATGGAACAACACAGCTGGGAAGCTTATTTGGTTCTGAACACCGGCAGTATGTGCCACTGAAGAGCATTCCCAATAGTTTGCAGGATGCCGTTGTGGCTGCGGAAGACGATGGGTTTTACTCTCACATTGGCATCGACCCGTTGGCCACTCTGCGGGCGGCATTTCGAAATATAGTGATGCGCAAGCGCGAAGGCGCATCTACAATTACTCAGCAAACCGTTAAGAATTTATACGGAAGACCCGTTACTAATTTGCGCGCCAAGTTTATGGAAGCAATCAATTCATTTAAAATGGAGCGGAAATACTCCAAAAAAGAAATTTTAGAATTTTATTTGAATCAATTTCATGTCACCGGAAACGGACGCGGCGTTGGGGTTGCGGCAAAATATTATTTTGACAAAGAAGTATCGGAATTAACCGTTTCAGAAAGTGCATTTATTGCCGGCAGTGTTAAGGGGCCAGAACGATACAATCCATTTACCAAGCGTACTTTAATTGCGCAAACAAAAGCGCGCGTCGATGCAAAAATTAGAAAAAATTATGTGCTGAAAAGAATGTTTGAAAAGAAGTACATTACCAAATCAGAATATGAAAAAGTAAAAGAAGAAGAAGTGCCTTTTAGACAAGGAAAATTTCAATTCAATGAATTGTTTGTCACGGAATTGGTTCAACGACAGATCAATCGTAAAGAAGTTTTACAAGCCATTGGAGCGGAATCTATTGATACAGTGGGAACAATGGGATTGCGCATTACTACAACATTGTCTCAGCCAGTGCAGTCTGCAGCGCAGTTTGGTGTAAGGCAAAATTTGAGTCGACTAGAGATGATTTTGTCTGGGTTTCAAAAGGCAAAGCAAGAAAGTTTTGTAAATATTCAGCGTCCCGAAAAAGGCGGCTTTTATGTTGGACAAATTAAAAATATATTGCGACTGAAAAATGCTGAGGAATTGACTCTTAGTTTTGGAGTGCCTCAATGCAAAGTAACAAAAGATGGGCTTGAGCGCGTCGCAAAAATTACGGATCAAGCGCTTTACCGAGGTTTAGACAAATCTAAAGCGGACCTTATGAGTCAGCTCAAAGAAGGCGATTTTGTACTATCTAGCGTGAAGGAAGAAAAACCAGACGGAAGTTATATTTGTGATTTAGAGCGCCATCCGCGCATTCAAGGTGCAGCCATTGTTTTGGATAAGGGCAAAGTGATTGCGATGGTGGGCGGGTATTCTCCCCATGAATACAACCGCGCAGCGTTTGCAAAAAGGCAGCCGGGTTCTACTTTTAAAACTCTGACTTATTATCCTGCTTTGCAGCTGGGTTGGAGCGCTTTAGAGCCTCTTTTGAATGTGAGAAACGTGTATACCTGGCAAGGGCAGTTTTATTACCCTAGACCAGACCATATTCCTGAAGCAGTTGAAACAACTTTTATTGGCGCAGGCGCGAAATCTGAAAACTTAGCGAGTATTTGGTTATTAGCACACCTTGTAGATAGGCTGACGCTGGATCAATTTAAAGATTTATTAGAAAAATTAGAAATCTATCAGAAAAGTGACTCAGACCAACAATTTTTAGCCTCAATAGGTAAAACTTTTAATGTGAAGCCTGCAGAAGATCACATTCGTGCTGGTCTCTTTAACGCTGTGCGGTACGATTTGCTGCAAGATGTTTCGTTGGCTGCAGACAAACGATTGCGCACCGTAATTCGGTCGATGAATTTTGGATCTCATTTCGACGATGAATTGTCGCGAGTGACGGCTGGAAAAGGCGGAATTCCTCCTAAAGAACGTTTGCTGCGTTTGCATGTGTTGAGGAATAATTTTCTGCGTTGGTCGCGATTGGGCGACAATGCACGTGCTGCTGCCCAGAGGATTAAAAATAGCGTTGAGAATGGTGGGCTCTTAAATGGCGAAGATAGGCTTCTTTTAAACCATTTTCGCATTTCGGCCGACGGTAAAAGTTTGGCATATGTGAGCCCCGATCAATATTTGCCAAGTTTTACAAGCAACTTGCTCGATAATCCCGCGTTTAAAACTCTTTCGCCGGAAGAATTTATTTCTACACTCGATAAAGAACGAAGCCTTTTAACTGAAGAAAATATTTTACTCGATGGACTTGTGCCGTTGTATTTTATGACAGACTTGAGGTCGCAAATAGATTCTCGCTATAAGGCCGTTGAAGGCGCTCCGCTTTTAGAAAAAATGTTTTGGCACGACGATTTTAGATATTCCGTAGGTATGTATTACGCGCGAAAAATGGTTAAAGAAATGGGAGTGGAAAGTGACATTCAGTGGGTTCCATCTTATCCGTTGGGCGCCAATGTTGTGACTTTATCTGAATTGGCATTGAGTTATCAAACGATTCTTAATGGTAATACTTATCGTTATTTTGAAACGAATCAGGACAATCAATTATTGCTAGTCAGTCGCATCGAAGACATGCAAGGTAATTTACTTTGGGAAGCTCAACAAAAAAATCATGCACTCATAGATGATTTTTATTCCGCACCAATGCTTTCCATTTTAAGAGGAACAGTTACAAATGGTACAGGATTTTCGGCTTCTCAAAATATAATATTGCGTTCGAAAGACAAAGAAAAAGATGAACAATTGCTTAAGGCGGGTATTAGGCTGCCAAGCTTTGGAAAAACAGGAACAACAAACGACTATGTGAATGCAACATACGTAGGATTTTTGCCTTATCCTCCCGAAAAAGGCTCTGAACGGTTGAGTTCTGATCATGCTTATACCATTGCGGCCTATGTGGGTTACGACACGAACGAACAAATGCGCAGGCGTGGATTTAAAGTTGCCGGTGGTACAGGTGCCCTGCCTGCTTGGATTGAAATTGCACTTTCACTTATAAAAGAAGACGATTATGCCGAAAAAATGGACTGGAAAAAGCTCATAAATGACAAGCAGAAAGAAATTCCTTTTGACTACGGTCCCGATTTGGCAAAATTCAGCGTGCCTTTGCATTCGCCATATGTTGCAAATGTAGAAGCGAATCCGGAAGCTCCTGAAGAAAAAGTCGACTTAAATCGGTTTATCGATGACTATGGCGCAAATAAGGGCACACCATTGCGCATAGCATTGCCAGGACGTGTTTCTGGTGGTGTGTTTGAGCCTCGCGTTCGTGTTTCTTTATTTCAAAGTCGCAAGCCTAGCTCTGTTCAAAAACCTACAGTTCCTCAAGGGCCAGCAGAACGTCTTCCAGCATTAAATGGAGGCGGCGGTGGCAGTGGTTCTGAATCGGGGCAGTCTGACGATAAGAGCAACACATCTTTGCCTATGCGCGACTTGACGCCAGCACCAGACGAACAGTCTCGTTTGCCAGAAGATAAATTCGATGGCGGCGATGCCGAAGATTTAAACTTCGAATTGCCTCCCCCACCACCCAATCTCGGAGGTCAAGGCGCGCGGTGAATTTAGACTTGCATTTTCTGTTACGAGTTTCAGACAGGCAGCAAATGCTAAAAGAGTCGTCATTGCGTTATTCGCCCACGTATAGTTTTTTTTCCGCTTTAATTATTTCTATTGTTTTATTTATCCCTTTGGACTCGGTCAAAAATAAAATTCAATTGAGAGCCATGCAGATTGATTCTGAACCTGCATTTGTAGCTTCGATTGAGTCTTACGAAGATTTTGATCCGCTGCGGCACAAGTCGCTTTTTGGTTGGGGCGGCATGGGAAACCTTAACAACGCAGTGCAAAATTTAGGTTCGCAAATTCACATTTGCAGGCAGTTTAGAGCTTCGTCAGAAGACACACTTATTTTTGATGTGAAGGTAGACGCTCAAAAACCGGGGCTGAAAGTAGTGGGTTTGTTGCAGGGCATGAAAACAAACGAGGCAATGATCCGATGCGTGCGCAATCGTATCAATGCCCTAAAAGTGGTTCAGCTATCGACCCTGCAAAATGTGAATCCAGACACCTACCGGCTTAAAATTGCTGTGCGTTCTGCAGTAGGTGTAGACTCAAATAATGAAATAAAAGAATAAACAGAAATTGGAATTACGGTGTTGTTGCTATTGCGCAATCGCCCGATGCCATCCAGCTGCCAACAATTGTTGAGGGTGTTTTACCCGCCCATTCCGATGCCGTAGGAGTCCCACTGGCCGCAGTTTTTACAAAATCAATTGAGGCTAGGCCGTTTTGAAACGCTGCATCACCGTGATCCGCTGCGCCGGCAATTAATTCGCCATTTGCATCTGCTTGTTCTTTTGCGACGCCAATTCCTACACCAGTAAATTTCACTCCAGGTGCCTTACTGGCTGTCACAAGTGCGCTAGAAACTCCAGAGAAAACTGCTGATGCAAACAATGATTGTTTCACTGAAACAATTTTATCTTTCATGCCGTGAACCATGAGCATTGCGCCGGGTGCAGCGCCTGTAACTGTACCTGAAGTTGTGTCTATGGCGAATTTAGTCCAATTTTGCACTGCAGAAACAATGAGTGGAGCGCTGATTGTGGAGTCAATTGTTGCAAGTTCAAAAGCCATTTGCTCAGCGGTTTTTGTGCCCTTACGGTAGCCATCAATGTAACCATCGAGCTGCTGTGAGGAAGGCAAATACCAAGCATTGGTATTTTTAGCCAGGCCTTTTACAAACATTTCAAGCACGACACGGTTTTCGGCATGCATAAATGTAGAGGGCGGGAACAATACTGCAGAGCAGCTAAAGAGCGAAGGAAACAAATATTTTTGGCCTAAGACTTGTTTTGCGGAATCTCCAGTTGATTTTGCTTTAAAATGTGCAGGCCATTGCGTTAATGCGGCACCTGATTTAGCCAAAGCAATTTGCGCTGCCGCGCCTCCGCGAGATGCCCCCATTATATAAGAAACAGGCAACTGCAATTGTCCAATAAATCCTGTCCCAGAATGTCGCTTGACTATTAACTGCAAATTGCCTGTGAGTGCTGCACTATCAGTGCCATTTTCTTCTTTAAGATTGAGTGGGAAACCTGTAAAAATAGCATTGGCCGTAACGGCAGATGCTGGAGTTGCGGCCCGCACCAAACAATCTTGCGCACCCAATAATTCATCGGCATCTGTTTTATAAGGTTCTGATGTGCCTACGGCAGCTGCATATGCGCCTTTGTCATCACAAGATTTTGCCAAAAATTGTGTTTCGTTTTTGCAAATTCCTTCGCCCGGAAAAGCTGGTGCAATAATAATATTTGCGGCTTGACCAGCTCCAAAAACTGTTGCCACATCGCGGTAAGTCAAGCCAGAATCGCCGCCGTGACCGTAAACTACAAGGGGAATTTTTCCGTTTGTGGCGGTTGATGATGTTGGCATTACTACGAGCGCAGAACGGGCAGTGTCTTCAGCTGCGCCAGTGGCGTCTTTTTGAAGCTTGTACTTCATTAAGTAAACACCAGTGCCAGTTATATCTGTTTTGCCTTTTGAAATGTCTGATACATTTACATATTGATAAGCATCGTGAATTTTTGTCATGCTTTCAATGGCAGCACAACGTGTTGCGTATGCTTTTGAAAGATGTTGCAAGGCGATATTTGTGACCACAGCAGTAGAATTGCCAACATCAGAAATGTTGAGAGATGGAATTCCTAATTCTGCTTTAAAAGTTTTTTCGTCTGCAGCAACATTCTTTTTAATTTTGAGTGCGTCAGCGAGTTTTTCCCATTTCGATTGGCCTTCTGCAACAGCGGGGTCAGACGTGTCTGCGGCGGTCATGTCTGCTGGTTTTTTAGGAATATTAGAATTTTCCACATTGGAACATCCAATAATAGCAGCATTCAATGTGACTAAAGATACCAAAGAATTTACCGTAACAGGACTTAATTTACCGACTTTCATGATTCGCTCCTTGCGTATAGAATTTTGCTTATGGTACCTTGAGCGGAATTCTAATTCAATTTTAATCTGGAGAGATTTTTTATGAAGTTGCTACCTGTTGTACAAATTGCTTCTGTGATTTCGTTAATGATCCCTTCCGTAAGCCTTTATGCACAAGCAATAACTGCTGAAAAAGAAAAGCCAGAACCCACCGCACACATTGAGCAGGGGCTCAAACCCGATAGTAACGGCGAGCAAAAAGCATATTATGCAGCTGGCCCCGAAGGTAAAACTTTGCCAGAGAAAGTGCTGCGTTTGCGCATTCCTCTCCGTTGGGTTTCGGCAGATTCCGGATTCGACAAAGATGGAAAAAAACTTGATCTGGGTCTTAAGTTAAATCTTATGGCATCTGGTTTAGTGATTGAATATGGCATTACTGATGCCCTTAGTATTCAGGTATTGGCTCCCGTTGTATTGCAAAATCAAGCTGCAATGAATGGAACTAAATTTAAAGAGAGCAGCGTTTACAAAGAAAAATATGCCGGATTCATCAAACAAGCGGCGGCACTTTATGCTGCACAAGGTGTTTGCGAAATTAGCAAATGTGTTGAAATAATTGAAGGTGGCCAACGCACTTCGTTTGCCACTCCGCTCACATTGCCCACAGGCGAAACTTTAGTTGTGCCAGCAGGCGTTGCCATTAAAGATGCTGCAAGTGCCTTTATTCTCAACGCTGCAGCACCTGCAAAAGGCCGCACCGGCGTGGGCGATTTAGAAATTGGAGCATTGTATTCTTTTGCAGCTGAAAATGGACCACTTTCAGATTCGCCAATTTTTGCAGCAGCGGGCTTGGGTTTGCGAGTGCCAACGGGTTCATTTAAAGATGTGCCTGCAGCGCAACGTGGAACGGGGCGCGGTACTTTGGATTTGGGTTTGCGCGTAAACCTCGATTATAATCCTGCAGATGGAGTTTTTATCAGCTGGCAAAATCAGTCGGAGATGATGCTTGCTAAAGCTAAAAAAATGAAATCGAGTTTGGTAAATGCAAGTGAATTGAATAACGCTGACCCCACAACTGCAGCGGCAATAGCGGCTGGCTCCGATGGAAAAGCCAACGAACAAACTTTTAGCCGCAATGGAGTTCGCAACGTCGGATTCTTTAAAGCCGCTTGGGGCGTGGGTAATGTTGCTGAAGATCTCGCGTGCCTAGGCCTTAATGCGCAATGGAAATACGATTTGGAGTCTGAAGAACGCATCAATGATGTTTCCCAAGGCGCTCGTTCAAAACTTTATAGCTTAAGTTTGGGTGCTACTTTTGATGGTTTGGCAGAAAAAATTCCACTTCAAGTTGATGTCGACGCAGAGTTCCCACTTGGTGGCGTAAATAAAGTTTTGGCTGCCAAGGTTTATGGCCTTACTTTAAAAGGATATTACAAGTTTTAATATGACACTTTCAAGCTATTCGCGTGTTTTAATCACAGGTGGTTCGTCGGGCATTGGTGCAGAACTCGCACGGCAGCTAGGGCGTAGGGGAATGAGTGTATTGATCGTTGCGCGCCATGAGCAACGCCTGCGCGCACAAGTAGAATTATTGCGAGCTGATGCCATTGAAGCGCGTTACTTTATTTGCGACCTGTTAAAAAGTTCTTCGCGAGATGAATTGTGTCAGAAGCTCCGAAGCGAAAAAATTGACTTGCTCATTAATTGTGCGGGGTTTGGAAAAATTGGGCCATTTGAGAGTATTGCACTAGAAGAACAACTCAATATGATTGAATTGAATATTAAAGCCTTGGTTCATTTGAGTCATGCTTTTGTTTCAGCTCATAAAGAATTTGAAAGTGCTGGGGCAATATTAAATATTGCCTCTACTGCTGCATTCCAGCCTCTTCCTTTGTTTGCAACTTATGCTGCATCTAAGTCGTTTGTGCGAGAGTTTTCTGAAGCATTGCGGCTGGAATGTGAGGGAACGGGAATTCGAATCGCAGTTGCTTCACCCGGACCCACGCAGTCGAATTTTTTTGAAAATGCCGGTGACGGCGGTGCTATTTCTGAGAACCAAATGGATGTTTCAAAGGCAGTGCATTTGATTTTGGAGGCCTTTGAAAAGGGGCAATCTGATATCATTCCAGGAATTATGAACCGACTTCAGCATACGGCGGTTCAGTTTTTTCCTCGTCCTTTGGCAGCGTGGGTTGGAGGTGAACTCGTGGCTGGCAAAAAGTCGCAAAGCGTAACTTCAGCCCAAAAAATATTTCATTCGTTTTTTTCACGTAAAACCTGATCTACCGGCGTGTCTACATTTTTAGCTTTGTTGCAAATTTTACACGAGGGCACCACGTTTCCTGGCGATGTGGTTCCTCCGCGTGAAATTGGCACAATATGGTCTAGCGTGAGCTCTTTAAAAGTGAATTTATTTTGGCAATAATGACAAATACCTGGTGCTGTTTTTTGCTGCCACCAGCGCGATTTTTTGGCTTCACGTGATTTATTGCGTTCGCGTTTGATGTGTTCTTCATCTACAAAAAGATAAGAATTTAATTCCACAGTTGTACTTTCAATGCTTAAAATTAATCTGGCGCCTGACTCTTTGGAGCCTTACCGTCTGCAATGAGACAGCTCACCAATGCTTTAAACACATCTGAATCAATTTTTCCACGCAAATGGTGTTTCATAAACATCAGGGCTTCAAATCTGTTACGTTTGCGATGATAAGAGCGTGTAGTAGTAAGAGCATTAAAAATATCTGCAACGGTTGCTACGAGCACATGTGTGGGTATTTTTTCTTTGGAAAACCCTTGTGGGTAACCAGACCCATCAAGTTTTTCATGGTGAAGACCAATAATATCGGTGACAATGGGGTCTAGGCATTGAGCAGAAGTGAGTACCAGTCCTTCTGAAGGATGACTTTTTAATACTTCCCATTCTTCGGGAGTGAGGGGACCAGGTTTGTTTAAAATGGGAATTGGAACGCATTTTTTGCCTAAGTCATGCATGAGGCCGCCCATAGCATAATAACGCAAACGGTCCGGATTCGTTTCACCTAATTTTAATGCCACAGCTGCAGTGAGTGTCGCAACTCCTACGGAATGAACATAGGTGTATAAATCATATTCACAGAGAGATTGAATGTTCAATACTGTCTGAGGGTCCTCTAAAAGGCAGCTTACCACTTCGCCAGAGACAGCTTCTAGACGCTGGCATAATTTAGCATCAATTTCAGTTAAAAAACATGATTCTATGAGGTGTTGTCCTATATCTTGTATGGCTTGTATGCGAAATTTTGGTGCCAGTGAATGATCAATTTCTGGCAAATTTTGATTGAGTCGTTTATACCTGTCGTAGCTTGGTCGCTGATTTTCGTGAATGAATAAATATTGAACTCCGACTCGAGTTAATTCGGTCAATTCTCGCAAGGTCCAAGTGTAGGGCGCTTTGGCATAAAGTAAAAAATCGCCTTGTTCAGCAATGCGCTCTTCTTTGTCAAAAAGTGCGTAGACATCAAAATGTGTCGCAGCGTTATCGAGCAAAGTCTCCGTTTTTATAGGGAAAAATTTCTGACGGACTTGCCCATTTCCACTCAGTTGCATGGAGCCCTCCCCGAACGCCTTACTGGCTTCCTCTATTGTTCTTCCACGTACATTCGGCAGGTTCTGAAAAAACATGAGATTATAGTTTTTGTAAAAAATCTTGTTAACTTATCAATTTCTTGGCCGATGAATGGATTGCAAGTGACTTAAATCGGGGTGCAATTGTGCCAAGTGTAGGCGATAAAACAAGGCGAAATGTAGAGCAAATTAGCGCAGACGAGACTCTTCCAGGTCTCTCGGCAGCTGAAGCAGAAGATCCTACCCGTTTTATAGTTATGGACGCTCAAGGGTTGGTTTTGCAACCTCAACGCCGGAAGGCTCGCGTCACTCAAAATGTGAAAGAAATTAAATCTCACTTGCTCAATTTAGACGCCTTGTTGAGCATTGCTGTGCGCGGAAATGCCAGTGACTTACTTTTGAAGGTGGGTCAAATCCCCATGTTTCGCCTCAATGGTGAGCTTTACCCGCTCAAAGACGGGCCACGTATCGATCGCACACTCATTGAGACCATGGCGGGTTCTTTCCTGTCTGCCGATCAATTAGCGCACTTAGACAATATGGAAGACGTGGATGTGAGCTACACCAGTGCGCGGGCGGGAAGGGTTCGTATCAATTTATTTCGTCAGCGTGGCGAAATCGGGATGGTCATAAGAATCATTCCAAGTGAAATTCCTAGTATCGATAGTCTGCATCTCACTCCAATTATTAAAACAATTGCAGAACTCAAACGCGGACTTGTGTTAGTGACGGGTGCAACGGGTTCGGGAAAATCGACAACACTTGCTGCCATGATTGATCATATCAATAGAACACGAACAGCGCATATTATTACCATTGAAGACCCTGTTGAATTTGTGCACACCGACAGAAAATGCATGATAAATCAGCGCGAGTTAGGGCTAGATGCTAAAACCTTTGCATCTGCATTAAAGAGCGCTTTGCGCCAAGCGCCAGATGTTATTCTGGTGGGGGAATTACGCGACGCAGAGACCATTGAAATTGCTTTGCAAGCGGCCGAAACGGGGCATTTAGTATTTAGTACGTTGCACACAAATGATGCTGCAGATGCAATGGTTCGTATTTTAGGAGCATGCGGAGCTTCTAAGGAACCAATTATTAGGTCGCAATTGGCAGAAAATTTAAAGGCGGTGATTTCGCAGCGTCTGGTGCGTCGCGCCGATAAAAAAAGTCGCATTGCAGCGCAAGAAATTCTTATTAACACCGCAACAATTCGGGAACGAATTATTAAAGGCGCAAGCCCACACATTGTCAGAGATTTTATTGCACAAGGGCAAAATTATGGCATGCAAACTTTTGATCAGCATTTATTTCAAATGTATTGCGAGCAGTCTATAGATTATGATGAAGCCTATTTAAATGCTACAAATAGAGACGATTTCGACCTCAAAGCGCGTGGTATTTCGGCTGAAGACGCAAGCTAAATTTATTTCACACATAGATTAGGATCTAGTTCTGATTTGTGAATAAATACAGGTGAAGCAGGTGTGGTACCTGGCGGAGCGCTGAATTTTTTTCCACCTTTTTCAAAAAATACGCTTACAAATTCTCCTACAACTCCTCTTACAATTACTGGATTAAATCCTTTATTAAGTACAGCAATGATGTTGGTGTCTGATTGTTGAGATTGACTTCTTACATTTGCGTTGTCCTTTGGTATTGTGCATTTAGCCCCCATCACAAACCCAATACCTGCGGGAGTGTTTTGGCCGCCGACACATTGCTTGTCGTTAATTTTAAGTGTGACTTTCACATGTAAATTAGATGCTAAATCGTCGCATTTTGCTACTTTTGCTTTGTCAAAATCACAAACAACAAGAGTGGCTTCTTCGAGAGGATTTATTTTTCCAGCAGCTAAATTCGGATCCTTAGCATACCAGCAGAAACCTTTTGCGACAGCATCGAGCATAATCTGCGGCTTTACAATTTGGTCACCCAATCGACCCGCTGGCACTTCCTTAGCAGTAACATTAGGGGAAACACTGAATTTCTTATCAATAGTACACTTCATATCGCCCAATTCATGGAGCGCATCGCATATTTGAGGGTCGGAAGCTCGGGTTCCCACGCAATTTTTGTCTGTGCAGGAATTTCCCGCTAAACAGTGCCCTATGATTCCATCGCGTGGTACTCTATCATCAGGCTCTTCACCACCCACTAAAAAGGCATAGGAATTAAATTGCGTCGACCAAAACGGACGTGATTCTGATTTATCAGAATATTTATTGCTTTTTCCCACCATTCTTTGGGTCAAATAGAATATTCGTGTTTGGTCGAATGCGGTTGTAAAAACACATGCTTTTGCAATTTTGAGAGTTTCAACTTTAGATTCGGTGGGGGTGCTTGTTACCTTAACGCCCTCTCCATCAAATTTAACGGGTAACCGAGTCCATTCACAATACTCTTCTTGTGAATTAAATTCGGGTGGGTATGTGTTGCCTTTTCCAAAGCATGTCCAACTTATAGTAGCCAAACCGTCAGTTTTAACATGAGAAATATCGTATTCTTTTGCACTCGACTGATTGTAGTTCCTTTTTTTACACGACCAAAGTCCTAATACAATAAGAACACCCAAGCCAAAATAATTTTGAATTTTCAAGTCTACAAACCTCATATAAAAAAATTAAGGAAAAAGATTAGCTAATTTCTTTTGTGTTACGTCTGACTCATTTACCACTCTTCGAGATATGGCCAGAGAAAACCCGGGCCCGTATCCAAAATTTCTTAAATTTTGAAACGACTTTTCTTTAAACACAAATCCTGGCCACACTGTTACTTTATATTCTCCAGAACCAACTGCCGTTGGTTTTCCAGATAAAATTCGGATTCTTTCTAATGCTTGCGTTGCTAAGTGACACGATGTGCAATTGCCTTGCGCTTGAGAAACTCTTGTTGAGTCGAGCATTCCTTGAATAGAATCGATGGTCTGAGTGCGGGATTTATCGGACATTTCATCAGCCGGAATGGTCTGCATTGCTCCTAATTTAAGTGCTTTATACAGATTTGGAAATGAAGCATTCTCTAAATTTTTATTGAGCGAAACTTGTCCTTCAGACATAAGAGACAGGCTAAAATTATCAAAGTTCATGCCGCCGTTAAAAGTTCCAGGAGTCACTGTGGTGCCGTTGTTGCTCACATTTGCTACGCCGAAAGTCCATTCTGTGAGTGCAATAGAACTTGTCATCCAAGCTATTTGAGTGAGTCGTGCTGGAGTTGTGTGTTTGCCTAAAAAAGTCTTTAATGCCGTGGCTACAGGGCCGCCGCATTTGCCCATTTCTGCACGTAATCCTGCATGTGGACGCAAAACTGAACTGCCGGCTGAGCCATCAAAAGAATCCCAAGGCGCTGCAGTTTCGGCTTTTCTAGAAATAACAGAAATATCTTTCAACTCTTTAATCATAAGAGATAAATCAGGTATTTGATAAATGAGGTGCATGGTAAAATCTTCAATTTGCCAAATGTTTTGAGCGTCTTTTACAAACGGCTGCGCTACTAGTCGCGCCTCGACAATGCATTTTGCATCTGGTTTTGATTTCAATTCTGCAGTGTTCATACAGGGGTCGACTCTAAAGCCAACAATTTTCCAATGCTTTTTTTGGCAAACTTCTGGGTTAATTCCTTTGATGCGAGTGAGGTTTAGAGCGGGATTGAGTAAATCCAAATTGTTGTCAAACATATGTGCCCTGCGAAGTTCTTTGTCTCTAGCGCACATGTCTTCAGAATTTTTGTTAAGCACTTGTGTTGCGAAGGAGTCGAACGTCTCAGCGGGAATGACAATTCCCTCGTCCAAAGAAGGTGCGTTGCAAAAACCATCGCCTTGAATTTTAAAAGGATCGCTTAGCCCTGTAGCTGGCACATTTTTGAGTGGCCAAAGAATTGAGGCATCGCTCGTTCTAAGCGGCTCAGCATTTGCAATTCTAATCGCAAATACAGATTGCAGTAATGCAACGAATGCTGATCGGTATAAAGAAATATTCACGCCTTGTTACCTTCGCTATTTGAATTCTTTAATTTAGCAAAAAATGAAATTTGATTCGTCTTAAAATATGAACTGTTCGGGACTGGCTTTCAAGAGATAAATTTTCAGTTGAGCTGTCAAATTTATGATTTTGAAACTTTTTTCTTCCGATAAAAACTAAGTAAGAGAGGCGAACAAAACAAAAATAGATACAATGAAGAGTTAAAATGCAGACTTAAATTATTAACTCCAATATAACCACAAAATCGCTTTTGAGTGACATTAAATTCACCGGAGGCTGAGCCAGGTTGACCTACTTCCATGGAGACTCCAGTACCAAGTTTAGGATAAATTTTTTGGGCAGGGTCTTTTACTATTTCTTTTTTTCCCATGCGCAGAAGCAATGGGTTTGGTGGAGGAACACCAGATGAATCGGGGGCGCCATCGGCGAAAAAGCCTCGTTTTTTAAAAGAGTCTATTATTTTTGATTTCAAATTGTTTGCATCGAGATTGTTTTGTTTAGCAAAATTCTCGGTCGATCTTATGATAGCCAAAACGGCTTGAAGATATCCGGCGTCTACAGGTAAATAATCTATGGAATCCCAAACAATTTTATCGAATTCCTTAATGTCGCCTTTCCAAGTTCCAAGTATTTTTCTGATATCCCAAAGGCAAGTGCTCCAAAATTCACCAGCTAAATGAATGTCTTTTCTGCTGTAAAATTCTGATATTGTGCCAAGAATATTGGCTGTTCTCAGTGCCTTTGATGTGCTATTGATTGATACGACGCTTTCTGCAAGTGTGTTGTTTCCGGTAATTGCATAGGTAAAATAGTCTGCGAATCCTTCGTGCAGCCCGCCACTTTGTTCGGTGGTTTCTTTAATCGATCGGGCAATAACATGATGATTGAATTCATGCATAAAGACATCGGCATCTTTACCCAGTGAATGCAATCTCGATTTGTCTTCGGGCTGCCCCGGTTCCCATCCTGTTCCAATATTGATGACCGGAGGGCTAGTGCCACTCCAACCATTTTGCAAATAACTCGCTGTGTCAAATGTGGTGGTTCCGCCCGGTAGAGATCTTTGCACGCGCACAAAAACGTCCAGGGGGTATTCTAGGCCGAAATCACCATATTCTTTCTTCATTTCATCGCCCATTATATTCCGGTGCCATGCTATGGCTCGATTGACAGAATAATAGGCATTAACTTCGTCGTAACGATCGTCTTCAATTTTTACGTTGAATTCGCCATTTTTTCCTCTGATAACTTGTGGGCAATCTTCATACGAAATTAGATTTTGTTTACAATTTAATACTCTCACCCATTTACCTGTGAGCAGTGCCCCGTTGCGGAGTTCTGGTAAAATTTGTTTTCTGAGTCCTTCTTGAGAGCTCGCCACAGAATTTTCAGAATACAAAAGAGCTGATCCGTCTAAATTAAATCCTAACGGCGAACTTTCGATTATTTCTCCAGTTTGAGCGTGAACAGTGAGTGCGTAGGGCATGCCCCAAGATTTTCCTGGCAGGCTGGGGTCGGCATTGACTCTGAATTCATATCCGGGTTCTAGGCTAATTGCCGTTGGAAGCCATATTTTACCAATAAATGTCAGCCTAAATCTGTGAATTTGAAATCTATTTTCTAGAATTGAAAGAATGTCGTCTTGAGTTAAGTCAAATGATTGAATTTTTGCATCATTTGAAAAAGATTTTTCTGAGCTCAAAAAATGTGGCAAAGATCCTGCAGCCCAGAGTACGTTATTATCAGAAGTGTCAGATATAAAATACGATGTGCGAACCTGAATGCCATTGTAATATAAATTATATTTGTGAATAAAATCGGCCTGAGATTTTTTAATAGACTTTATTATTTTCCATGAATATCCTGACTCACTATACGTTAGAATGTCACCCGACAACATAGGAAAATTGGAGTTTTCGTTTAAACTGCTCTCAGTAATATTTGAAAAATAACTAAATTTGCCCTCAATTCCATGTTCTTTAAGGCCTAAATAAGGCCATTCTCCGGCCCATTGCCCGTATTTAAATATTTTGAAAAACGGAATATTGCTAGATTTTGTGAATTCTGCAAAGTGTTTTTGAACAATTAAATTTTTCTCGTCCCTTCCGCATGCTGTTATAAAAAGCACAAAGAAAGAGATTATAGAATGAAAACACAAAACTTGAGTGCTATTTTTCAGTCTTAAGTTCATTTAAGTTTTAGATTTCGACCATACGGCCGTAAGTTGTTCAAATCTAAATCGATAGCGAGCGCTGGTTCCGTAATGTCCTCCGTTAAATTCTGTGCTTAAATGCGGGATTTCGGCATTTAAAAGTATCTGCGCCATAGCTCTATGGCCAAATTGCGCGCAGAATTCGTCTTCTGAGCCAACATCTAAATGCAAATGTCTTAATGACTTTAAATTTTTAGCGTTTTTCATCATAATATTGAGAGGGTCCCAGGCTAACCATTGATTCCAGATATCATCGCGAATTTCGAGGGACTCTAATAAAAAAGGCAATTCGATGAGGTCAGATGATTTAGGATTTGGGCTGTAGCAACTGGCCATGCAAAGTGTCATGAGAGTCATAAAATCGTTTTTCGAACTTTTAGAAGGCTGGTTTTGTGCAAAAAACTGAGTCAAGAATTGTTTAATGCTACCTGCTTTTTTTATGGTTATTGCGGCAATATTAAACTCTGGTCGCATAGAGAGTTCAAATGCGGAGTCGGCAGCAGAAGCAATAACCGAACCAAATACTCCAGGACGTAACAATGCCACCATCAATGCGCCGTAGCCGCCGCTGGAGTGGCCTGTGATTATGCGCTGGTTTGCTTCGGTCCAAGTTGGGAAAACACTGTCTACAAATGGCACTAATTCATCTACTAAATGCGATAAAAATGGCCCATTTACAGAAGAGTCTATGTATTGGCTTCCGCCCCAGCGAGTCGAGCAGTCGGGAAAAATGCTGAGGGCCCGCGGCATTATTCCTTCTTTTTGCAAAAGCATAATGCGTTCACAGAATGATTGATCTAGCGGGCCTGGGTCGGATATCATCGAAATTCCGTTTCCAAAATACCCATCTAAAAACCAAGCTGAGGGGTACCTTTCGGCGGCGGAAAACCCGTAAGGTAACAACACTGCCAGAGAGCGTTCTGCAGAGTTGCCCATTAAATTAGATTTGAGCAATTGCGAATTAAAGTTTAAAAATCTCAAATTAGACTGGTATAACAACAGAAACCCCCTTCGCTAACCCTGCGCGCGGCAGTTGGACTGTAAATGTTGTGCCTTTGCCTTCGACCGAGGCCAAATGCAGTTCGCCGCCATGCTCACCAATAATATTTCTGACAATTTTGAGTCCTAAGCCTGTTCCTTGGCCTCTTGGTTTGGTGGTAAAAAAGCTATCGAAGATTTTTAATTGAATTTCGTCGCTCATTCCTGTGCCTGAGTCTGAAATTTCGATAAATATATTTTGAGCCTCACTTTTGAGAGCAATTGTGAGGTCTCTGGTTTCAATTTCCGACATGGCGTCGCAGGCGTTTGATGCAAGATTCATAAAGACTTGTTCTAATTTATTGGGAAAACAAAATATTTTGAGTCCCTCTAGCTCAGTTGGAATTATTTTTTTAACTCGAATTTTTAGACTTCTAATTTTTTGCTGAACCATAAATAAACTGTCTTCAATAAGTGCGGAAAGCAATTTTTCTTCGCTTCTTTCGTGTGTGTCTTCTCTTGAAAAATTTCTGAGGTGGTCTCCCAAAATTTTAATTTTGTGGCATGCTTTTTCAATTTGCGCAACAGATTTTTCCAGGTCAAATTCGTTTGGTTTTTGCACAATCAGTTCAGCTTCTCTGAGCTCTTCACACACCATTTGAATGAGGGATAGGGGGCCGCGGATATCGTGCAAAACTGTAGCTGAAAGTTCACCAAGTGCCGCTAACTTTGAATTGTGTAATATTTGGTCGTTGAGGGCATTGTTTTCTTTTTGTAATTTTACAGCAGCCATTGCTCTATTTAAAATGGGGAGAAGCTCGTTAGAAAGTGAAAACGGTTTTTCTAAATAGTCGTAGGCTCCTTTTTTGAGGGCCTCAATAACAGTATTTTTGTTGCCATTTGAATTCATTAGAATTACTGGAGTGTGTAAATAATGCACTTGAATATAGTTTAATATATCAAAGCCATCGCCGTCGGGGAGTCTTAAGTCGAGCAAACAGATATCAAAATGCCTGGCGTCTTTTTCAAAAAAACAAAATGTGTCTTGAATGCATGAAAAAGAATATACAGCAAAGCCCAGTTCTTTAAATTCTTCTTCAAACATTCGTCGAATTGCGACTTCATCTTCAATCAGGAGTAATGTGAGTCCCAGAAATTCCATGATTGAAACATCCTTGTACCAAGTCGTTACATTGGAAAGGGGTCAAAAAAACGGCCCCCTTTCACAAAGTCATAGTATGGTAACAAATCGGGGCGCCGGTTTAAGATGATCCGATTGCCTAGGTCAAGACTGCGTGACAACCAGTACTCTAAGAGTATTTTTTGTTCATTTTCAGTGGCGGTTTCTATGCTGTTTTTTGCAACCAGGTATTGGCGAAGTCCCTGAAATAATATGCCTGCGCAAACGCTCACATTAAGTGACTCGACAAATCCGCACATGCCGACGTAAAGGTAACAATCGGCAAAATTGTTCCAGCGTTCGGCTACTCCATGTTTTTCGTTTCCAAAAATAAGAGCAATTTTTTTTCCATTGAAGAATTTTTGAAAATCCAAACTTCCTGCATCTTGAATGGCAAAGCTGGGAAGTTGATCGATAAAATGTTCCGCTGTGCGTGCAAAAGTCGGAAGTGAAACTAAACAAATAAGGTAACCGGCATCTTGTAAAGTTTTAGCACATGAATTTAAATTGTAAGAACGCTTAACGCACAGCCAGTTGCTCGTGCCGCGTTCTACGCTGTCGCGAATCCGAGAAGAAACAACTTCTCTTTCGTATAAAAAACTAATGTCTTGAAAGCCAAATGCGTCGATACTTCGGAGCACTGCACTGACATTGTGCGGATGATTTGT
>JAYTOT010000009.1:0-1229 GCA_043747645.1 Pseudomonadota bacterium | reverse complement strand
CCTGCTTGTATCAGAAAATGGCGCGTCAGAGAAAAACAAGGAGTGTCAAAAAACATTACTTTTCTGACTTCACAAAAATGAAGAATAGAATCCCTGTAAAATAAAGTTCTTAAAAACCCTAATTGTTGAGAAGTTTTTTGACACTAGAAAATTAGATTCAAACATATTTGAAAAACCTACCTGAATAGTTACAGTTACGCAGTTGAAAGTTTATTTGATAAAAATAAAGAATGAATCCGCCAAAAGTTAGAGACGAAGATTAGGGGTTGAGGAATTTTTGGAACAGAAAGCGACGCTCATCGCATAATAACTTGGACAGCCTCTTGTAAGTTCACTTATTACCTCACCTTACGCAGTCTATTTAGGAGGTTTATAAAAATCTTTTAATTGTTTGATAAAAAAAGACTTTATAAATTTCTTGCATTCTGAAATCTTTTTTCGCTCAGTAATTTTGGACAAGTATTTTTTAGCTTAACCACAATCACTTGTGGTTTTCAAAAAATTCGAGCGTATTTTTAAAACAAATCGCGTAAGGTGAGTTATTACTTAGCTTTAGTAGCTTTCCAAAAATTCGCCTTAAATAGAAGGGCTTCAAGGCATTTTTATTATACGAGCAGTTTCTTGCTGGATAAATAACCATTTTTAGCGGTTTTTGACAAAATACTAGCCAGAACTCAACGCATAATACCTATTATACGCACAGCGTCGCTTTCATCGCGTAAGGGGGTGATATTGCTACCACTCCCTCCCCTCAGAACCGTGCTTGCGGGTTTCCCCGCACACGGCTCAAGCCTTTCAAACGCTCTTTGACCGCAACGCACCAGCTACAACCGTTGATTCAACAATAATAAACTGCCGTCCTTTCCTACTTTCGTAGTGAGAAGCGCACAAGCTAATGTTTCCATTGCTTACATTTTGGGAGTTACGCAGTTGGAAGAGAGCAATAGAGCGGATTCGACAAATATCCGCGCACCGCCTCCCGAATAATCCCGGTTTTCGCCTCCAGCCAACTCATTTTTTCTTTGTAACAATGACTTTCCAACCGCACAAACGCTCTGATACACAGCCCGATGTGATTCAACACGGGGCGCAGGCGGCGGCACTGCGCCCGCTCAATCAGACATTGCTGCTTCAAACCACGGTGATACATCTCAATCCGCCACGCCGCGAGCGCAGATTTCTCGCGCTCCGCCTCGCTCATCCCGAAAAAGCTCGTCGCCCGGTATTGC
>JAYTOT010000008.1:0-5463 GCA_043747645.1 Pseudomonadota bacterium | reverse complement strand
CGACAAAGCAATAGGATCATCAGGAATCCCAGAGAAGATTAAAATGGATAAAAGCGGCGCAAATAAAGCTGCAGTTGATGCTTTAAATGAGACTCAGAAACAAAAAAAGAAGAAAAAATCTATATCCGGCAAGTCAAATATCTCAAGAATATTGTCGAACAAGATCATCGAGGCATTAAGACAATCACGAGGCCAACGCTCGGGTTCAAGTCGTTCAATACCGCCCAGAGGACAATTTCTGTCATCGAATTAATGTGCATGTTGCATAAACAACAAATGAACAATCCTGGGAAATTAAGGCCTGCGGATCAATTTTATAGTATGGCTGGCTAATTTGTAAGAACTGTAAGCGGTAGCTCGCAATTTTCTCAGCTTAAACTCCAAATGCGCCAGAGCTAATAATGGCGTATTTATGATTGAAAAAATAGATAAAAATGGCGTTTTAATCCGCGCAGAAAATGGCAAGAGAAAATTATTGAATGCCAGCGAGCCCCAACACATGGAACACGCTTGGGCACTGAAAATTTACAAATCACAAGGAAAAACAACCTATACTGTGTTGCAAATAGTAGACCATAGAACCACAAAACGAGATTTGTTAGTGGGCGTGACCCGTGCTGCGCACGACGTGCTTTTGGTGGCGCCTTCGCGTGAGAGGGTCTTGAAATGGGCTGAAATTGACTCAAAAAAAGCGATTGCAGCGGTTGAGATTGGAAATAATATGGAGGGGAAAGTAAAATTAGAGAGGACTGGTTTTAGGAAATGGAGTAGGGTTTGAGAATTTTGAAATTTTTTATTTCGATACTTGCTTAATAATATCATGGTAGCGTTCAGCCATAAACTGCGTATTTTGAATGAGCCATTTTTCTAAAGTGTCGCTAGATTGCCAGGTTTTTTTATGAAGGGTTGCAATAATTCCCACTTGCGATTTATACAAATCCATACGCTCTTCAGAATTCAAAGAATTTAAATCAATGCTACCTGTGGTACGAGAGCGAATGACATAATTTAAATCGTTAATTTTTACCTCAAAATAGTCAATGGGTTTCAAATTTTTCCATATCTCGTTCTGCAAAAATACAATTCTATTATTTGGCAATGTTTTCCATTCACCTGCTGCAGTGCCTGGCTCTATGAGAGGTTTGCATTCAAAAATTTCTCTTTTAGTTCCACTTGCATCAGAAACATAAATTAAATATTTTTCAAGCCCTGCACTACCGCCCGCTTCTTTTTTAGTGGCTACTACATCTTTCATGTCTACTTTTTGCATGTCAGGGTTGTTCTTTAATGCTTTAGCAATTTCTAGTTTAAGATTTTCAGGCACTTTTGAAAATTCTGGCGAGTCTATAAATCGCTCGTTTTCAATAAATTTAAAAACTTTTTTTTCACGTATTTTCTCGGGATTAAACACAAATGACGAGTTTAATTCCTGAGGAGCATTTTTTCCAGAAAGCACATTCACATATTCCTGGGCAATTTTTTCGAATGAATCGGGCGATTCTTTTTCATACAAATTAATGGAGGTCAGATACCTTAAAATATCGAGCCCTACAGGGCAATATCCGGAATCGTCGAAATCGTTGTAAACAAAATGAGGGCCATCGGCAAATACGACAAATCCAAAATTCTCTATGTGTGCATCGCCAAAACAAACTCCCACAGGACCTGCTCCTGAGACTATTTTAAGATCTTTATAATAGGAAGCTACAAACGACCGCAAAAATTTGAGAGCGCCGGCTTCTAGCGCCATATTCCATTTGAGATCAAAATCAGCGTCGGAAATATCTAATTCAGTTTGGCGGTAAAAAAATTTTGTGAGTTTTTCTGTTGTTTGCAAATTTTGACTGGCTAAATTTATCAAATCATTGCTCTTTAATGCTGTTTTGATTTGAATTTTATTTTCCTCATTTTTGACGGCGGAATTATAAACGCGTGCAAGGCAAGACATATTCAAAAGCGAACCGCTTGCCAAAGCGCAAACTCGCAGGCGAGGAGAAATACTTAACATTAAACAGTCCTTTATATAAATTAGAGTTTCAAAAATTTTTGAAACTCTAATTTCTTTCCTTTTTTTTGCGAGCCTTTAAAAAATCAAACAAGTTAATAATCTAAGAAAAAGCTATACTGCAAAAATGACTGGCTCGGAAGATGTCAATTATTTGTGTTATAAGCGTTTTTGCAATTGTATGTATGTTTAAGAATTTACTCAGGAGAATTTAATGGCTGACAGCAAAAATTTGAATAACAAAGAAACGCAAGACAGTCATTCGCTCCGTTTTCATTTGCCTCATTTGCATTTAGGTTCAGCCTTTGGCGATGATTGGTTTGCCCAAAAAGCTGAAAGTTTTGCCAGATTCTTTGGTACTCCAGTATTCCTCTTTGCGCAGACTGTCATTGTTGTTATTTGGATTTGCTTAAACGTTTTCGGAGTGACAAAGTTTGATGTCTATCCTTTTATTCTTCTCAATTTAGCATTCAGTTTGCAAGCTGCATATGCTGCGCCGCTCATTTTATTAGCGCAAACTCGACAAGCCGATCGAGACAAGGCTCATTCAAAGGCAGATGCAGAACATCGCGAAGCACTTTCTAAGGCAAGCGAAGACCGGCAGCTCTGCGCCGCAGTGCAAAGTGAAAAAATGATGGCTGTTCTAGCTCAAAACACAGAACTCACAAAAATGATAAAAGAAATGAGTGAAAGAATTGAAAAATTAACGGTAGAGGTACATGAAAAACTGCAAAAATAGGAGCAGAAAGCTTCAATAGCAAAAAGAACCTCCCTTTTTTGATTTAGGGAGACGTCGCAGAAATATGAATTGGCTTCCAATTTTTGATAGCTTCCACTGCTTTAATTTGTGAGAAACTCCCTCTGGAAATCTCGAGGAACAAATCATACTCTAGCTTATCTTTGTTTAACGCATTGTTTGCGTCGCGTAGTTGCGGCCAAAGATTGTCATCATTGTCGCTGCCACCAATCATGATCTTCAATAAATTGGTCACAAATGAAACGAAAGGCAAATGAGTTCGCTTTTTCTGAATTAACATGAGTTCTTCTTATTGCTTAGTTCTGTATACCATATCTAAAAATGATGCTGAAACACTTCGAGAAATGTTGGTCTCATATATCGAGAAATTCAGAAAAATAGTGGCCCCTTCAAAAGATGAAGAAGCCATTTGTGTGTCTAGATTTGTTTAAGCTATAATTTGGAATAGACGAATAAGGTAACGAAATTAAATTATTGCTTTGAACCGTTACCGCCGCCGTAAATAACTCCGTTCACTTTAACGAATCCGTTGCCATGTTGTGCTGGAGAATTACTTCTGTGAACCCAGTGTAAAATTGCCAAATCAGGTGAAGCTGGGTACTTGCCAGTGGGAGCATTTGAAGTGATATAGTCGCCACATGCTTCAACATCATCGCCAACTTTCAATTCAGGAAGTGCGCCGAACGATATATTGTAAATCACTTCGATTGTTTCTTGAGAATCAGTTCCGAATTGAACGCCAAAATGGTCGTGACCATTTTTGTCGGGATAAACCGCGTAAATTTTGCCATCAATATGGCCCCGTGCAGCAAATTGATTTGCGCTTGTGAGCTTCCAGTTTAAAATATCTGTTTCATTGATTGCAAGGTCTTTATTGCCGTCTTTGCATACGGAGAAGTCTGTCGCAGGAGGTGTTTTTTGTTTGTCAGCGCCTTGTGACCCGTGCTTTGATGCAAATGAGACGCTTGAAATAGTAAACCCGCAAATCAACAAAGAAGCAAAATTTCTGAGCGTAATCTTCATGATTCGTCTCCCGCAAATAACTGATTTAAAAATAAACTCTCACAATGAGGCTATTTCTATCGAAATCTTTTCGATCCTGACGAATTAGCTTTAACCATGTTTCCGGAGACTTGTCAATTTTTATTATGGCACCATTAATAATCATTTATATGAGAATAAAAGTTGCTGAATTTGCTAGTTTTTCTTAAATAGACTTGCCGGCAATTTACTGGAAGGCGAGATAATGTAAAGCTCAGTTTATGAAATTGAAAATGTTTTTGAGTTGATTCAATCCGAATTGAATGCAGGAATGATTCCTTCAGACGACCACTTTGACTGCATTTATCCGCTACGGTATGCACTCTGCATTGGACAAAGTTCTAATTTTCTATTTCCAGCTGAACCAATATACCTGAGAATTTTGTTTGAAAATGCAGTATTTTGAAGACAATTTTTGGTGGTCACATTGCATCTCGCAAAATTGATCGTCAGATTACAGAAGACCGAATGCGCAAAAAAATATTGAATTTTAAGACGCATTTTGTGATGCTACAGTCGCTAAAAAACAAGGGTGACATTATCGCTGAAGAATTTAATTAATAGTATTTAATTGATGACGTTTTCATGCAAAAATGCTGGAATTGATTCTTCGTACAATATTGTTTGAAAATTTTTCATAGTAGTTCATGATTTATTTTGCTGCAATGAAAAAAATTGGCTGTCTTTGCGTGCAATATACCGCCAATTTTTTGCAGCTGGGCAGATGCTACCCCTGCACGAATGTTGGTGAAGTTCAGTTTCAAGGTTGCTGAGGTTCTACCCGGCGCGGCGTTTGACCAGCAGCCTCAGATGCTCTAATTCTTACCAGTGTGCATGTCGCGCGTCAATGGCAGAATCAGTATGGACATTTCGGTAGTGTAAAAAATTCCGTGTCTGGAACTTTTAGTGTCGTACATCACCCTGTGCTGCAAGGTCAATGACGTCAGAAAATTTAGTACGTTGATTCAACAATTGCTTGTCATATGTGTCTACTGCTCTACGTCGCCAGCCCAGCTTTAGACGCATAGCGGTAAATGCAACCAATGTTTTTACGCGCAATTCGCCCAAGCTATCCATAGATTTTGAGCGACTTTTAAATTCTTTATTGATTCTCTCCACTGAATTTGTAGTTTTAAGGGCCAACCATAAGGGTTTAGGGAAAGAATAATGCGAAACTAGAGAATCTAGGTCTTTTTCAATGCACCGCACTGCTTTAGTTGCATCTTTGCCCATGGCTGTTTTGAGCTCTGTAAATGCCTCTATGGCATCATTTTTACTGGTGGCGTACATAATTTTATGTGCGAGTTTTTTAAATGCAACAGAAAGCCTTGCGGGACACTTTGCGAGTGAATTGCGAAGTGAGTGCACCCAGCAGCGCGCAGTAACACTGTTCGGAAATTCTTCGATAAAAAGGTTTTCTAAACCTGGTAATCCATCCATAACTCCTATTTTAACACCTGAATAGTCGAGCCCGCGTTCTTTAAGCGACCGAAAAACACTTCGCCATGAATCGACGTTGTCTTTGTGGCCTGCCTCAATTGCTAGTATGTTTTTATGATTGTTTTCATCAATTGCCAGAACAACAAGGGAAGGTTCTTTCTCGACGCTACCGCGACGGCGGATATTGAAATAGGTGCCGTCAATCAAAAGTGCCCAATAT
>JAYTOT010000007.1:0-1261 GCA_043747645.1 Pseudomonadota bacterium | reverse complement strand
AGGAAATTCAACTTAAGTGATTCTATAAATCGTTGTATTTCAACACTTAGTTTTTTCTATCAGAATGGTATTCAATCTACTTTTAATAAAATAGTAACTAAAACATATTGGAAAGACTAGACTTAACTGACTTTGCGTAATATCGGTCCTAAAATATTTTCACTATCTGTCTAAAATTTTTGAGCATTTTCCTCAATCAATTCGGCATAAGTAAAAGGACTGAATTATTTTATAAACGCTTTTCAAGGTCGCTCAACAGGTTCCGGAAAGCCGAAAGGATTTAAAAAGGATTTAAATTTGAACATCTATAAAATAATTCAGTCCTTCTGCTTATATCAATAAGCCGTCAATTTTCTAAGTCAAAAATTTCAAAAGGACCGACTTGTTTAAGGAGTAAAATGGAAACGAATAAATTTATCAACAACACTTTTCGGCGCGTCACGCCGCACTTAAAATCACTTACAATCTCCGTTGCCCGTCCGATTTTTTCGGCGTGGCTGTTATGTTGCGCCGCGCTCGTCTGCGGCAGCGTTCTGCAAACGAAAGCACAGACGGCGGGAACGCTCGACACGACTTACGGCACTGCGGGCAAAGTTGTTACCAATCCACTCGGCGACATTAAGGATTTAGCCTTGCAGCCGGATGGGAAAATCATTGCCGGTGGAACCGCCAGTTTCATCCCGACGCGCAATGATTTTGTCGTGGCTCGTTACAATTCAAACGGAACGATGGACGCGAGTTTCGGCAATGCCGGAATTGCGACGTTAAATTTTGATACTTTCGGTGCAACGAATAACAGATACAGCAATGACAACATTTCTGCCATTGCCTTACAGCCGGACGGAAAGATTCTCGCCGCGGGTTACACTGCCGGTTACACTTCTGAGGATTATACCGGGACGTTTTTTGCCATCGCACGATTTAATGCCGATGGTTCACTCGATACCAATTTCGGCACGAACGGCAAAATCAAAATGGGTTTCGGCAGCGGTTTTACTCCGACAGGCATTGCAAGTTTGGCTTTGCAGCCGGACGGTAAATTCATTGCGGCGGGCGGGCGTTCATCAACGACGATTGACAAGGCTGAATTTGCTCTTGTCCGCTATAACGCCGACGGCAGTTTAGAGTCTGTTTAAATTTTCAACAAGCGAGTTGTTTCAACATTAGGACTTACGCAAGCGTAAAAAATCAGATAACTTTAGACAATGTTCATTGCCAATAAACAACCTGTTACTCGACTGGCTTATTGTCAGTATTTGGT
>JAYTOT010000006.1:0-13990 GCA_043747645.1 Pseudomonadota bacterium | reverse complement strand
AAAATTTCAAATCCCTAGATTAAAAAAGACATAAGTATCGATCAGTTACATGATTTTACGTATTTTAATTTGACAATTTAAAAAAATTTCCTCATTTCTGTTCCTAGATTGGACATATGCAATGAGGTACGTTTGATGTCTGGAAAAATGCTTGGCAGTCCTTCGCCTGATGAAAAAATTAAAAGAGTTAGGTTAGATCATCTCGGTTTAGCTGCACAAATGGCTGAAGATATAGGCCTCATGGACACCATTGATGCTTGCATAGGTGGCGTGGACTCGAGAGAAATTTTAAGCACAGGTCAAGCTATTCAGGCCATTGCGATTAATTGTCTGGGATATACATCTCGGCCATTGCAACTCACGCCTCAATTTTTTAGAACAAGAGACATTAAATTTTTATTGGGACCAAATCGGGGACGTGCAAATGTCGTTTTAACTCCAGATCATCTCAATGAGCACAGATTGGGGAGAGCTTTGGACGTAATTGCTGAAGCAGGACCAGAAAAAATATTTATGAGCATAGCCTTTAATGCCTTTAGAAAAGAGGGCGTTAAGGTACCAAATTTACATATGGACACCACAACTCATAGTTTTTATGGCCAGTATGTAGATAAAAAAGGTGACCCTAGACTTGCAACTTTTAAGTCTGATGTCGCAAGCGACGAGCCTGTGGAAATTAAAATTACACATGGTTATTCTAAAGACAGTAGAGAACATTGCAAGCAAATTGTGCAGGAGCTTTTGGTGAGTTCCGACGGAGATGTTCCGCTTATGATGAAGGCATATTCTGGAAACGCCGCAGACGTCTCAATTTTTCAAGACAGAATTAAAAGAATCAAACAGGCTTTTATTGATGCAAAAGCCGAAGACTTATTGCCTGAATATACAGTAGCCGATTGTAAATTATATTCAGAAGTTTCCGTGACTGCTGCTCATAACGACAGCCTGAAGTTTATCACTCGAGTTCCAGAGAATATTTTGGAAGTTAAAGCAGCCTTAAGTGAGGCATTAAGTCTTGAAAACAAAGACAAGTGGGTGACTTATTATAAAGACACTGAAGGCGAAAAAGGAACAAAATCGTCTTTGTTTGAGGTCATTGTTTCAAAATATGGCGTTCAGCAGAAATATATTGTCGTCAAAAGTGATTCCAAAACAGCTTTGGCAACCAAGAATTCAATTAAGGTTGTTGCCAAAGAAGAGGCTCTAATAAACAGGACAATAAACACGCTGAAGAAGCAAAAATTTTATTGCGAAGATGATTTAAAATCTGCAATCAAATTAGCATTTAAAAATTTAAAACTTCACACAATTGAAGAAAATACTTTTGAATCTGTTGTTAAATATGAGTCGAAAGGCCGACCTAAAAAAGACTCTCAAAGCAAAACTATTTTTAACCTAGCTTCCGTTACTTACAAAATTGATACGGATGCAGTGGAAAATTTTTCAGCTTTAAACTCTTGTTTTGTATTAGGTACGAATGATCTTAATGCAAATGCGGCTAAAATTGTAGACATTTATCGCAAAGATCAACAAGGTGTCGAAAGATCTTTTCGATTTTTAAAAGACCCTCAATACTTTGCCGATGCCTTTTTTCTTAAAAATCCAAATAGAGTCATTGCTCTTGTTACTGTGATGACAATTGCACTATTGCTCTATTCGCTTTTGCAGAGAAAACTGAGATTAAATCTCAAAAAAACGAAGAAAGAACTACCGAATCAAAATAGAAAAGGAACTTCTAACCCAACAATTCGATGGGTAAATATGAACTTTGAAGGCGTCGACGTAACAGTGATACACCGGAATAATAAAGTAGAATATTTCTTTCACGATATGCTAGGCTTTGTGCAACGCACATTAGATGGACTAGGTGATAAATATGGAAGGAGATATTCCATAGATTGCCTTACTTAAAGTGATGAATGTGGGAATCATCTGAGGCAAAAAATAGTAGACGATCCCTCGCGCC
The DNA here is from genome assembly GCA_043747645.1 of Pseudomonadota bacterium. Lineage (GTDB taxonomy): Bacteria > Bdellovibrionota_B > Oligoflexia > Silvanigrellales > Silvanigrellaceae > JAYTOT01. The sequence continues at coordinate 12,024 of JAYTOT010000006.1, read as the reverse complement.
CCACTTTGCTGATTACAGTGTCTGGAGTGGGCTATCGATTTTGCCGTAACCCTAAGTGAAAGTTTGAGGCTTGCCTCTGCGGATTTACGAATGCGTTAACAGCAGAAGCCAATCTTTCCCTGAACTTTCGGCAGTGAGTTCAATTGCGTACACTTCTGCCTCTGAAACTCACTCAGATTGTTCTGTGCCAACGGTGCATTGCTGGTTGCGGCATTCTGCTCTGCTCAGACTTTGTTGCCATATTGTGCAATCTACTGAGGCTAGGCTCTGCGCTTCAATTTCGGAATTCGCTTGTCTGCAAATAAAGCCAGAGGACTTAGGAATTAAATCTTGAGAGGCAAAATATATCCCCTCAACACAGCATTCCCAATTGTTTTTTACCACTTTTTTTGTCGATTTTGGGACCGGCATTGGAATCGAAACCGAGGTCGGATTTTTAGGCACAGGCAAAATCGGTGTCTCTAAAATTTTGTTGAATTTAACCTTGAGGGCATCGCCATTCAATTCGAGACTGCAAACATCTTGGTACCGGCCAGAGCAAATGGACTCAATCACATTGGTTGAAGAAATGTACTGCGTTCCAATAAAAGCAAACTTCGAAGTGTCTTCGACTTTAATTTTCACTGCATATTCGACGGGCTCCATGGACCCCTGTGGCCTTTCTTTCACTAATTCGTTTGCCAAGACGAGTTGCTTTTTGATATCTGAAAGCTTTACAACTGAATCAAGCGCTGGCATTTCTGAGCAACGCCCAACAATATAAAGGTCTTTTTGCGTTTCACTACCACGCTGTGGAATTAACGCAAGCACGCAACCTCGCTTTGACTGATCTGATGTCATAAAATCTACAGCGCCAAAGACTTTCTTGAGCGCAGAGTCAGCCCCATGGCCAAGTCCAACGTATCTCGTGTTCTTGAAAACCTTATATTCTATGACTTCTGAATTTGTGTCTGCCTGTTTCGCATTGGCATTGTTGTTGAAGTTTCGCTTTGCACAAGCGTTGGCGAATAATGTTCCGAATGAAAATAACAAGCCCAGGTGTGCATTGGAAAATTTTAAGCGCTTCGATTTCAAATACATGTTTTTCCCTCCATTTTGAGAACTTTGAGTATTGTCTATATTGTTACAAAATAAGAAAAGGTGCATGCCAACTTTTCGGCGCTTCCCAAAATTGAGAATTTTTTGCAGATTTCTGGGCCAAGATTTCAAAAATACAGCGTTCAAAAATTATTCTCTCTATAATTTCAGCAATGCATAATTTAGGGAATAGAGCGGCCCGGCTTCACGCAGCGGTGTCGCTTCGGTAACATTCCTAGATTTTAAAAACTGAACTCAATAGCTTGCAAGCATTACAACTCTAATGCGCGGATGGGGCTACAATTTAATGTAGACAAAATATTCGGAGAGAGATATCTAACCCTAAAGCCAAAACTCGACAGAGGTTAAATATGACATCAAAAATAGTTTTGAAATCGGAATTCAAAATGCTTGTACAATTTGAATTTGACTTAACTCGGTAATTGCTTGACACAGAGAAAAATTTATTAAACGCAATTAATAATGCAGAAACTCTTGCTACAGGCCATATTCTTGAACAATTTGATGCCGATAGCGCCATTATGAGGTTTGGTGCCAATCACATGTCTAGCAAGGGAAAAATAGAGTGTGCATATCAAACACCATATGAAGAAGTGAAAGTACAACGACACTTTTATCAAGGCACAAAAGGCGGCAAAACCTATTGCTCGCTGGATTCCAATGCCCGAATTGTTCTCTCAGCTACAACGTTCTTTGCAAAACAAATATCATCTAAATATGCCGATTTTGGAGGTCTGAGGGTTGCAGGTGACTTCGTTGAAAATCACGGGCGTGCAATTGCAAAAGGATTTATTCAGAATGTTGCAGAAGCAGAAGCAGTTGCTGCTGTTGCTGCTGTTGCTGTTGCTGCTGTTGCTGTTGCTGTTGCTGCTGTTGCTGTTGCTGTTGCTGTTGCTGTTGCTGTTGCCATAATACGGCAGACGTTAAATAGTAGCCACACCCAAAAATTTTTGGATAAATATTTGGAAAAAATTGGTGAATTTCCGCTTTAATACCAAACAAAAAATCCGTTGTCTTTTTCGAAAATAAGAAAATTTTTTATAGCTATTGGGTTTGCCAAGAAAATAAAATCAGATTAAGAATTAAGCCGATTTTTGTTCTCTCATTTCTAGTTCCATATGTTTCAACTCATCAAAGTTTCGCTTGTAGTTGGCAATGTGTTCTAAAAATTCATCATCGTCTTGAATTCTAGTAAACCGTTGCAACCAACGGGTCATGAGGGAATGTTCGCTCAAATGTGCTGCTTTTAACCTTGTGGCATGCGCTTTTGTTGGAACCGAACAGTCGATAAAAACTGCAAATGCCAGTTCTGGCACTACGCCAAGGCAACTGGCAACGTATATTGATACATTGCGAATGACACTGCCAATGGTAAAAGCATCGTCGTTTTGCGCTTGAATAGCTTCTTCTACAGAATGAAAAGAGGATTCATCAAAAAGAGATTCTAAGTCAATTTCGCCCACGTCGAGTAGCAAAGGCAATAAAAGAGCAAAAAATTTGCGCCACGACTCCCTGTCGGGTTTGTGAGCCTTGTCGAGCCAAGCATAGAGCGTAAGTGCGTCACATCGGCTTTGCATGGTGGTCCCTTTTTTTCTAATTCTCTGCCCTCTTACAATAGCCAGGGGAGACCGAATTGCGCTACTCTGCTTGTGGGCAAGTCGTGCCGCTTTTGCCTCACTAGCGGGGAGTCTAAATTATGGCGTTTGTAGTTTTTGAAGGCGGTGAGGCCAGTGGCAAATCGACGCAGCTCAATTTGCTGAATGACGCTCTTTGTAATCTCGGCAAAAATTGTCTCGTCACACGCGAACCAGGCGGCACTCCTTTGGCCGAAAATATTAGAAACCTTTTTAAGGCTGTTCCAGAGCATGGCGATGCACCCTTACCACTTACGGAACTCGCCTTAGTTATGGCGGCCAGGGCCCAGCATTTCGAAAAGGTAGTCCGCCCAGCGCTGCAGCAAAAAAAATGGATTTTATGCGATCGTTTTCTAGACAGCTCTTATGTTTATCAATGTTATAAAGGTGGAGTTAAAAAGGCAGTTGCCGATGCTTTTGCTGGGGCCATTCTCAACGATACTATTCCCGATTTAACACTTGTGTTTAGCGTTTCTGTTCAGGTTTCAAGGCAACGCATTGAATCTCGAAATCGAGACACCAATGCGAGTGGAAAACAAATTGTGGCAGATAGGCTCGATTCTTTTGACGATGCCGCATTTCAAACTCTTGAAAACGGATTTCAATGGCTCCTCAACGAGAACATTCCTTACCCATGTGGTAAAGTTCCAAAAAGAATTTTAATCGACGGAAGCGCTTCTGTGGGCGATGTTCACAAGCAAATATTAAAAATTATTAACGAAAATTTTAACCTTAATTAGTTTGAATGAGCAGAAATTTTAATGACCTTACCTTGGAATGAATTTATAGAACTAACACTCACACACAAACACCATGCTATTTTTTTATCGCACGCTTCTTTTGCAAAAACAGGCCTTTCTGCTCCCTATTTTCGAGAACTTGCCGCTAAATTGTGTGGAATTATTTTACCAAACGAACCGGACGACGAAATTTTTTGGGCTGAAAAAACTTTGCATCCCGATTTATTCATCGTCGATAGACAGCGCCCCATTTTACGACTCGAAGAAATATCGCAAATTCAAGAACGCCTTTTTTACGAACCCGTGGTTGCCAAGAGGCGGCTTATTTTTATTGATCGTGTCAGCAGGCTGAATATTTCAGCGGCAAATGCGCTCTTAAAAAATCTCGAAGAGCCATCTACAAGGTGTGTATTTGTGCTTACCGACCGCTCCGACAAAGCTATTTTACCAACTATTGCAAGCCGTTGCTTAAAATGGGCTGTGAGCTGGCCCGAGCAACAATTCACAAACGTGCTCGCCGACGTGGACGCGCCAGACCTTCAGCTTTTGCAGATTTTGATGAATTTTCCAGCGGGTCAAAATCCTCCCATTTCTGATTCACTTTGGAATCCGCGGCCTCAAACTTTACCGCCTAAAACACTCCAAGAAATTTTGGGCCTCGCAAACCGCCTGAGCAAGGCACACGACCCTGCGGCATTGCGCGACATATTAAGAGCGGTGTTGGCAAATGCGGCAAAAAATTCGTGTTTAACACCCACGGTAATGAGGGCTTGCATGCAAGACATTCGCACCTGGGAACAAACTCACGCGTTTCATCCGCAATCTGCCCTTTCCGTTACCCGATTTTTATGTCGCATTCGCCAATCTTGAACGTCTTCGGTAGGTCACCTACCCCTTTTTCTTTTTTGACTTAAAATTGAACTTTGGAAATTCGTAACACTCTAATGTTACGAAGACTAAACTTTAGATATTCTCTTTTCTCAAGACTGCAGGGGTCGATGTCGATAGCAAATAAGTAAGGCTGCATGATTCTTTTGAGGAGTGCAAAAATTTTCAGAGATGAGTCATGCATCAATTTGATTTTAAATTTACTTTAAAAGAAGGAATTACAATGCAAGCGACGGCAAGATACAATTCAATTTTTATAATGCTTATATCCCTACTCGGTGCAGCGTGCGGATCTCAGGCTAAAAACGATTTGCTTCAAACGGGATCGTCTAGCGATGCCAAAGCAGCCGTGGGTAAAAGCCTCGCAGTTGCAAGCGCACTGGGGGATTCACAATTCCTTAAATTCGAGGAAAAAGGCGATTTGCGCGCCTTAAATTTGAACGGGCAAGGTTTTATTGTCACTGCAGGTGGAATGCCTTCAGCCATAGTTGCACCTACAATTGAAGCTGTACGTGCTTCTTTTGGAAATGCAAAAATTGTGCTCATTTCTGATGGTTTGTATGGCACAGTTGAAAATGATGTGGTGGGAATTGCTAAAGTAAATGGCGACAAAGCCACTCATTTTAAGGCCACTGCGCGAGGGCCACAAACACTTATTGGTGTGGGTGAATCGTCGTTTATTGCCAAAGATGACAAAGGTTTAAATGTTTACTTTCTCGATGGCGAATCGATTCATATGATTGAAGCCAAAGTCCCTGGCTCTGCAGCAGTGTTGGCTGCAGGTGAAATTAAACCTCGCGAATTGTATTGGTATTACAGCAATAGTAAATTCACTATTTATGATGTTAAAACTAAATCTAACAGATCGTCTGGCCTAAGCTCACCTCCAGGAACAGGTGAATTTGTGGCAGCTGCAATTGCGCCTAGCAAAGACAAACCTTCAGATTTAAGCGTAGCGTCTGCCATAGTAGTATTAGGCAAAACAAATTTAATAGGATTTGGTGTGAAAGAAGGCTCTGGTGCTCCGGTAGACACCACAAAACCAGTCGAAAAAGCCCTGTCGTTTGACGCCGACATTGCACCTATAGCCAAAAATTATTGCACAGGGTGCCACTCCGCGGGCTCGGGACGAAAATTTATTGATGCTGAAAAACTAGAATCGTGGAAAACCAACAAAGACTCTTTAATTGCACTCATCACTTCTGGAGCCATGCCTAAATTTACAGAATTACCGGCAGCCGACAAACAGAAGTTGCTCGATTTTTTAAAGGGTCCCATGAATGCTTCAACAACCACGACAATGCCTGCCGTCGACACCAAACCTGGCGTAATGACTCCTGTTGACCCCAATGCAATGGTGCCCAAGCCAGTGGTCGTAATGCCTGTCCCTGTTGTAGTAAAACCAATGCCGGTGGTCGACCCCGCGCCCAAACCAGTGGTGACTTTAACTTTTGATGCTGATGTAAAACCCTTAGCTCAAATGTTCTGCGCTGCATGCCATGGCGGAACGAACCATATCTTTAAAAATAGCGACCTTGAAGCCAGCTGGAAGGGAATGAAAGCAACTATTGCGAGCGAAATTAGCAGCGGTTCTATGCCTAAAGACAAACCAATAACGGCAGCTCAAAAGAAAACTTTACTCGATTGGTTAGCTCAACCCTGATATTGTCTTGCTTTGGCACAGTTTTTTAGGCTAACACTTCTTGTTGTCAAGAGGTGTTTTTTTTGGCGTTTTGAGCTTTTTGGGCCTTTTTTTGGAGATCTGCCATGCGTACCCTAAGTTACGATGTTGTTGTTGTGGGCGGCGGGCACGCTGGAGCTGAAGCTGCATTGGCTTCGGCACGCATGGGATTGCGCACCTGCCTTTTAACCATGAGCATCGATCGCATTGGGCAAATGTCTTGCAACCCTGCCATTGGTGGCACTGCCAAAGGACATCTCGTTAAAGAAATCGACGCCCTGGGCGGAGAAATGGGCGCAGCCACCGATGCCACAGGAATGCAATTTCGAATTTTAAACCGCAGCAAGGGCCCGGCCATTTGGAGCTCTCGCGCACAAGCAGACATGGATTTGTATCGTAATTACATCCGAAAAGCTATAGAAACAGCACCTTCGTGCGATATATTACAAGACACGGTAGCATCGCTTCAAATTGTGGGCGATAAAGTAACGGGAGTTATTACCGGACTCGACCAATGTGTTGAAGCTTCTGCCGTAATTATTACCGCTGGAACATTTTTAAATGGCCTCATTCACATTGGCGACAAGCGCATGACTGCCGGGCGCGCTGGCGAACCTGCAAGCATCGAACTGGCTCAGGCACTCAAAGACTACGGATTTATTATGGGGCGCATGAAAACCGGCACCACACCACGCCTCGACGCGCGCAGCATTAATTTTGAATCTCTCGAAGCCCAAGATTCAGACCCAGATTTTGTTCCTTTTAGCTTACGCACCGAAAAAATAACGCAAAAATTAGTGCCCTGCCACGTAACATACACCAACGAAAAAACACATGCTGTAATAACTAAACACATGCATTTGTCGCCTCTCTACAGCGGAATTATTACTGGTATTGGTCCGCGTTATTGCCCTTCTATCGAAGACAAAGTTGTAAAATTCCCACAGCGCACTGGGCACCAAATATTTTTAGAACCCGAAGGATATTCTACACACGAAATATATCCCAACGGAATTTCGACCAGTTTGCCAGTACATGTGCAAGAAGAATTTTTAAAAACAATTGCAGGGCTCGAAAACGTTCGCATTATGAAGCCAGGTTACGCCATTGAATACGACTTTGTTCAGCCTACCGAATTGCATCCCACACTTGAAACCAAAAAATTAAAAGGCCTCTATTTTGCCGGACAGATCAACGGCACAACAGGTTACGAAGAAGCCGCTGCACAAGGATTAATGGCCGGAATCAATGCCGCGTTAAAAGTTCGGGGCGATAAACCATTTATTTTGTCACGTTCTGAAAGCTACATTGGAGTATTAATAGACGATCTCACTACGCTAGGCACCATCGAACCCTATCGTATGTTTACGTCGCGCGCCGAAAATCGACTCACTTTGCGCGAAGACAATGCCGATGAACGGCTCCTCTCTTACGGGCATAAATTTGGATTAATATCGGATAACATTTTTGAAGATTTCAAAACCCGCTCGCAGCAGCTCACCCAAGAAATTGAATATCTGAAGGCAAATTGGATCAATCCAACGGCTGAAATGCAATTAAAATTGCAGCAAGCTGGCTTGCCGCCCCTTTCGTCGTCGTGTTCCTTAGATGCTTATTTAAAGAGGCCAGAAGTCAAATGGCAAGCTCTATTTGAAGCTAGTTTAGTCAAATATTTACCTTGGAGAGTGGCGCGATCTCTCGAAATCACTGTGAAATACGAGGGCTACATTAAACGTGAAGAAGAAATTTCGCGCAGAGTGCGAAACCTCGACGAAATGTGGATTCCCGAAGCGTTTGATTACACATTAGTGAGCGGGCTTTCGCGCGAAGTGGTTGAAAAACTCAAGCGTCACAACCCCTCCACTTTAGGCCAAGCATCGCGTATCAGCGGAATTACCCCTGCAGCAGTCACACTGATGGCGACTGTGATGCAGCGTCAAAACACGGTCTCAAATTCTCCTGAGGCCTTCGGAGCACACTAGCTTCTTGTGTTAATTTAGTTTCATGACATACCAAAACAACCTCCAATCTACCCGATTCACATTGCTCGTCCGCTGGGTGATTGTGCTCGCCCTCTGGGTGTTGCTCATTTCCATGGCCACGGGGCAATTTGGCATTTCAAATTATCTCGAATTACGACGCAATCGCGATGAATTAAGCGACCTCACCATGCAACTGTCAATCAGAAATCAAATGCTCGAAGACAGCATTTGGCGCCTCAAGACGTCGCGAGATGCACAGTTACGTTATCTTAAAGAAGGATTTGGCTTAGTAGAACAAGGCGAATTTGTCTATCATTTTGGCCAAATTCCGACGCGACTCATTCGTGCGAAAAAAAAGCAAGAGCTGAGTTCTGCCTGCAAAAAGAGCAAACTCAAACCATGCTCTTAACGCGAGCAGACACTATAGCACATTGTGATCACTGGCAGAATACTCCTTTTGCAAGGGGCTTTTCCACATTAAATGTGGATAACTTTAGTGAGCGCTGATAGGGTCTGTTTTTTGCACCAAGGAAAATAATCATGGCATCTGAAATATTAATTGAATTTCACAATCGCGCTCAAATTTTTGCATGGACACTGTGGAACGAAATTCAGAGCAAATATGTGCTTGATAAATCTGCATATATTGACCATATATGCTACCGAACCAGCAGCTCTGATAATTATGCAAAATCTAAAAATCTTATTTCGACAATTGCTATTTTACTCATTGAAAGCCAAGTCAATGGCAGAAATATTGCAACATATCGTTTAAATGAACCTATTATTGTAGACTTCAAAAACAGTATTTGGATCATCGAAATTCCAGCACCCAAAAAAAACTCACATTACGACGAAGAATTTGAGCACATCGAAATCGTCACTCAACTCAATTTTGAAGACGTAAAACTTAATTCAGGCCTCGCAAAATTTCACAAAGAATCGCTGGAAGAAATAATTAAAAAAGAGTTGAAAGAAAGCCCTACAAATTGAGAAAATTCGTAAATCAAAGTCACGATAAAAAAGCATTTATTCGGGATTAATATTTCATAATTCCTCAAAATTGAGTGAATTTAGTGCTATATTTACAGAAAATTAAGAATTTATTCAGAGAAGGCGACTGATATATTGCCAAATGCTTCAGCAAACGAAAAACCAGACAAAAATTAAATTCTATCGGGTTGGAACAACCGCTTGCATTGAATAGCGCCAACCAACAATTAAAATATTTCTAATATTTTAATTCTTTCTGGAAACATACCATTTGAAAAGCACGACTGAAATGTCTGCAAATCTGCATTGAATGTAAGCCATTAATATTAAATTCAAAACCAGATTCACTCATCCTAAAATCAATTCTTACCGATATATCACAATGTCGCAGGAGGACATTGTGAATATATTGAAAAATTGTAAACTTTTCTTTCTTACATTTTGTATTTTTTTGATTGTATCTTGTCGCCCAGCACCTTCTAGTTCTGAAGCACAGGGCATCAATGCACAAAATATATCCGACGGCATCAGCGCAATTGCGAAATCGCTCCTTGGTTTTTTAGGCGATCGCGTTTTAAATCTGCAAAAATTGGCATACTCAGGAAACGCATTTGCGTCCGACGAAGAATTTGAAAAAGATATTCAGGGAGCACGGAATATCTTGTTTCAACCTTGGTATATTCCATTTACAAGTATTCAAATCCCGCAATGGCAGGGCATCTATTTTTTTGCGGGCAAAGATGGAATTCGTGTACCCACTTCCAAAAATATAAACTCAACATTGAACAATTTAATTAAAAATCCTTTTCTAAAAGCTATGCTAGAAAGATTTAAAATTGATATCGCACTTTTTATTAAAATTTTTATTGCCAACATCGACAAATTACCTTCAACAGATCGAGCCTCAATTATTACAGCGATTCAAACTGGTGAAATTGAATTCTTGCCATTTGTAGGTGTCGATCGCGGAGAAAGTGCCGAAGGAACTGGAGATATCTACTGGGGATTCATTTTAGCAGCAGAGGGTTCGAATAAATTTATTGGCGGTGGAATAGGACATGAATTTATTTTTGAAGGCAGCGATTTAAATAGTATAAAGCATGAAAACGTTGTTTTCGGCGGCCTAAAAACGAGAACGGCAGGAGCTGGGTCATACATCTCATGGGATTCCACCAATCACAAAGAAGTTGGATTCTACCTCGACCTACCCGGTACACCACTTGGTATGTTTGCAACCTTAAATTCTGAATCTTTGCCCGGCCCCATACGCGATTGGCTTCTTGCCGGTGCACATTTTGAAAACGACGATCGCAGCAACAATGAATTCTTGAAAAAAGAACCAAGAACCTGCAATATTACTCCAGAAAGTCCGGATAAATTTTATAATCCTCATTCAGACTACTTATTCACTGAACCGAGCATTGCAAATAAAGAGAAAATCAAAAACTATATTTTAAGTAAAAATAGCAATTTAAATAAAACAGAATTAAGTGAGGTTATTAGCGCCTACGAAACACAACTCAATGCTGAGGCTGAATTTGCTGGGTACGGAAAAAACGGAGGAGGCATAGAGTCAATTCCTATCGGACTCAAAACACTTCCGCTAGATTTAGTGATTGCCAATATGCTTCTTGAGACGAATTTTATGACAGATTTAAACAATTTTAACTATGGCAAAATCAGGCAATTTCAGTCGACATCCGAAAATTCATACCAATCGATGGCTGAAGGTGTGCAAGCTCACATCATTTTGCTGAGCACATATACAAATTGTAAAGAATATACCGACCCTTCAAATCCCACAGCAATTGAAGCTCTGTTCCCGCGCTACCGCTTTGTGACACGTGGAATTGAATCAACAATTCGAGGTTATTCTTCACGTCGAGATTCAAATCCTCAATACGCTGAAAAATTTGTTCAAATTTTAAAGGAGATGAGAGGGAATTGAGGAAAAAATAATTTATAAATACAAATTTACTTAAAGGCTAACTTTCCATTTAGTTTTTCAGACATATATATGGCGCATTTATCAGTCATACCGCCTATATAGTCAGCAATAATTCTGTACAGAAAATTTATATCTGATATATTTTCTAAAAACTCTTCCGACTCCAACTTTTTTGGCTTTCGGGTCTCTTTTTCCTCAGATTTATTCGGTATTTGTTTGTATATGCAGCTAAGGTAAAGTGGGAAACCTTTTGATGCACTGCCTATAGTTCTGGAGTATTTCTGAATCTGTAAGTGCTCGATTGTAAAGGCGCACGAAATACACCGAGGTTCCAGAAAGGAGATTTCGAACTCCACCAGAGCTTCCAGAGATCCCCAACGCAGAATTTGCCGCAGATGTGGAAGGCGTGCCAATTCTAAAACCTGAAAACGAAGTCGAAACACCGTTCATATTCCAAAAACCCGCATTCAGGGAATCTTTATACGAAAATGCCACATAGGTGAGGTCGGACTCTTTGCCTGTAGGGAAACTAACGTTTGAAGTGCAAACAATACCAGGCCCCGTCCCCGCCCAAGTTTGAGCAAAGATTTTGCCCGATTGTCCGCTTGGGCGGATCAAAAATTCAATGCCAATGTTTCCGGCAGTGTTTCTGGTCTGTAAAATTTGGTTAAGATCAGCAGTTGCGGCGGAATAGGGTTGATTTTTTATCAAAAACTCGAGAGTAAATTCTGCAGATGATTTATGCATTGACTCGATAAATGTCGTATTTGCCCCCGAGGAAAGGGTTAAAGTTTGAGCTCCGGAAAATTGTAAACAGGCCTCTGAAAACGAATTGGCGTTGGCAATTGCCGGATCGGAAGCTTCTACCGACGCATTTGTCCCTAAAAAAAGATCGTATGCAGAGCGAGCACTGCCGTCGGCAGGGCTAGTGACGTTGTTTCTTAAAATTCCAGTACCGAGTGCTCAATGCTCTTAATCTAAGAAAATAAGCGCAATAATATCTTGATTTAAAGACTAATTTAATATATAAATAAATTCAACTTATTTAATCATACGGAGA
>JAYTOT010000005.1:0-11799 GCA_043747645.1 Pseudomonadota bacterium | reverse complement strand
CCAGATGGCCGTACAAAAGTGCTGATTCAAGGAATTGCCAAAGCTAAAGTTGCAAGACTTGCACAAAGCGAGCCTTTTCCGCGAGTAGAAATTTTAACTCTTTTAGAACCAGAAAGAGATGCTGCACCAGCAGAATGCGAAGCATTAACCAGAAACGTACGCGAGACTCTCGAAAAATTGGTTGGGCTTGGCAAAACATTATCACCAGACATTCTTATGGTATTAGAAGACATCACTGACCCAGGCCGTTTGGCAGATTTGGTTGCCAGCAATTTAGGACTCAAAATTGTCGATGCGCAAAAAGTGCTTGGTACTTTAGACAGTTTGTCTCGATTGAAGGCGGTTCATGCTCTTCTCAACAGAGAATTAGAAGTTTTTGGCATGCAAATGCGCATTCAGTTGCAAGCAAAAGAAGAAATGGGACGCGCTTCGCGTGAGCATTTTTTACGCGAACAGCTCCGTGCCATTCGCGCTGAATTAGGAGATTTAGACGGTAAAGACGACATGGATGAATTGCGTGAGAAAGTAAGCAAAGCTCTCATGTCGGCTGAGGCATTTGCAGAGTCACAGAAGCAATTGCGCCGATTAGAACGCATGAATCAAGATTCGTCTGAAGCAACAATCACTCGCACATATATTGAATGGATGTGTGATTTGCCATGGTCGAAATCAACAGAAGCAAATTACGACCTCACACATTGCAAAAAAACACTTGATGAAGACCACTACGGCCTCGATAAAATTAAAGACCGTATTATGGAATATATGGCCGTAAAGAAATTAAATCCAAACTTAAAAGGACCCATTCTTTGTTTTGTGGGCCCTCCGGGAGTGGGTAAAACAAGTTTGGGGCGCAGCATTGCACATGCACTCGGACGAAAATTCGTGCGAATTTCTTTGGGCGGCTTGCGCGATGAAGCAGAAATTAGGGGCCACCGCCGCACCTATGTAGGCTCGCAACCTGGCCGCATTTTGGCTGGATTAAAATCAGCTGGCGTAAACAATCCGGTTATTATGCTTGATGAAATCGACAAGCTTGCAAGCGATTATAAAGGTGATCCTTCAAGCGCATTGCTAGAAATACTAGACCCAGAACAAAATCATAATTTTTCCGACCACTACGTTTCAATTCCGTTCGATTTGAGCCAAGTGATGTTTATTGCAAATGCCAATAGACTAGATACTATTCCGGCGCCTTTGCGCGACCGACTCGAAGTCATAGAAGTGAGCGGTTACAGCGAAGACGAAAAATATGAAATTGCAAAACAGTATATTATTCCAAAAACCATTGAACAAAATGGCTTGAGCGATGAATTGATTCAATTTCAAGAATCGGCAGTATCGTTAGTGATTAATGGATACACGCGAGAATCGGGGCTCAGAAATTTAGAAAAACATTTATCTACAATTACAAGAAAATTGGCTCGTACAGTTGCAGAAGGCGATGAAAAAGGGCGTGAGCGCAAAATAGTTAAAGTAACACCTCGAATTTGTCGCGATTTGCTTGGTGAAGAACGATTTTTAGGTGAAGATCATGATGTGAATGCTACTCGCGTGGGCGTTTGCACTGGCTTGGCATACACCCAATCGGGCGGAGAAATGCTCGAACTCGAAGTGAATTTGTTGCCCGGAAAAGGTGGCTTAACACTCACGGGGCAATTGGGTGACGTCATGAAGGAGTCGGCCCAAACAGCATTCAGCTACATTCGCGGCAGAGCTGCTTCGTTAGGCATTAACCCTTCTAAATTTTCCGAATGCGACGTTCATTTGCACATTCCTGCTGGCGCAATTCCTAAAGATGGACCCAGTGCCGGATTGGCCATAGCAACGGCCCTTGTTTCAGCTTTTTCAGACAAACCAGTGCGTCAAGACGTAGCCATGACTGGTGAAATCACGTTGCACGGTAGAATATTGCCCGTGGGCGGACTGCGAGAAAAAATTCTCGCTGCATTGCGTGTGGGAATTAGAACTGTATGTGTGCCTGAACGTAACAAAGGTGCAATTAACGAGTTGCCTTTAAACATCCGCCGCCGTGTGGATATTCGCTATGTGTCTACTCTAGATGAAGTTTTAAAAGAAATTCTCGCCGAAGAAGGCGCACCTGTTAGGTTGCGCAAAGATGGCGCAAGTGCTGCGCTTTCTGAAAGAATTTCGGCGAAAGATAATACTTGATTCAATCATTTTTTTGACGACTTGAATCTATATTTCCACGGGGAGTGTTTTTTATTTACCGATAGACCTCCAGAGAAAAATTGAGGGGAGGCACTCCGGGTATTATGTCTGAAGCACTGCCGCAAGAGTTTTATGATAATTTTCATGAAGAAGCTCAAGAGTCCCTTGCGCGATGGGAACAGGCATGTTTGAGTTTAGAAAGTCGTGCCGAAAATGCACCCGAACTTTTAAATGTATTGTACCGGCAAGCTCATAATTTAAAAGGATCATCTCGATCTCTAGGACTTGAAAATTTTGGTGCTTTTATTCACACGGTTGAAGATCTGATATCAGACGTTATCAACAATAAAGTGGGACTCGAACCCGAAATTATAGGTGCTATTCTTGAAAGCCAATCTTGCTTAGTGGAATGGAACGACGCCCTATTAAAAAACCGTGATTTTATTCCTCTGCGGCGCGATTCCATGGTCACTCAGATTTTAAGTTTGAGAGTTGTGAAAGAAGAGGAGATTTTAGCAAACGTCATTTCTTCTACAAAAGCATCTGATGGTGTTTTTTGGGCAGATATACCTTCAGAATCCGCTCTAGCATCAGGCGTAACCTCTTCGAATATTCCTACGGTCTCTAACAGGCACAATGCGGCATTAAATCTTGAGACTCCCCATATGGATTCCAAAACTGACGCTTCTGTTGTTACAAATTTAGTTAAAAATCCTGCAGCCATTCCTCAGGAAGAAAAACTACAAGCTGCAATAAAAAATCAAAATGCAAATTCTTCAGAAGAACAAGTCTTGCGTGTATCTCTCAAAAAGCTAGACGGACTCATTAATATTGTTGGCGAACTAGTGGTAAACCAATCAGTCATGGCGAGCCATAAAGACAATAAAACAAGCCAAAGTGATCATGCATTGCAAACCATTTCTTATATGTCAAAATTGGTTGCAGAATTGCAAGATACGGCCATGTCTCTGCGTCTTGTGCCTGTCAAGCCTCTATTTCAAAAGATGAATCGCACCTTGCGTGATGTGGGGCAAATTCTCGGCAAAGATATTCAATTTGAAACACAAGGCGAAGAAGTTGAAATAGACAAATCGGTGCTTGAAAAAATTGGGGATCCACTCACACATATTATTCGAAATGCAGCAGACCATGGCATAGAAAGTCCGAGTGAACGCGCTTCCCTTGGCAAAACTCGTTTTGCAAAAGTCGTACTTTCTGCTGAAAACAGAGAAGATCGCATTGTTATTTCTGTGTCCGACGATGGAAAAGGAATGGATCGCGATGTTATTTTGCAAAAAGCAATTCAAAAAGGATTGGTTTTAGCAAACGCTCAATTGTCTGATGCGGAAATATACAATCTCATTTTTAAACCAGGATTTTCAACAAAAGAAAGTGTGTCTGAGATTTCTGGGCGTGGTGTAGGGATGGACGTTGTGATGCAAGCTATAAATGACTTAAAAGGCGATGTTTTTATTCAAACTAAACTGCACGAAGGTAGTAAAATAGAAATATCATTGCCGCTGTCACTTTCTATTGTAGATGTAATGGTTATTTCTGCAGGTGATAGAAGATTTTTAATTCCCAAAACTCAGCTCGTAGAAATTGTAGAATTTAAAAAATTAAACATTGAAACTGTGACAGGCAAAGGCCGCATTGTGAGCCTGCGCGGCGAAGTCATTCCGGTTTATATTTTAGAAGCTCTTTTTGGAAAGCGGTTTACCAACGCCGAAATGGAAGCAAGAAATTTACGACGCACGCGACCTGGGGTGGTATTTTCGTATCTTGGAAGAAAAATGATTGTAGAAATAGATGATATTTTATGGCAGCAGCAAGTTGTATTAAAAAAATTAGGGCATGAAATGCAAAATATTCCAGGAGTCATTGCAGGTGCTGTCATGTCCAACGGTGAGCCGGGACTCGTTTTGAGTTTGCAAGATCTCGTGGTTCAAAGGAGCACTCATGTCGCATGATGAATCAGCTGCTAAAAACAATTCATCGGGTGCCACGGGACTTCAAGAAGATGACTCGGGACATTTGCGCGTCATGATTTTTAAATTAGGTGATGAACAGTATGGCACACCGTTATTAGAAGTGCGTGAAGTCATAAAATTTTTAGCTATAAAATCTGTGCCATTTATGGCGGATTATTTTAAAGGTGTGATTAATTTACGTGGTCAAATTGTAAGTGTCATAGACCTGCGCAAAAAATTTTTAATGCCTATTTATGTCAATGAACGAGGTCTTATTTTGGTGATTGAACGCCCAGAAGGACTTGTAGGATGCATTGTTGACGATCTTATTTCTGTTGAAATGTTTAGTTTATCTGAAATTGCTTCTAAGTCTTACATTGAATCGCGAATTCCGAAAGAATTTTTTATTGGCATTGCAAAAAGAGGTGACGCGCTTGTGAGCTTAATAAATCTTGCAGGGTGTTTGACAGTCGATGACATGCGTTTGGTATCACGCACGCAAAAGGAGCTTGTAGCATGAAAAAAAGATCACTTAAAAGCCGCATTCTCCAAATTGGCGTGCAAATGATTATCACAGGCGTTCTTGTGCAGGCAACGGACCAAATCTTTTTTGGTTTGATGAAAGGTGCACAACGAAAGGCCGAAAATGCCGTAGAGTTGCAAGATCATCTCGATGAAACCTATCAACATTTTATTGCCATGAACACCCACATGCGCGGTATTTTACTGAATCCCGAAGACCAAGAAGAACTCTTGGGTAAAAAAAGAGAAGAAGATAAAGTTAAGGAGTCTCTGCAAGAAGTATTTAAATTCAGCAGTGATCCCGAAATCACAAGAGGCTTGAATGAAATTAAAGAAATAGAAGACAAGCAGCTTAAAGTTATCGAAAATAAAATATTAATACTTGTACAGAAAGATATTAAGGCGGCGCAGGAAATTTACACCAAAGAATACATGCCAATTAATAGCAAAATTGACGAACTGATTTCGAAAGTACGGCTTTATTCGCGTGAATTTGCCCTGACATTCAGGCGCGAAGCAGATCAGTATTTGCTCATTGCAGGCTGGAGTTTGGCGGGCTTATTGCTCGTTTCAACTCTTATTGGTGTTTGGCAATCGTGGCGCCTTGCAAACAGTGCATCGGCCGAACTGGAAGAAATCAACGAACATATCACTGAAGCTGCAGATAATGTTGAAAAAGTAAGTTTGCAAATTTCAACCACTTCTGAGGATTTGAGTGAATCTACCACTCAACAGGCATCGTCTATTGAAGAAACCGTTTCTTCTATGGAACAAATGGCATCAATGCTGGCGCAAACTTCAAACAATTCGCAAGCCATGATGAATATTACAGAAGACGGCAGACAAAAGGCGCAAGAAGGGTCTGCAGTTATTGGTAAACTTATGAATGCCATGGACGAAATTCACACTGCAAATTCTAAACTTGAAGCAATTGTAAAAATAATTGATGAAATTAAATCGAAAACAAATGTAATTAACGACATTGTGTTTGAAACGAGACTCCTTTCATTTAATGCTTCCATTGAAGCAGCACGCGCTGGTGCGCATGGAAAAGGTTTTGCTGTTGTGGCTGAAGAAGTTGGCAAATTAGCCGAAATGAGTGGTCGTGCTGCAGAAGAAATTAGAGCATTATTGGAATCGAGTACTGTTGAAGTTTCTAATGCAGTGCGCAGTACGCAAGAACGAGTGCATGTTGGTCGTGGAATATCGCAAGAATGCGAAACCACATTTAACGCCATGGGTCGCACACTGGAACGCATTGCAGAGTCGGCACGAAGTATTACTGCAGCAACTAAAGAACAAGAAGGCGGAGTGCGCCAAACAAATCGTGCCATGAACGAAATGGATAAAGTCACGCAAAAGAACGCAAATGCCAGCGTTGGTTTGGCAAATCAGGGAACAGCACTTTCTGAAGGTGCAATGACACTTGCTGAATCTATCGAGCATTTAAAAAATGTGATTTTTGGATCCGATGGCGAGAAATATAGTTCAAGTGTAAATCACCATTCTACTCATCATCCCAAGAGGGCAAAACTGGTTGTAAAGCGCGCAGACAAAAAAACGAGGCTCGACGGTGCTCAGAAGCAAATGCAAGAAGCCAAAGAAACTCGCATGCAAAAATCAGATAAAACGGTTTTGGTTGCCGACAGAGAAAACGATTTAAATTTAGATTCATCCAGTGAAAACAGTGGTAAATCTGATGGTTTATCTGAAATAGGTCGTACAGATTCTCGGTGGAAATCTGCTTCATGAGCCGCGTTCTTGTTATTGATGACGAAGAAACACTTGCAGAAGCTCTGGTGCAACTTTTAAAAAGTTTTGGTCACGATAGCAAATACGTGACAAGCATTGCAGAGGCACGTTGTTTTTTTTTAAATCAAATTCCAGAAATTGTTTTCTGCGACGTGCATATGCCCGAAAAAAATGGGCTGCAATTTTTTCAAGAATGTAAAGACAATTTCAAAATTCTACCCACTTGGATTTTTATTTCTGGAGACGGATCGCCAGACTTAATGGCTAAAGCTGTACAGTTAGGTGCTGTAGATGTTTTGCAAAAACCTTTTCAGCGGTCTGGCATTGAGCTCATTTTTCAGAGAATCAAGGGGAGCCAAAACAATCCTATTGTTGAAATAATGAAAATTGTTCAAACAATTGCTGGGATTCAATTGCCCCTCGATAAAAAAATATTGGCTGAAACACGTATATTACGACGCGCTCGCGCCTTGAATATTCAAACATTAGAAAAATATTATGAATACTTTACCATAAACCGCGCAAGCGAAGTCAGAGAAATCATTTCGGTACTGACCACCCACACCACAGATTTTTTTCGCGAACCAGACCACTTCGATTTTTTAGTAGACCATCATTTTTCCGATTTTTTTAAAACCAAAAAAGAATTGTCCGTGTGGAGTGCTGCTTGCTCTACTGGTGAAGAAATGTACTCACTAGCAATGGCTGTTTTGGAATACATAGAAACCAATGGACTAAAATCGAGAGTTGAAAAATTAAAATTTTTGGGTACGGACATAGATTTTAATTCTATAAAAATAGCTTCAGAAGGCGTCTATGAAAACAAAAAATTACATAATTTAAATCATAGG
This sequence comes from Pseudomonadota bacterium, assembly GCA_043747645.1. Classification (GTDB taxonomy): domain Bacteria; phylum Bdellovibrionota_B; class Oligoflexia; order Silvanigrellales; family Silvanigrellaceae; genus JAYTOT01. The sequence continues at coordinate 4,532 of JAYTOT010000005.1, read as the reverse complement.
CTGCGCCGTAAATTTTTTGAAAATGGCAAAAACGAAATTTCTCATTTAGCTCGCATAATCGATGAAATTCATAAACTTTGCCATTTCGAACAATTGAATTTACAGGCTAAAAATTATCCGATGCAGAAATTCGATATTATTTTTTTAAGAAATGTGCTCATCTATTTTAGGCCGCAAGACAGCAGAGACATAGTTTCGCGCATTGCCCAGCATTTGAATCCTAATGGCCTCCTTTTTTTGGGGCATTCAGAATCTATTTCTGGTATGGACACGCCTTTAGAATTGGTTGGCAATTCAGTCTATTCCCTCAAAAAACAAGTGACGAAAATTGGTTCAAGGGAATTAAAATCAACAATTCGTGTGATTGTTGTGGATGATTCTAAAACGATCAGAAATATGTTGAAGCAAATTCTGTCTGCGCAGTTTGGTTTCGAAGTTGTTGGCGAAGCTGAAGATGGCGTTGAAGCTGCCAAAATTGCTGCAACCGTAACTGCCGACGTCATGACGCTCGATATTCATATGCCAAAAATGGATGGAATCACATATTTAGAAAGTATGCGCGGCAAGCCACATCCACCTGTAGTAGTTATTAGTTCTATCAGTTACGAAGACGCTGTTGGAGCTCTGCATTGTCTTGAATTGGGCGCCATAGACTATATTTCTAAGCCTGAAGGCATGAATATATTAATCGAAGCAGAACGCATTCGTGCTGTGGTAAGGCAAACTTCGACTGTAAAAAGAAAAGCAGTTCAAGAATTAAAAAGTAACCCTGCAGCAGTGCGTTCGCTCATCAATTCTAATAGAAAAAGAGCCACAAATGAACTCATTGCTATTGGAGCTTCCACTGGAGGCACAACAGCACTTAAATATTTACTTGCAGAGTTGCCTTCAAATTCACCGCCCATTGTTATAGTTCAACACATACCAAGTGCGTTTTCAAAGGCCTTTGCCGAACGACTTAACCAAGTTTGTTCGATTAAAGTAAAAGAAGCAGCTCATGGCGATATTTTAGACGTAGGTACTGCCTATGTGGCACCTGGTGGAAAACAAATGCATATTATTGAAATTGAACGCTCTTTAGTTCTTCAAATAACAGACAATCCGCCAGTGAATCGACATAAGCCCAGCGTAGATTTTCTTTTTGATTCGCTGGTTCCACATGCCAAAAGATGGCGCATTGTAGCTGCGCTTTTAACGGGAATGGGAGCGGACGGCGCACAAGGGTTGCTGCGTTTGAAAGAATTAGGCGTGCACACTATTGCGCAAAATGAAGAAAGTTGTGTGGTTTTTGGAATGCCTAAAGAAGCTGTGCAGCGTGGGGCGGCAATTGAAGTGTTACCTTTGTCGTCTATTGCCTATCATCTAATGAAGGCTCTCGACAGAAAACAGCAGATTTCGGCATAAAATAAGTTAAATTTGATAATTTGACGAATATTAATATATAAAACATTGAATAAATAAATCTATAAAGCAACGCAATTGCCAGCAAATCCTGTTTTATTCGCTCGAAAATACACGAGTCGCATGCGGCTAGAATCGTATTTTAATTCAAATGCCCCAGATTTTGGAACGAGTTGGGTCACAGTACCAAAATTTTTTTTAAGCATATGTTCATCTGATTCTCCCATAATCACAACACGCGGCTCGTTCGCATTGAGTTCATCGAGATAAATTCCACGGAGCTTTCCAGCTTGGTCATCGTGCAATTTGCACAAAACGGAGTCGCCAATCCCCCATGCAGATAACTGTGGTGTCACAAGATACAGACAAAACAACAGTTTTTGAGGCGTCATAAAAAGTGTCCAATTTTCCGGCGGTAAATAATGTTTTTTTGCCTCAACTTGCGATTAACATCAAGCATACGATTCCACAAATGCAAATATTGTATTTCTTAGTTTTTAAATATTGAGGAGCTAACTTGAAAAGTCAGTTGTTGTTTCAAAGTGCGTTTTGTAGGAAAATTTTATTTGCCTTGTTTGCTTTGTCTTTCAGCTGTAAACGTGGCGATAATGTTGCAAAAATAAGCTCTTTGTCTGAAAAATCAGATTCAATAGTGGGTCTCAATTCAGACGATTCGAGGCTTTTTCAAAGCAGCGGGGCAGTGCCTGTCGATATTCAAGGCCAATTAAAAATTCAATTTTTTAACGCACTTCGATTTGTAAACAGCGAATTGCGACAACGCACTGGCTTGAAAGACGATGTGAGACTCGTAGAAATTATAGCTCACAAAGTCGATCGTTCATCAATTAATGTCAGTGTAGATGTAAATGCAGGGATTTCGGTTCGAAAAATAGGTGATGGTGTTTTAGAGTCTAAAGGGCAATCAGATACAAATTCTACCACTGGAATTAAAGCGGGCACTCAATATGATTTTGTGAGTCAAGGATACAAAATAACTTATAAATTTGAAGATTCTGTAGGTAGAGAAAAAACAAAGTCAGCAGAAATTGCATCTGAAGTGTATCAATATGATTTGAAGAATATTTTGCAAGTTGAAGAGTTACTGCGAGTGAAATCGTCTGCCTCACTTAATTTTGATGCTGTTTCGGCGCTTCCGGAAGGACTCAAGCAAATTGTGGCTGTGTTTTTTGATAAAATTAATTTATCAATTAGCGGCTCCACAAGCTATGAACGCAATTCTAACCTCGCAACAAGTATGTTTTATCGGGGGCGTGATGGTCAAAATTTGACTGCACTCGAAACGCAATTGCTCAAAGATGTTGTTGTCCCATTGTGCCGAGATGTATTAAAAACACGGGGCTGGGACAAGTCGCCAGAAAAGCAAGGTGCTTGTCAGGTTGATTATCCGACTATTTCGAATCCGTTAGACGATATTAAGGTAACAAAGAACAATCAGTTGCCGGTGTTTCCGCTGCGCAATTGCATCAAAGATAGCGATGGTGGACTATTTAACGTTCCGCTTTATTTGGTCTATTTTTCTGTTTTCAGAAACGGACAATCATTGGTTGAAAATGAAAAAATTGATTTCTGGAAAAAATCTGATGCAGCTTATAAAAAGACAGCTGAATGGGCAACTGTTCTAGATGTTCCAGCAGACCAATCGCGATGCACATTTAAAAATTCTGATGAACTTTGCCTTGTGGCCAAGTATGGAAGTTGGAATTTTGCCGAAAAATGTAAGGCCATTGGCGTAACGGGAGGTGATTCGGAATTATCATTGGCCACAGTAAAAAACAAAGACATTATTCCAAGATAGAAACGTCGTTTTTCTGGTCTTTTTTTCCCAGAAATTAGAGTCTTTTTGCCTTTAGTTTTTTTTCCACTGAAACAATATGTACGTCGTGTCGTCTTCGATAGGGCCGTTAGCCCAAGCGTTTTTCATCGATTTTTGAATTGAATTATTGTTAACGACCAAAGAGTAATCTGCTTTTAAAGCATCCAAAATGCCTTGTTCTGTTACGAGTTCATTACTTTTACCTCTGTTTTCGAATATTCCGTCGGTGTAACAAAATAATTTGTCGCCTGAATTCAAAAAACCGGTTACGCTTCTAAATTGCAAATCTTTCTGTGCACCAAGTCGAGGACCTGCCGCGCGAATACGCTATACTTTATTTTCAGTGGATTTTGCTAAAAATGCTGGCGGATGCCCCAAGCTAGAGTAGACAAAATTTCCAGAATTCAAGTCTACGCTCACAATTGCTAATGTTAAGAGCGATTCAATTTTCCCACATCTAAAACTACTGAATTGATGGTTTTAGCAACATTTTGATGCCAGTCGCTTTCAGAAATTAAGAAAATGTAAGGTTCGGAATTATTGGCATAGAGTGAGGTGCATTCTGAGGCCATATAAGCACCATGAATGGCGCCTGTCATGAGTGAAGCAGCAAAGCCGTGCCCTGTAACATCGCCAATGAGAAGCCTAGTAACATTGTTTTCTTCGTTAAGGCGTGCCACAAGCCAATCGCCACCTGTTTGTTGGCTGGGATGGTAATGAGTAACAATTTCGAAATTAGGATGAACTCTGGGTTGCGTAAATAATTCTTGTTGTAAAAGTCCTGCTTGCTCCAGTTCGTGTTCCAATTTACCTGTGAGCCTGCTTTGATTTACCAAATTTGTGACGTCGCGTCCGTAACAGCAAAAAATTGGTTGAGTGTTTGCAGATTCTATTTCTGATTTTAATAAATAAATTCGCCAATCTATCAGAAATGTCTGCTTATTTTTTGATTTGTATGGAATTGCTAGGTTAGAAAATGTCTTGTCTTTCAGAACATTCTCCATTGCATTTTGAAATTGTGAAGCCATTTCAGATGAAATAAATAAATTTAAGTTTTTGGAATTTTCAAGTTTGGGACTTCCAAAAAAATTTTCTGCACTTAAGTTAAATTTAATTATTTTGCAGTCACTATTAATCATCAAAATTAAATCAGGATTGTTCAAATAGAGATTTTCAAAATTTAAAACCGGTGGTGAATATAATGTATAAGATTTTATTCCGTTAGAATTCCACAGAAAATAAGGGTTTATACAGGTCTTTACGGGTATTTAAATGTTGGAATAAAAGCTATTGAACT
>JAYTOT010000004.1:0-16455 GCA_043747645.1 Pseudomonadota bacterium | reverse complement strand
TGTCTGTCGCTTTTCCTCTGGTTAAGTTTACCCCATTCAATTTTTGAACAGGCTCACAAGTCCAACTTTTTGGGCACTGAATGTTTATGCCGATGAATTTTGTCGGTTCACGCACATCAACAAACAAAATCGGGTTCTTCCAGGGTTGATAGTTTCCTATTAGTTTTTCACCTAATTCGTTTTTCCTCTGAAGGGCACTTACTATTGAAGTATATTTTTCAACTGATTGCTCCAAAGTCAGAGCGTTTGAAGCAGCGCCAAATGAAGTACCTGGCAATGCAACAATCAATACTAGCAAGCATATATTGAACACTTCTTTGGCACTAATTTTTAAATATTCTAAATCAATTTGCCGCTTGCTCATTGGACTGCTCCACAGGAAAAGTAATTTGACACTTCATATTTTTGGGCTCGGAGCTGTTTAGCAATAGTAGTTATTGGCAGAATAACAACCGAGTTAGATTTATACTCATACATATTCCCATCCCCGGGAGTAATAATGCCCGCAATCACCATGCCCAAAAGATTTCCAGATTTATCAAAAACGGGACCACCACTGTTTCCTGGGCGAGCTTCACCATCAACTACCCAGACAGATCGCTCTGCCATTGATTGCCCGACGGTCCTTTCGACGAGGTTTTTTTGTTCCGAATTGAGACTCTTAAAATATTCATTTCCAAATGGAGTTTTCAAGGAATTATCACCAAATGAGAGCATTTTTTTTCTGCCTTCGCTTACAATTTTTCCGTCTCGATAACTTCGAATCGGAAACCCAATAAAAGTAAGAATTCCCTCCGAAGCTCCGGCTAATGTAGAATAACAGAACTTTTTATTGTCACGACGAATGATTGCCCAGTCGTTCGAAAAACTGTTTCTATAACTGTCTTCGTCCTTCAGGTTCCAGCGCGCAGGTTCTGTACTACTCTCGAAAAGCGAGGGGTAACTTCCACCTGTCGCCTCAATTTCTAACGCTTTTCCGGGTTCGTGAATTGTCAGAATCTGGCCTGAAAGATCATCGAATATCCTGGCCTCAAAACGGGTCCTTTCCATTAGACAATGCAGAGCTGTCAGAGAGTAGTTCTTACTAATCGGGATGACTGCGCAGTCTTTGTTGCCCTCTTCGTCAATTCTGGAGATTCCATCCATCATTTTAAATGCCATTTCTTGTGAAATCGTTCCAGCGGGAAGATTTGAAACTGTGTAAAAGCCGATCGGAAACTTTCTTTGCTCTTCTGAGTGAATCGAAGACTTAGAATTGAACGACCTTATTTTACAAGCCTCTAGAATCATTAAAAAGGGGAAAACGATTAGAAAGGAAGGCAACTTTATTCTCAAGATAGCTCCACAGCACAGAGGTTATTGGATATTTGAGCTAGGGTTGACAGTTAATTGGTGTCTGCAAATCTTTAGTTAAGTCAGGTAGAATATTTCTTCCTCGACCCAAGTCGATCCTGCGGCGTCAGTTTTTTTACACATTGCTTCCGCTAACCAATGGAATAGCTGAGAGTCCGCAATCTAAATACAAATGCTTTAACACAATGGCAGCAACTGAATCTTTTTAGCACACATTTAAATGGGAAGACGAACCAGAGAACGAGGCAAATCTGGTTCCTAAAACCGCTGCTTAAAGTGCTTCAATAATAGCGCAAGCGCCCATTCCTGTGCCGATGCACATGGTCACCATGCCGTATTTTTTACCCGTGCGACGCATGCCATGCACCAAGGTTGCTGTTCTAATTGCGCCTGTGGCACCCAGTGGATGTCCTAAGGCAATGGCTCCTCCTAAAGGATTTACTTTAGACACATCGAGATTTAAATCTCGAATAATAGCTAGGCTTTGAGCCGCAAAGGCTTCATTTAATTCAATCCAATCCATTTGATTTAAATTGAGTCCAGCTTGTTTGAGTGCCATTGGAATGGCTTCTTTGGGGCCAATTCCCATGATTTCGGGTGGAACTCCGGCCACGGCAAAATTAACAAATCGTGCGATTGGTTTGAGGCCGAATTGCTTGACGGCTTTTTCGCTTGCCAACAATACGGCTCCTGCGCCATCGCTCATTTGCGAACTATTACCGGCCGTAACGCTGCCCCGTGCGGCAAACACAGGTTTTAATTTAGCCAGTGATTCTAAACTGGATTCGGCGCGGGGGCCTTCGTCGTTTGATATTATTTTTTTCTTGGTAATTGTTTGCGCTCCTTGGAGAATTCCAGGGATAGATTCTTCTACTTCGTAGGGTAATATTTCTGATTTAAAATCGCCACGTTCAATTGCTGAAACAGCACGACGGTGGCTCTCAAGTGCAAATTTATCTTGATCTTCTCTTGATATTTGCCATCTTTCTGCAACTTTTTCGGCAGTAATTCCCATTCCATAAGCAATGCCAATGTTTTCGTCGTGCGCAAATACATTTGGATTCATAACTACTTTATGGCCCATCATGGGTATGAGGCTCATAGTTTCTGCGCCAGCGCCAATCATTAAATCAGCCTGACCAAGCATAATACGGTCGGCAGCCATAGACACGGCTTGAATTCCTGAGGCACAAAATCGATTGATTGTAACGCCAGGCACAGACTGAGGGAACCCTGCAAGTAATACGCCAATGCGCGCAATATTCATGCCTTGTTCCGCTTCTGGCATAGCGCAACCAACTATGACGTCGGCAATGAGACGCGCATCTATTTGCGGGTTTTGAGCCATGACGCCACGTAAAACGTGAGCAAGCATGTCATCGGGGCGGACGTTTCTAAATGCGCCACGTGGAGCTTTTGCTACGGGTGTGCGCACTGCTGAAACAATAAAAGCTTCTTGAATTTGTCGTGTCATAATTTAATTCCTCAGCTCTCGTGAGCAAAATTTGTCAGTTACTTTAAGCATTCAAATAACTCAAAAAATAAAATCTGTTACTTTAAAAAGTATTTAGTTTCGCAAGGGTTTTCCATTTTTAAGCATAAAATCTATGCGAGCCTGGGTTTTAGGGTTGCGCATGAGTGCCATAAATTCACGGCGTTCAAGTTCAAGGAGCCAATCTTCGCTCACCAAAGTACCGCCTTCGACATCGCCACCGCACATCACTGTTGCAATGCGGCAACCGATTTCAAAATCGTGTTCCGAAATAAATCCGCCTTCTTTCATATTAATTAAAATCATTTTAAGCGTTGCAATTCCGCCTTTTCCGGCCACTGGAATTTCTCGCACTCTTAGGTTGGGGCGATACCCTGCCTGAAATAAATTGAGGGCTTCACTTTTTGCAACGTAGAGAGTTTCAAATCCGTTTAAAACAATTGTGTCTGAAGGTTTTAAAAATCCAAGTTCTCTTGCGTGTTCAGCACTTTTTGAAACATTTCCCATGGCAATGTTTGTAAATGCGCTTTGCAAAAATGCAAAGGCATTGCCGCCTTCAGCTTTGCGTGCGCTGCGGATTGCGAATTCTTTGCAGCCGCCGCCTGCTGGTAAAAGGCCAACGCCCACTTCAACAAGTCCAATATACGATTCCAAATGTGCAACAGCTTTGGTGCAGTGCATTACAAATTCGCATCCGCCACCTAGTGCCATGCCATTTACAGCTGCGATTGTTGGTACCATTGAATATTTTAATGCCATGGAAGCATCTTGGAATTTTTTGACCATTGCTTCGCCTTTATCAAACTCTCCGCGTTCTAATAAAGGGGCAACATGGGCCAAATTGGCACCCGCACTAAATGGTGCTTCGGTCTGCCAAATCACAAGACCCTTAAATTTTTGTTCTGCAATACGTACCGATTCAATAACTGCATCTAAAACGTCGTCGCCCACAGCGTGCATTTTGCTTTTAAACGATAAAACTGCAATGCCGTCGCCGGTGGTCCAGAGTTTTCCGCCGGAATTTTCGAACATTATTTTTCCGTAAGAAGGAGCGTCTGTTACCAAACGTTCGGGGTAAGGTTGACGCTCATATACCGGCAATGTGGAACGAGATTCAAAACTTTTTGATCGTGGCGAATAGGAACCATAAGCAGCATGGACACCTATATTTGCAGTGGCTTCAGAAACCCAAGCGGGGAGTGGCGCGTTGCAAAGTGTTTTACCGGCAGCAATGTCTTCGGACACTGCTTTGGCAATTTGATTCCATCCTGCCATTTGCCATGTTTCAAAAGGCCCCACTGCCCAGCCATAGCCCCAGCGAATTGCGAAGTCGAGATCGCGAGCATTGTTTGCAATGCTTTCAAGATGCACAGCACAATACTGAAACATATCGCGAAAAATAGACCATACGAATTGAGCCTGCGGATGTGTGCTTGCTCTTAACGCAGCAAATTTTTCGGCAGGAAATTTGATTTTTAAAATGCTTTCTACTTCTGGCGCAATTACCTGCTGGCTCAAACGATAGTCTTTGAGTTCGAGGTCTAGAACATGAATTTCTTTGCCAACTTTTTTATATATTCCAGCTCCCGTTTTTTGCCCTAATGCGCCTTTGTCAGTAAGCATTTTGAGCCATGCGGGAGTTTTATAACAATGGTGCCAAGGGTCAGATTGCAAGCCATCTGCCATGGTACTTACAACATGCCCAAAGGTATCGAGGCCAACAACATCCATGGTTCTAAAAGACGCACTTTTGGGGCGACCAATAATGGGTCCTGTGAGGGCATCTACAACGTCGAAGCTGAGTCCGAATTTTTCTGCTTCAAGTATTGTCGAGAGAATTCCAAACACACCAACACGATTGGATATAAAATTGGGGGTGTCTTTAGCGCGTATCACGCCTTTACCTAATGCTGATACCACAAAAGTTTCCAGGTCATCGACCATGCGCATATCAGTTTTTTCGCAAGGAATGAGTTCGACTAAATTCATGTAGCGGGGTGGATTAAAAAAGTGAATTCCGCAAAAACGGGGACGAAGTTTTTCAGGCATAAACGATGCTAATTTATTGATTGAAAGGCCCGATGTGTTTGTTGCAAACACAGCATCTGGGGCAAGAAATGGCGCAACTTTTGCGTACAAATCGGACTTCCATTCGAGACGCTCTGCAATGGCTTCAATAATTAAATTGCAATCTTTAAGTAAGTCCAAATTATCTTGATAGTTTGCCGCAATAATATTGGATGATTTAGATTTTGCAGATAAAGGAGATGGCTCTAGCTTAAGTAAATTTGCAATTGCTTTTTGCACAATACCGTTGCGGTCGCCCTCTTTGGCGGGAAGGTCGAATAAAACAACTTCGACATTGGCATTTACGAGGTGTGCTGCAATTTGAGCTCCCATAACTCCAGCACCTAAAACCGCTGCTTTTCGGACAACAAATGATTGAGACATAAAGATTCCCTCGCATTAAAAATAAATGATGAAGCGTTTTTCGGAATTGATTTCGAAAATAGAAATTTGGGGCGCTTCAAATTTAGACCTGCGGAGAATACCTATTTTGTACCTCCAATTCAAACCGTGAATGCGTTTCATTTCTTTGAGGGCTTCGTTGCTGTCTATCAGAAAAATTTGAACTGTAGATCGCTCGTCACTTTGTACAAAACTAAATGGCGATTGTTTCACAGGACCAATGAAGAAATCAACATGATTTCCATGAATTGCACTGCCAGCATCTCCAGCGTAAAAATATCCGTCGTGAGTTGCTTCGGTTCCGTTAGGCAATTTTACTTTCTGTCTGCGGGCCGATGCAATGTAGACAATTGTCCCATATGCAATAACGCCCGGGTCAACTGCTAATGTGCGATAAGGTACCACTTGTGGTACTTTTGAACCGCGGCCAAATGGCACATTGACCAATTCGAATCTGTTGCCTTTTATTTTTTCTGCAACGGGGGCAGAAATAAATTCGGAACAATCAATTAAATTCGTTTGAGATCGACTAGAAAATGAATATGTGTTTCGTCTTGCTGATTCATCTATTATGCTAAATGATCCCTGCAATGCAGCGTCACACCATTCTTTTTTTGTGAGTCCAGACGAAATTATTGCTTCGTTTTTATTTCGTACCGGAAACGACCCCGATTTTTTTGCCACAAATTCAACGAAATAATAATAGGTGCCCCATATAGAAAGCGAGCTCTTTTTTTGCGCTTGAAGTGGCTCTGGCAAATTAAAGCGAAATAAATCGGAAGACTTGTCATTTGATTGTGAACTTGACGGAATCTCTTTGTCTACTGGGGGAATGCCTGCAACAGGAGTGATTACGTCTGGCGAAGCCTGCTCTGCAGGTTTATTGTTAACGCTTTCAGATTTTTTTGCGATAGGAGGCACGAGTGGAATGCCAGAATTTACAGATTGCTCTTTGCAAGAAAACGTTGCAAAAATAAGGAAAACTATTTTTAAATTGAACCTCATTTTTTTTCAAACACAGTGAGCTCCAACTTATTTGTCATTTTAAAAATTTTCAGATTTAACTTGAAAAGGACCATTCCAGCGCGCTATGAGTAGCGAAACATCGTCTTCAAAGGGGGTATCTTGCCAAATTTTCATGCCCGCAAGTACAATTTCATTGAGTGCCTCGTCGACTTCAAAATTGTTTTCTAGAATTCCCCTGATTTGTTTTATATTCAATACAGCATCATTCGGACCCGTATTTCCAGTCAATCCGTCGGTAAATATGCAAAGACTATCGCCTGGGTTCAGTTGAAAACTTTTCGTTTTAAATTCTGAATCTGCTCTATAGCCTAGCCTGCTGCTCTGTAAAGTGAGTTTAGTCTTTGTCAAATTTTTTTGAATCAGTATAGGAGGAACGTGTCCGGCGCTAATGTATTCCCCTTCTCCTGTCAGAACATCAATTGATATAAAGCACATGGTCATGAGGCGTTCGGTTCTATTTCCCGTACGCATTACTGCCTGATTGGATGCTTGTGCAATGAGTTTTAAGTGCTCTGCTGCCGATAAATAGGAGTGAGAATTTAGTTTACCTAAAGTAAAGTCGCTAGAAAAAACTGCTCCACAAGCAACTCCAGTAATTAAAGCTGAAGGAAACCCGTGCCCTGTTACGTCTCCAATAAATATAAAAACGCGGTTTAAAATCGGATTGTAAAAATAAGAAAGCCAATCGCCCCCTGCAGACGAAGCTGCCTGATACCAATGCGCAATTGCCATTCCTGGAATCTCGGTGCCTAGGTTAGGTAATAGCGCTTCTTGCACAGCTTTGGCAGCCTGGAGTTCGGCATCTAAAATTGCTTTCTCTGCGGTGACTGCAATTAAGTGAACATTCTCAATGGCGATGGCTGCCTGTGTTGAAATTGGAGCAATAATGTGGATACTTTGTTCATCGAAAAGGTCATCAATTTTGCTGTTTCCCAGATAGCAATAGCCTAATATCACCGCGTTGTGACTTATGGGAATGACGAGCACAGAACCAGCAACTGCTCCTGAAAAATTGTGTCTTGAAGCACTTCGAATGCACGGTTTTGGTTGGTTAGATTGAATAATAGAATCTAAGAATTCTTTATCAACGCCAGATTTACCATATAAACCTTGGGTCAGTGCATCAATTGGCACTCCGATGGAACTCTGAGGCACCCAGTCGCAATTATTTTGTAGAAATATAATTGCAATATCTGCACCCGTGCAGGAGCTAAGTGAATCAAGAACTGCCTCAATGAGCAAATCTTTGTTGGTGAGAGAGCTGAGCCTCAAAAAAATTTCTAAAAGCGATGCTGTTTCAATGTTTTGTCTCAGAGAAGTTCCGTGCATTGAAAAGTCTTTTGTAGTAAGAGAAGTTTGAGTAGCAATGGAGAATTGACTTAGTTTTTTAGGTGTGAATTTGAATAATTGTTCACATTTTTTAAGTAATAGCGGTTGATTTTTTTCATGATAGAAGTGACTTGCTCGCTCTATTAATGATTCTGAATATTCAGGATTGGTATTCTGGCAGAGTTTTCCGAGGCTAAGCTGTCCTTCAGCTAAAATAGGTCGCCAGCCGTTTTTTTGTGCATAGTTTATTCCAACTTCAAAACAAAATTCCCCTAAACTCGTGAGACTGAGTGCTGCAAAAAACTCGCCCGTAGCAAAAAAAGTATAAGGTGTAAATATTTTTACTTTTAGAAGTTGGTTAAGCCAGCAGATAAATAAAGGAAAAATTGCAAAAATGGGTTTGCGCAGCCTGATGTAATTAATGGCCAGCTGGTAGGGAGAAAGTGTGCAATAGGCCACTCGATGAAAATGAAAAACATGCGCATAAAAGGCTTCTTTGAGAACTGGAAGCGCAAGTTCATATTCTTCGCGCATAAAGTGGATTTCACCCGGCGCTAAACTTGCATAGCAACTGTCAATAGTAATATAACCTTGCTTTTTAATTGTATCGCCAGCTTCAATAGAAACTTTCAGCCATTCATCAACTTCTGAATTTTTGCCTTCCAGCAAATTATATTTCATGACGCAACCCAGTATTGTGGGTATAAACTTTACGCGTCTCCAGAGAGCAATCAATTGTGAAGCGCATTCAGCTGAATCGCCCGAATCGAGTCCGAATGAATCGATATGAATGAGTGCTTGCAAGGCATTGCTGCGCCAAAAAGACTCACCGATTTCAGAGAGGATTTGCACTGAAATTTTAATTTTTCGCTGGGCTTCCTTCAAGTTTCCAAACGGAAATTCAAGGATATATCCCCACACAAACATCATGTATCCCATTTGCACTGGGTTTGGAAATCGTTCGTAATAATCTACGCCCAGCGACATAAATCTGCGACCCGTTTTTTCGAAACCCGTTGAAGCCGCTACAACGCCCCAGAAAAAATAGGCTTCCGCTTTAATAGAATTTTCTTTATAGTTTGCTAATTGAAATGATAGTCTCATTGTATTTGCAATGGCGCATATTGGATTTGTATAGAAACACGACATAATTACATTGCAAAAGAGTTGAAATCGAATTGCTTCTTCGTTTGTGTCCAATGTCTTCTGATTCAACTTTAAACAATGTACAAGAGCATATTTAAGAAGCAATATTGGTGGAAAAAATAGTATATAAACAATTGCAAGAGGCAGTGAGTATATAAACTTAATTTTGATAAGTTTGAGGCCTTCAATTCCGGCTTCAATAGATTTTGTGTATTGAAAAAGAAAAAAATTGTACAACGAAATTTTTCTGTGCAATTCGACTCTGTGAACGGGAGCAATGGTTTTTGCAAGTACCAGACCATATAAATCCAATGCAGCATGAAGCTGTTCCGAAAGCGCAAGGCAGTCTGCGAGTAATTCGTGAATTTCAATCCACTGATTTTCTTCTTGCAACGTTATATCAGTGGCGAACATTTGCGAGGCTATTTCTAAGTATTCCTTTGCTTGCGAATATGAAAAAACTTCTACTGCTCGTTTGGAAGCCAAAAATAAAAGTTCTCGCACTGCAGCCGATGATTTTCCGACGAATCCCTGAATGATATGAAAAGCGAGTTCAAAAATGTCTTTTGACGATATTTTTTGAGTGGTATTTTCTTTTTTTAAATAAATTGGAGATAAATATTCGCCGAAGTCATGATGAATTAATTTTTTGTCGTTTGCATTTAAAATATTGTATGCTGATTCTCTAATTTTATCGTGAAAGAAAACAAAATTAAAATTAGAATCAGAAATTAAATGATCGCGCTGTAGTTTGTCGCTGGAATATTTTAGAAATTCGTCGGCGAGAAATTCACCAGAATTTAGCCACAAAGTAAGTTGCTCTTTTAATGAATTTTCTCCATTAGTATGTAATTTTCGTAACATATGCCTTTTTAAAACATAAATTAAAGTTGAAAATTCAGTCGTATTTCCAAGTGCGCTGGCAACTAAGAGTGTTTCGATAATGGCTTGTGGCAATTTCTGAATACGCTCTGCCACAAGCCCCGCAGCGCCTCGCGACAAGGCAACTGAAGCAGCCAGTGAAGAATGAAAAATCCATTTTGTGCCTTCAGAATTGAGTGCAAAAACGCCCACAGAAATTGCCGCTTTTAAATATTCATAAATATAAAAAGGATTTCCCTGAGTCAGTATGTAAGTCAACTCTTTCAATTTATCGATTTCTTCGCCAGATTCGTCGATTAAAGAGTAGACGAGTTCATCTGACTCTCCTCGAACCAAAGGCCCTAATGCTATTTTTTCATTTTTTTCTAGTTGAGACAATATATTTAATTGAAGATTATCGTCTGGGCCGACTTCATCACTGCGATAAGTTCCAATAAAAAGAGTGCGCCCAAATTCACCTTTTGTGACCCGTTCATGAAGTTTCTGAACAACCTTTAAGCTTTCAGCATCCGCCCATTGGAGGTCGTCTAAAAATAGGACAATTCCTGTGGCATCTGCCACCAAGTGTCCCATGAATTTTGCCAGTGCTTCATAAAAGGCGGCAGTTTCTTCTTCTTTTTGCATTTTGGGAAGCGGAGGAAAATTAGGAAAAAGATCAGAAAAATAGTTCAATCTTCTGCTCAGCAAATCGCCTTTGTCACCCAAAGCTAAAAAAAGACTCTCGCGCCATTCATTTTGTATGGCATGCGACAGAGATCTCATCCAGATTGCATACTCCTGTAAGGCCACACCAATTGCACTGAATGGGACGTTTTTTTCATATTCTGAAAATTTCGCCGACAATATTCGCATTCCATGTGCTCGACACCGAGAAGAAAATTCGCCCGCAAGTCTAGATTTTCCTGAACCTGAAGGTGCTCCTACAAATACCGCTTTGCCTTGCCCGCCAAGTGTTTCTTTCATTAAAACAGATAAATGTTCAAGTTCGGCATGCCGGCCTACCATTGGAATTTTGTAGTTAAGTTCTCTAATTTTATCGCGACGTCCCAATGCAAATGGAATAATTGTTTGGGCGTTGCTTAAGAATTCATCGCACACAGCTAAATCGGCAATGAGTCCCGCTGTAGTTTGGTAACGTTCAGAGGGGTTTTTTCTCATTAATTTTTGAATAATTTCTGAAATTTGATCGGGATAGTGAGGCAATAATTCAGAAATAGGTATCGGAATTTTGCAGAGTATTTTAGAAATAATTTCTTTTGGTAAAACACCATCGAAAAGTATTTTTCGAGTGATGAGTTCATAAAGCGAAACGCCTAGCGAATAGAGGTCACTTGCCGCGTTTCCTATTTCTTTTACAAAGCCAGTTCGTTCTGGCGGCAAATAAGACAAAGTAGCAGCAATATTAATGCCGTTGCGACCGAGCAATGCTGTATCAGAATTTCCGCCATGGCCAAAATCTACTAGTACTGGCTCATTATGCAGTAAATCTCGAAAACAAATGTTGCTGGGTTTAATATCTCCGTGAAAAAAACCTCGCGAGTGAACGGCATTTAATCCTTTGGCGAGTGTAAGTGCAATTTTTATAAATTTTAACGGATGCACTGACATTTCTTCAGAATCATCAATGAGGTTGTTTTTAGAGTCAATATACTCTTGAAGATTGCTGCCGGCTAGGAATTCTTCAACTAAAAATGCAATCTCTCCTTCCGATTCTATGGCAAGTATTTTAACAATTGCTTCATGATGCAGAATGCTTAAAAGATTAGTTTCCTGATGCAGTCTGCTGTTGGAACCTAGGTCTTGAGACGAAAGCACATCGGTAGAAAACCATTTTATAGCTACACGCTGTGGCCCGGTGTCGTGATGCCAAATTGCCAAATAAACTTCGCCAAAACGCCCTTTTCCGAGCAATTGACGTATTTCATATTTGCCCCCTTTGAGCAATTGTCCGGTTTTGGGTGCCTGCATTGTGGCCTCCTAGACCAAACAATTGCTTCAAATAGGAAGCTTTTACTTAAGGAGGGCAAACTGCAGACATTTTATCGCCAGCAATAACTGGCTCTTTGCCGGGTGAGCACGCTAATTTACTTGCAGGTGATGTTAGATTTAAAAAGAGTCCCGGTGCTGGCCATTCATATGTTTCGCATTTAGATGCTTTAATAAACCCATCAACATCTTTGTACTTGACCCATTGTCCTTCAATTCCGCAATTAGAATTTGTCAGATAGCTTGCTCCACCAATAGTCATAAGTGAAATAACTCCATACCCGTTGCGGCATGCCACTGCTTTTCCGTCTTCGTCAATTGTGGTTTGAAACGCATGGTCGGGGTCGTTACAAGCGAAGCGTGAGCGTAATTCTAAACCTTTCAGGCTTCCGTCATCGGAACAACGCAAGGCAATAGATCGTCCTTCTTTGTCGAGGGCTTGAAACCAATGTCCCTTTTCATTCTGATTGCATAGTTCTTCGCCGTCACGTGTAGGGTACCATTTTGTCTTTAATGAAACTACTTTTTGGGTATTTCTGCAAGAAACTCCAGTTTTTTCTTCCGTTATAACAGGAAAGAAATTGTTTCCTGTGCATCGCAGATAACTGGTAAGTTGAGTCGGGTTTCCCCATTGGCGGTTGACGCAAAATTGAGCGACTTGTTCGTTGTCAGAGCTAATAATGCGCGCTAAATTTTCTTCATTTTCTGTGCAAGGTGCAGCAAGTTTTGCTGCGTCAGTATTCTTCTCTTCTTTGTTTACTTCTTTCACTATTATAGTTGGTGTTGGAGTGACCACCGGGGTAGGTTTTGCTGCCACCGAATCGTCGGTTTTTTTTGCTGCTTCCTCTGGAGCAGACTTCGACTTATCTTGGGTGCCACAACTCAATAGAACTATTAACGACAAAACAGATAAATTTCTCATGAAAGCCTCCTCGGATGAATTTCAGCGTCAAGCGCTGGTAGGAGTCTGTTCGGGTCATGAAGGCTTGGATTGAGTGTAATTTGTGCCGGTCAACGATGCGACATCAGTCAGAATTTATAAATGTAATGAGATCTTCAATCGATTTCAGGTTTTCTTCAGACACTTTGCCACCGGCAACAAATGCGTGACCGCCACCATTAAAGTGTTTTGCAAAATAGTTGCCGAGGTGCCGGTCGTGGCCTGTGGGTTTGTTCCAGGGGTTAATTCCACAAGAAATAGTGCCTATTCCATCTTTTCGAGGCATAATATGTATGGCGTATTCTACTTCGGGGTGCAAAATATAGGGTACAAATTTGCCTAGGCCAGAAAAATGTTCTGCATTCCAAAAATTTGAAAGCGCCACGCGGCCAATTTTTGTTGTGGCATTTAAATAGGAGCGCATTTGTTGCGAGTGCAGTTTTCTTTCAAAATCAATGAGTCCTTTAAAAATAGGGTCAACATCGAACAAATCCTCTACAGAAGCATTTTGGATGATGTGGTGAACTAGTTTTTTATACAGTTCATCGCGATTTACGGCTGGGTGACTCGACGTGAATAATGTCTGTAACCTTATGGCGTCGGATGAAAAATCGTGCGCTGCGTCTGCGTTTGCAAAAAGTGCACCGTCGATAATTTCGGCGAGGTCAATTAAATCTTCGTATTCTTCAAGCAAAGTAAGAGGGAGGCCAAGGTCTTTATAGTGCGTGCGCATGAGTCCGGGCGTGCTGATGGCTGAAACGTCCCATTTGCTCAACACATGTGGCATATAATCTTTTAAATTATGCGCATTTAAAAAAGTATACGACGAACCTGTAGGATGATGGTCGATCCAGACAGAAGGCGGAACTTTGTCTGCTCCGCCTAATCTGATAGATGTTTGCAATTCTTTTGTATAAAAACGCTCATTTAAAAGTTGCGGGTGCAAAGTGAAATCGAGTATTGCGCAGGGCCATTGAATATCAACCAGTGCCCAATCTACTTGATTTGCACCGTGGTTGACAGGAATAATATTGCACTTCCAGCCGTATTTTCCATACTGTTCTAATATATGGCGACCAAAAATTGCTGCAGCAATTCCTCCGTCGGTGTCGGCATGGCTGTAAATAGAGTAAATTTGCTCGTTCATGCAATAAAAATTCCATAATAAATAGATAAAATAATGCGGAATATGGGGCTAAAAATTCCCATCATCAGCAACAGCATTATAACTAAAGAAAGCGGAGTAGAGATTTGCTCTAGTTTTTGTGCTTTATTGTAGGCAAGAGAATTTAATAATACTTTCCAGCCGTCAGAGCCGGGAAATGGAATCAAATTAAAAACTCCAATGACAATGTTGGCAACTGCAACAGCGTTGAGGAGTCGGGGAACGGGATCGTCGCCTGCTTGCAGTTGCATGGGGTGAAGAGCCATGAGGCGCATGGCTAAACCGCACACTAATGCAATTAAAAAGTTGAAACCCGGGCCTGAAAGTGCAACTAAATTGAGATCTCGTTTCATTTTTTTGAATCGGCGTGCATCGCATTGCGTGCGTTTGGCCCAACCAAAAAGCATAGAAGTACCAGAAAATAGCATAACTGCAGGAAACACAATTGTACCTAAAATGTCGATGTGTGGAATAGGATTTAGCGTTGCTCTAGAATTAGTTTCTTCGGAGGTGTCACCTAAAAATTTTGCAACAAATGCATGGGCTGCTTCATGCATCGTCAGTGCTACCAAAAATCCAAAAAAAGTAATTATAATTCCGCCAATATCACGCTGATTCATGCTTTTTCCCTTTGCGAGATTTCAAAAATAAATAAATTCCAAGTCCTAATATCAGTGCCACAATAACAAATATAATTCCCGACTGACCCCGTTTGATTTGTGTCATGAGCCAGTCGCGCTGATTCGCTCCAAAATAGCCCAAATAGACCCAAATGGGCACACTTATGAGTGCAGCAAATCCGTCGAGGAGAATAAATTTAAGCAATGAAACCTTGCCCGTCGCCCCTGCTGTCAGAAAAATTGGCGACCGCAGGCCAGGTAAAAACCGAGCAATAAACATGAGCCAGTTTCCGTGTTTTTCAAATTTTTCTTGAACCAATTCATACCTTGCTGGAGTGAGAATTTTGGCCACTAATTTATTGCGAAACATGGCATCGCCCAAGAAATGACCTGTGAGGAACATGGTTGCATCACCGACTAAAACGCCTGCTAAACCGACAAAAAGCATAGTGTGAACATTTGTATAACCAAGTCCAGAAATAATACCCCCAGCTACGAGAGTAATATCTTCGGGTATTGGAACTCCAAACCCGCAAATGAATAAAACAAAAAATACAGCAGCATAGCCATATGAAGAGAAGAAAAAGATGAGAGAATCGAGACTAATAAAATCCATGGCTTCTTTTACGTTTTGAAAATTGTCCATTCAATGAGCTCCCCTGGGGGGAAAGTAGGTTTCAAGGAGGCGAGGCGCCAAAGTTGCAAAGCGGAGCTTTAGGCGTTTTCGGCCATAAATCTTGCTCTTAGCTTGCACAGACTTTAAAGATTTGTAAAACCCGGCCAGGTGCCTTGACACGGTGAAGATGGTGGTTAAGTTCCCGCCTGTTGAAGAATAACGCTTCTCATTCCAACTTTCGGAGGTCATTTCAATGGGCAAGATTATCGGTATAGACTTGGGAACCACCAACTCGGTAGTCGCCGTAATGGAAAACGGTCAACCCAAAGTCATCGCAAACCAAGAAGGCGAACGTACCACACCTTCAGTTGTAGCATTTACGCGCGATGGCGAATTCATTGTGGGCCGTGCGGCACGCAACCAGGCGGTTACGAATCCTAAAAATACAGTTTACTCTGCAAAACGTTTTATTGGTTGCACTCACGCTGAACGTAGCGACGAAGCACGCCGCATGCCTTATGCTGTAAAAAGCGGCGCAAGCGATAAAGTGTTGATTGAGCTCGGCAACAACGACATGACTCCTCCAGAAATTTCTGCAAAAGTTTTGGGTAAACTGAAGGCTGCAGCGGAAAGTTACTTGGGTCAGACAGTCACTCAAGCAGTTATTACAGTTCCTGCTTATTTTAACGACTCCCAACGTCAAGCAACTAAAGATGCGGGACGCATTGCAGGCCTCGAAGTTTTACGAATTATTAATGAGCCTACAGCCGCTGCTCTTGCATACGGCCTAGACAAAAAAGCAAATGAAAAAATTGCGGTTTACGACTTCGGCGGAGGTACATTCGACGTTTCAGTTCTCGAAGTTGGCGATAACGTTGTTGAAGTTTTAGCGACCAATGGCGACACGCACTTGGGCGGCGATAACATCGACGAACGCCTCATCGAATTTCTTGTGGCAGAATTCAAAAAACAAACAAGCATTGATGTGTCTAAAGACCCAATGGCAATGCAACGTTTGAAAGAAGCTGCAGAAAAAGCAAAAATTGAGCTTTCGAGCGCGCCAAAAACAGACATCAATTTGCCTTACCTCACAGCCGACGCTACTGGGCCAAAACACTTGGCTCTGAGCATCACGCGTGCACAGTTTGAACAAATGATTATGGACATTATCGAAAAAACTATGGAACCTTGCCGCGCGGCGCTTCGCGATGCTGGCTTGTCCGTAGAACAAATCGACGAAGTTGTAATGGTTGGTGGTTCGACTCGTATTCCTCTCGTGAATGAAAAAGTAAAAGCGTTCTTCAAAAAAGAACCAAACCGTACTGTGAATCCTGATGAAGTTGTGGCTATTGGCGCTGCGGTTCAAGGTGGAGTTTTGGGCGGCGAAGTAAAAGACGTATTGCTTCTCGACGTCACTCCTTTGTCTCTCGG
>JAYTOT010000003.1:0-5861 GCA_043747645.1 Pseudomonadota bacterium | reverse complement strand
GGGCTCGATGTTTTAAGTGCTCACGATGGCTTGCATAAATTTATGAATTGGCCCGGCGCTATATTAACCGACAGCGGCGGTTTTCAGGTCATGAGTTTGGCAAAAATTAGAAAACTCACCGAAGAAGGCGTGCATTTTGCAAACCATATCAATGGCGCTCGTATTCATTTAAACCCAGAATCAGTCGTGCAAATTCAAGATACCATTGACTCAGATATTCAAATGGTACTTGATGAATGCACACCTTATCCTGCCACACATACCGATGCCCGTTTGAGCATGGAACGCTCTATGCGTTGGGCTGCACGTGCGCGTGTTGCGCGCTCGCAAAAAACAAAATCTCAATTTGGAATTGTTCAGGGCGGAATGTATACGGATCTCCGTGTAAAAAGCGCAAAGGCTTTAAAAGAAATAGGATTTGAAGGCTACGCCATTGGCGGACTCTCCGTAGGAGAATCTAAAGAAGAAATGCGGCGCGTTCTTGCTGGAGTCATTCCATTTATGCCTCAAAATGCCCCTCGTTACCTTATGGGAGTGGGGGCACCAGATGATTTAGTTGATGCAGTTTTATTGGGAATCGATATGTTCGATTGTGTTATGCCAACTCGAAATGCACGTAATGGAAGTGTGTTTGTAAGAACAAATGAAAGCCCCAACGGCAAAATTCACATTAAAAACGCCCAACACCGCGTGTCGCTAAAGCCACTTGATTCAAACTGCCAATGTTTTACTTGCAAAAATTACACGCGCAGCTACTTACGCCATCTTTTCGTAGCAGAAGAACTTGCAGTGCATCGCCTTATGACCATTCACAATCTTCAGTTTATGTGGGATCTTATGGCGCAATTGCGCAGCGATATTGACACCTCATCACCATTAGAAGCAATTGCTGCAACCCGCCAAAAATACGTAGGACAGTCTTAAAAAATTACGTTTTATAAATTTTACGTCTATTTAATTTTACGCAATTTCTCCGATCACTCTTTTGTGAAAAACTACGCCACCATTAGCGGCGGGAGAGAACATTGTTTGAAAGCGCGTTGAAAAATAAAATAAATCTCTCTCCTGACGACAAGTCGCTAGGAGAACTCACATTTGGCGTACTCGATTTATCGGAACCTTCGCTAAAAAAGCCGACAGAAGTTCCTAAAACAAAAGAAAATCCGGACAATTTTGACTCACACGCTGAAGAAACGCAGCAATTTCCCGATACTCCCGCAAATAAAACGCCACAACCTCCTCCAAGTTTTTCTTTGGAAACAAACTTTGAGCCTATAGTACAAAAAAAACGTGAAACAAAAAAAGAATCTTCTGTAGATATATCAGAACTCAAACCCGTTGCAGACCTCAAAGAAATTACCAATAATTTTGACTTTGACATTAAATTGGAAAACTCAAAATCTACAAATCATTCAAATAATTTCAAATTAGAAGTTGAAGAAGGCAATAATAATTTCAAAACCTCTAGTGAACAATTCGACTTAAGCGCCCAAAATGTTACTTCGACCAACAATAAAGTTGCACCGCTTGAACTTGGCTTCAGTGGCGACTTCGCAATTCAAAATATAGATTCAAATCATTTTGACAACGAAAATTCTGCACCAAATTCGAACAGTGATGAACCCCTTCCCGCAATGCATCACACCGAAAAAGATCGTTTTTTAGCAGACGTTTTTGAGCTGGCGCAGCAAACATCGACAGACGTGGCACCCAATTTTGAATCACCACAAGGTGTCACTCGCACGGAAATGCCAGACCTTGGGACATTGGATCCTTTGCCAGAGGAACATCATGCTCATGATTTCGAACTAGGACAATCACTTCTCAGTGGCCATCTCACAGAAAATCAAGCCGATAAAACCGAAATGATGGACACAAACACAGAAGTTCATCAAAATGAAAATGAATTAGAACAAATATCGCCCTTAGAAAATTTGAATATTGCTGCACAACCGTCTGGGCATTCGCCGCCGCCAGAAGCCCCCATTTCACTCGAAACCATCACTGAAATTGAAGTTCCTAGTAATACTCAGCGTATTAAATCGCCAAAAGGCGTTAAAAAATTTTTAACGAGTCAGACATTTTTTTCAGCGGAAACATCGCTCAAAACTTCCGCTTCTAAAAAGATTATAATTTTTGGAATTCTGATTCTTGCTTCGGCAGCATCTGCTTTTATCATTCTTTTTGGAGACCAGCTGCCTATAGACCAATATATGGACCTTTCAAAAGCCAAACAACTCATCACTCAATTTACTGGCAACAACTCAATAGATGACGAACCAACCGAAAACACCAAAATGAATTCAGGTTTGGCTGCAAAAACAACTAAAAATCAAAATAATAAATCCAAAACAGCTTTAATCAAATCAAATATCAAGGAGCAAAAAGATAGTAACCAAAACAAAAACAATAGCGCTGGCAACAAAACTGCTAATAAACCCCCTCAAGCAACCCCTCAAAACTCTAAAAATTCAAACACGCCAGAAAAAAAACAGGCAGATCAAGTTTTGACCAAAGGAAAAAATTCAAAAATATTCGACATTATAGAAGACGCACTTCAAACCGGTGACCCCATTCGTGCATTAAATGGATTTAAAACTCCACTTGCAGAGGGATTAAAAACACCTGAAGAAAAACTACTCGGTGCAGAATATAAAGCCAGATATCAGCTCATGGTAAGTAACGCCGAAAAGGCAAAACGCATTTTACAAACTCAATGCTCAACTTTAACTTTTGATAACGCAACAACTTGCGTTCATTACATAAGAGCTCTCCTTTCTATTCACAAAACAAATGAAGCCTTTCCATTTATCAATACATTATTTACTTTATTAGAATCTGAATCAGAGAATGCTCAGCTAGAATCTATTGCAGAACTCCTAAAACTCACTCAAAATGCTTTCGCATCCCCAAATTTTTCAAGTGTAAAAAGCCTTTTTGATAACTTAGTTGCAGACCAGAATTATTCTGCTGAATGGAATCGCCAACGCTCGGTTTGGATTGCCCATTGCATCGCACTACTTAACGACTCAGACAAAATAAGTTTAGCAAATTATTTGTTTGTTGAAAACCGAGAAAAATTACTTTCCACACTTAAAAACGAGCAAAGCCATTGGGCCCGAGGGCAAGAGCCATTATTAATTCCGCTGCTAGATTGGTTTGCAATAAGTAACGAGCAAATACCTCTCAAAGTTCAGACTTTTCCTTCAAAACTTGACACTGATTTAGCTTCAGCATCCCTTTTAAACGGAAGTCTTTCTAGAATTATAAATCCTGCAATTGGAAATCCAATTTCTCACTCCGCAGTAATTTCTGGAAGGCCTATGTATGGCGAACTGGTGAAACTAATGTCATTAAATATTGCAATTCAAGAAAGCGATAGCAATTCTGCCGGACAAATCATTACAAACAGGCCGTTATTTTCTGGTAAATTCAAATACGAGTGGATAATGGCAGGAGTACGTTTCGCTATTCAATCAAACATCATGGAATCTTTAAAGGGCGCTAAATTAGCCCTAGAAGACATGGCAAAAGTTGAACCAGAATGTGTCAAAGATTTTCAATATTGGGTGACTTACGCAAGATTGTTGAGAGCTCTCAATTTGAATAACAAAACACAGCTCACGAAAGCCAAATCCCTTGCCATCGCACCTCGCGATCAGGGGCTCCTTGCGGTCGAAGAAGCTTATGCCATGCGCAACTCAGGCCAAATGGCGAAGGGATTGCAACACCTTAAATTTGCAGTGGGAAAAATAACTCATCACAGCTCACTATTAGAGGCAGCTGCTGAATTCGCAGGACTGCTGCGTGAAGACCCCTCTCCCTACATAGAGGCTCAAAGTAACATACCAGCGCACCATTCCGTTCGGCGTCAAGCTTTTCCTGGGCTCTCCAACCCCACTTTGAAAAAAGTTTTTTTGGAACTTTAATCTAATTCAAGCCTAAATTGATATAAATCAACAGAAATATAATGTGAAATCAAACAAATTTGTCGTTTTGCTAAAATCTCGAGACACGAATTGATCATCAAACTTTCAAATTTGACGCAAAACCATTTCAAAATCGGCTGAACGAAAAACCTTAACCATTCAATGTAACAAGATTTATAAATATTTAGTGTTTTTTTCTATAAAGTAAATTGCCCACCCACCGAAGATAAAAATATGGAGCATTTAACTCAATATTTTGGCCTCGCAGGCTGGGGAGACAACATGTCAATGCTTAAAGCCTTCGCACCGATTTTAGGAGAATTCAGTGGCCGTGGAGCCCGCCCCGATGGCTCTGAGCTTATCTGTCACTTTAAAGGTGAAGAAGTCATCTACGACGTCTGTTACACCTTAAGACTTGAGGTGTATTCGGCAGACACTACAGAACTTCTGGTAAATTCAATGGCTCTAATAACGGCAGACAGTCACGGAAAAATTCAGCTTCAATACATTGATAGCCATGAACACATTGGCAATATGAATTGGGCTCAAGAATCTGCTGTTGCTTCATCTGATGCGCATGGACGAATTTTTGCATTCGATGGGCACAAAGAAAACGGCAAAGCTTGTAGGCTTTCTATCGATGTTTTGTCCGCCGAAGATTTTAAAATTGTATTTGAAATGGCAACGTCGCGCGACAGTCACCCGCAATTATCGTGGGAAGTGAGTCTTGGGAGACAACATTCTAACGTAACAAAATTACGTGTGGCTTAATATCGAACTTTTTATAAAGTAACAAATCTGCAGTCAGCCAGTAACCATAGGCTCTAAAATGGTTATTTTTGCTTTTTCGCCAGCAATGGCTTCAAGTCTAGCGTTGACTCCCAAACCCACAGTTAACATGGGTACGGTGTGACAAATATCGCAGTCGGTAAAGAGCGGAATGTGCGACGGTACGAATTCTTTGAGTATAGAATTGTAGCTTTCAGGCGTACTTTTTTCGTCAGGATGCTCAATACGCCCCCACCCCAGGGCTTTTATTTTTTCAAAAACACCGAGGCGTTTTAAGTGAACAAAGCCTCGTTCTGTATCACCCAACGGTGCAGATTCGTCTTCGACAATTAAAATAGCACCCTCAAAATTTGGAAAAGTAGTTGTTCCTGCATGCGTCAACAGAGTGTTTAAATTCAAGGCAAAAAGTGGCCCCTCAACAGTACCTGGCCTTAAAATATTCCAGCCTTCACCTTCATTCCAATTTCTCGGAATATTTTTCCAATCGCCATTTATTGCATTGCGATAATGCCTGCTCCAACGTTGTGGACGAGCAAGTTCACGGGGGCCTTGCCAAGGGCGCACAACGGCATCTAAAAATGATTCCATGGTTTCGGAGGGCGGCTCTGGCCATTCTCCAAAGGATGGAAAAACTGCGGGTCCGTAAAAAGACGACAACCCTGCTTGAGTGAATAATGCACAGTGCAGCGAAGTCATATCGCTGTAGCCCATCACTATTTTAGGATTTTTTCTGATATAATCGAAGTCGAGTAAATCGATAAAACTTGAAGTGTTGTAGCCGCCAACAGTTGAAATCAGCGCCTGAATTTTGGGATCTCGGTATAAATTCATGAATTCATCAGCACGTTCTTGCGAGCCGGCACTGCGGTAACCTTCGCTTTTTTTTGAACCTGTTATGCTTCCCAATTGAACATTAAATCCGGTATTTTTTAAGATCGAAACACCGTGTTGGAATTTTTCGAGAAATGGACCCGTGTACAAAGGCGACGAAGGGGTAAAGACACCAATGCCATCACCTTTTTTTAAACGAGGCGGGCGCACTATTTGGTAAGTAGATCTCATAATTCCTAATCCTTTTAAGTTTCGTTATCATGAGACCCCTTGCAGAACCGTGCTTGAAGTTTTCCCTCACACGGCTCCAAG
>JAYTOT010000002.1:0-2502 GCA_043747645.1 Pseudomonadota bacterium | reverse complement strand
ATTCAATGTTTCGAAGAAGCGTTAGTGCGCCTCGTTCAAACCGGCGAACATTGGAATTTTGCGAACGACCAGTACTGGAAAGGGCTGCAAAAGACGGATAATTGGGTGTGTACGAAAACTCGTATAGGAAAACAGAGACCGGGATACAGTGATAATTCAAACGCGTATACTGACTACGAATGCTAATGCTGCCTTTTTTTCACAAGCTGGACTTTCCATTTTCTGGCGTACGTTCTATAAGTAGGACCCACCGGTTTATTTCCAGGTATTCGGGGTCACCCAGTATCACTCGTTTTTTTATTTATTGAAGCGGAATGGCAAATGGCAAATGGCAAAATGGCAAAATGGCAGAATGGCAAATGGCAAAATGGCAAATGGCAAATGGCAAAATGGCATAATGGCAAAATGGCAAAATGGCAAAAATGGCAAAATGGCAAAATGGCAAAAATGGCAAAATGGCAAAATGGCAAAATGGCAAAATGGCAAAATGGCAAAATGGCAAAATGGCAAATGGCGGAATGGCAAATGGCGGAATGGCGGAACGGCAAAAATGTAAAGCCAAAGCCAAAGTTAAAGCCATGTTACGTAAAAAAAGACATCCTATTTAGAGCAAACAAAAAAAGAGAACTTTTCTAGAAAACATTTGCGAAAACAAGCGCATGATGGAACTGTACCAAGACGTGCACCACTGCCCTATGGTATTTATCCGGTTTAATCCGGACGAGTACGACGATGTTAAATCGTGCTGGGCGCCGGACAGATTCGGCGTCAATGTGGTCAAAAAGAGTCGCGCGCAGGAGTGGGAGGCGCGATTGGAAACGCTGCGACGCGAGATTGAATTTTGGACGGATGCTAGAAATCGGACAGAAAAAGCAGTGACGATAGTACGATTGTTTTACGACAGCCAGTGATTCATTTTTTTCTTGGCATTTCGCAAAGTGGCCACCAATGGTTAAACATCTCGAAAATAAATAAACACCAGGCTACTTAACGCATAGGATTGTATGAAGACCTAGACCTATGAGTTACTAATGTATAATATGTATAATCACAAGTCATACATTTATAGAATTGCTTATTTAATGGATTGTTGCAAACATACGAATTTTCACAACTGCGACAAGTGCAACTTTCATAATAAGTCTTGATACACTCTCCAAAACAATTATTTTCCCTATGACAGTTGTTGTACACAATTGGTATACCATATTTATGTTCCTCAAATACCACATATTCTTCCCATTTTTTTAATAAATTTATTTTACAAATTACGTCAGTTATTAGTTGATTTCGTTCTTGAATTTTGTCTTTAATATCTTTGGTCTCTTGGATATATGATTCGGATTCGATACCATTTAGCTCAGTAAATAAAACATAGGAATAACTATAATCCGAACCGCATTTAATGTGAAAGTGTTCCTCACCTAATCGTCTATAAACTTTTCCTCCAATCTTTAATTTACGATTTGTTATGAAATTTATACCGATTTTCCACTTTTCATAATCTTCGATTCTTTTTTCAATTTCTATACATCTTTCGAAATTCTGTTTAGTGTATCTACATTTGTACAACCTTCCATCGTCAAGTTTTGGGTACTCGCGTATAATGTTATCTATTTTGTCAGTCATTACATTGTAGTGTTGATGTCAGCTTAATATTGTTTTAAAGATAATTATTAATGTGTTATTTTACGACCGCGATTCATTTTTTTTCTTGGCATTTCGCAAAGTGGCAACCAATAGTTACAATACAATGTTGAAAAGTGACTGGTGCGAATCATATCAAAATATTCATGCGTTTGACAAAATTCGCAAATGCCATTACATCAATGTCCGCGATCTATATGACGCCGTCCCTTATCCGGATGTCAGTGATGCAATGATAACATACTACCTGCATAGCAAATCGTTTATCGACACGATGGATGGAAAGCACAATGGCTCACTAGACGCGCCCGAGATTCATGCGCAGAGAATTGCATCACTAATTCATTCTTGCCAAAAAGGAATGCTCATTCACCCCATTACCATATGTTACTGCGACCAAACCAAAGAGATTGAAATAGACGACGGTTGGCATCGCATGCGCGCATTTTATTTTCTGAATGAGCGCATTGCGTACCGATTGGCGTCGACATAGATTGATTGATTGCTGCTGTATTTACGTAATTGTGGCGAATGATAAAATGTTAAAACGTAAAGGCAAATGGTAAATTTATTTTGCATTTTTTCTGGCTGCTGCGCAAAAATGTAATTTCAAGTATTTTTCAAGTTGTACGGGATTGAGTAGTATGGCGCCAGTAGCTTCAACTGGTTCACTCCATCGGGCTGCATATTTTAAAAACCAGTGCTTGTCGTCAAGATCATCAGAATCGGACTCTTCTTCCTTTTCCTTTTCCTTTTCCTTTTCCTTTTCCTTTTGCATAGTCATCTGTTGATTTTGACACTCTGCAATCTGCGGACTCTGGCCATCCTTGTCAATCTCTGACTCTGATTTATTAT
>JAYTOT010000001.1:0-2593 GCA_043747645.1 Pseudomonadota bacterium | reverse complement strand
TCAGCAATATCAACTCGAGATTGGCGGAAAATACAAAAGACTCAATTGCTTAGCTGATTCGATTGAAATCTGAGTCTCTGGTTTTGGGAAACGCCTGTTGAAGCTGCAAAGCTCGGACAATTGCAAACCAAAGAGCAAATTGTGGTACAAGTGGACCGCCTTTTGAGTAAACCTTCTGCCATCGACGGAATCAGCGAATTTTACAAACATTGGATTAATGGTGCCGACCTCGAATCTTCAACCAAAGACGCTGGATTTACAGATTTTAATTCTGCCTACAAAACTGAAGCAAGCGAAGAAATACGCGATTTTGTCAAAAAATCTGTTCTTGGAACTGCTGTATTTAAAGATTTATTTTCGTCGAAACAATCTAAAGTTGGCCCAACCCTTGCAAAAATATACGGTGTTGGCGCAGAAGGCGACGCTGTTACTTTACCAGCCACCGAGCGCGCGGGTCTCTGGACTTCGGCGCTTGCATTTGCAGCTGGAAGCACTACTAGAGACACTCGCCCGCTCCATATGGGCAGTTTGGTGCTCAATAAACTTTTATGCGAAGCCCTAGAACCTCCGCCCGCAAATGCAGTAAACTCACCATTTACATCGGATTCAAAAAAATCTAAGAGGCAAAATTTTGAAGTCCGCACTTCGGCACCCACTTGCAAAGGCTGCCACACGGTTTTAAATCCCATTGCATTTGCCTTTGATGCCTATGACCCAATAGGTCGAAAAAGATCGATGATTGGCACCTTTGCCATAGACACTTCTGGCAGCGTGTCTGGCACCCGCGATGCCAACGGTAATTTTACTGACCTCACCCAAATGTTAGAATTAATGTCGCAAAGTGATCAAGCAGCACAATGCCACGCCATGCAGTATATGCAATATGCAGTAGGTCGAAAATTAGGCACTAGCGACTCTTGCGCATTTAGAGCCGTACACGAATCATACAAAAAAAGCGGATATAATTTACGAAAAATGATTACCGAAGTTATTCTTTCCGACACCTTTAGGAAAAGAATTAAGGGAGCACAGCTGTGAATCAATTTAAATGGAACCGCCGTGACCTCATTAAAACATTCGGATTCACTGGCCTTATTGCTTGGCAAATTCTAGAGTCCCGTTTAGGTCTGGCAGCAGGAATTCCGCCCCCTCGTCGTATGCTTTTCTTTTACATGCCAGGAGGTTTTCACCCTGTGGCATGGCGCCCCTACGAAACAATCACAAATGCAGCCAAACGCGATGGCACCTACACAAAATCGCTTGCAAACCTCAAATTTAGCGATTGGTTTGGGCATTGCAACGAAAATGGCACTATTAAAGACACGCGCCTCACTCCGTGGGATGTGTTTGATTTGCCCGAATACGCTGCATTAAAATCTGAATTGTTAATACTTGATGGCGTAGATATGCGCTGTAATCATGAAGGCGATGGCGGAGACCCGCATCACCACGGCATAAAATCGTGCTTGCGTGGTTATAATATTCAGGACGAAACACAAGGTAACAAGGGTCCATTCCCAAACACATCTTTAGATGGTTTAATTGCAAGCAAACTCTATCCCAATGGAATTCCACAAAATATTAAGAGTGTAGAATCTGTCATTCGATTCGAAAAAATTGGCTACCAAGGCGATATTGAAGACGCCGTAGAAGGTAACTTTGGATCCGTTTTAAAAACAGATTCTGAAATGGATCTCTGGAAACAATTGTTTGAAACATTCCAAGTTCCCAGCGAAAATGGCACGCCCGCTGGCCCCTCTGCAGCACTTTTAAAAGCACAAAAGCGCCGTTCACTTTTGACAGGTTTGCACAAAGTGGACTTGGACCGCCTTAAAAAATCGTTAGGCAAAGCCGAACAAATTATTTTAGACAAACACATTGGCGCCGTAGACGAAATCCAACGACGCATAGATGCCGATGTGGCAGCATCAAACGTGCCTGCGCCAGTAGGCCAAAATTTAAAAGTACCACCAAAACCAGGGGCCGATTTTGAAGGAAAAAAAGAACTTCTTAAAAAATACAAAGCTGTAAACGATATCATTGCCCTTGCATTTGCGTTCAATCGTACTCGAGTTGTGAATTACTTTGCATTTGGCCACAACAATAACGATTCCTATTTTTACGAAAATGCGGGCGGCGCGTATCACGATGGTGGCGTTTCGCATGGCGGCAAAGACAATAATAATGGCCTGGTAAACCCAAAATCTTGGCGTGTTGGTCAGGTGTTTTTAACAGCAATTGCCGACCTCATGAACAAATTAAAAGCAATTGATGAAGGTGGAAAATCGCTCCTCGACTCAACAACTATTGCATCATATGTTGACATGTCTGCAGGGGATCATGAATATACAATTCCTGCACCTTATTTTATTGCAGGCGGTGGCGGCCTCGATGCCAATGGCAAAAGACATTGGAAAACAGGCCAATATGTAAAACTAAATAACCGCTCGTCGAACGATTATTTAGTTTCTTTGGCACATTGTATGGGTGCAGAACAATGCTCTTAATTTAGGGATTTTGAAATTCCAAACCAAACAAATTTTTTTGGGCTAATTGAGTCGAAGGTATTTCTAAAACTAAAAAATTTAGTCGT